>JBGTBV010000253.1:0-3590 GCA_041749185.1 Daejeonella sp. | reverse complement strand
GGCCATTGATGGGTGAATGCCAGCCTAAGCGGAAAGTAAACTTACGGAATTGCAGCAAGTCCAACACAAGCTTTTTAACGATGACAGCCGCTTTTTTAAAGTATGTGATAAAAAAGTATCCGACCAAAATACTGATCAAATGTGATGAAATTATTCTAAAAATCCTCGGAATATTGAACCCGCCTCTGCGTTATAACGTGATTTCTTTGAGGCCCGATAGGCCTGTTCGAGGCCACGTGCTTTTCTCATATAGAATTGAACTATTTTTAATTAAACCCGGTCACCCAATTCCTAACTATCATTATGACCGTCAGTTGTCAGTCATAATGGCACAAGCGTTTATTGATCTCGGATTCACCGTCGATGTTATCAGTAGTCAAAATGATAGGTATCTTCCTAAAAAGAAATATTCATTGTTTATTAATTCACGAAGAAACTTTGAACGAATCGCCCCCTTACTTGATAAGGACTGCATCAAAATATTTCTTGCGACCAATTCCCATCCCCATTTTGTTAATTTTGCTGAAACGAAACGTCTTTTGGAATTACAGGAGAGGAGACATGTGACGTTGGATGCCAAAAGAAACATGGCACCCAATTTTGCCAGAGCAATTGAACATGCAGACTGTATTGTGGTTTTTTCTGAGTTTAGTAAAAAATGTTTTCAATATGCTAGGAAGCCCATCTACCTTCTTCCAAATGCAGTTCCGTTTAATTATTACTGGTCGGATTCAAAAGATTTTAATGCCTGTCGATCCCGATTTTTATGGATGGGAAGTGATGGATTGGTTCATAAAGGGCTTGATTTGGTGTTGGAAGCTTTTGCCGGAATGTCGGAATATCATTTGACGGTGTGTGGTCCGGTGGGGAAAGAAAAAGATTTTGAGCAGGCCTATTTTCAGGAATTGTATCATACTCCCAATATTCATACCTACGGATGGATGAATGTTGAAAGCGCTGAATTTACCGAACTGGTAAATCGCTGCATCGGTTTAGTTTTTCCATCAAGTTCTGAAACGAGTTCCGGCGCGGTATTGACGTGTATGCATGCCGGACTTATTCCTATTATTAGCTATGAAGCCGCTGTTGATATAGGTAAGGACGAGGGTGTACTTCTAGATGATTGCTCAATCGATACGATTCAGATGGCCGTTCGTCAAATTTCGACTCGTTCCGAACGGGACCTCAGAGAAATGTCCAGAAAAGCCTGGGAATTTGCCAGGGCGAATCATACGATGGAAAATTTCGAGAAGGAGTATAAAAAAACAATAGAAAAAATCATAGGGGATTTTGAAATGGCAAAAATTGGGGCTGATGGTTTGCGAAATAATTTGGGTTCTTCCGGAATTGAGTGCGGGTACAAAGGGGAGACCCTCCACCAAAAGGTTGAATTTTCGGCTAACTGAGAAAATTTCTGATTGGGCTGTTAAAGGGTCAAGAGATTGTCCTTGTATAAGCAAGTATTAGCGCGAGAGCATCTCATACAGGTGTCACTCAAAATCATTTAAATTCTGATAAGAAGAGAAGGCTTTAATCGATGAGCATTGCTGTACTGTAGATGTATGACAAAAGTCATTCAGCGCACAGCCTTAATTTTCGTAACGGTGATAGGTTGTATACTGGTATTGACAGTTTTTAAATTAGCATTCGATTTTGACTTTCTACCGAATTCTTTCACCCGAACCGATAAGATGGTATTTTTAATTGAAAAAAATTTACCCACGCCGTTGCTAACGATTTATAAGAATGTAATTGAAAGTCACAACAGAAATTTAGTTTGGAACAGCGACATTCAACAACGTCTGGTATGGGGATACGTTGATCGTCACAGCATTAAACCAGGTGAAACGTTTAATATCATGCTCTCAACTGATCCCATCGATACAACCGTTTATGGCCACATAGAAATCTTTCGAATTGGCAATTACGGGCAAAGGGACCGCATAAAAATTTGGGAAAGCGAATCCATACAAGTGCCGCAAGAAAGTATTTACCAGGCTGCGAGTGCGATTGGACTCAATTGGCCAATTTCCGTGAAGGACATACCCACATCAACTTGGTTGTCCGGTTACTACACCATCGATTTCGTTGAACAATCCGGAAAACGGGATGCAAATATAGCTTATATGGTCGTCACTCCAAGCCTTCCGCATGGGGATATTTTAGTCAAGCTGAGCACCAATACCTATCAAGCATATAATCTCTGGGGAGGGTCTAATCTATACGAAAACCTAATCATGGGGGAAAAAAGTAATATCGTCTCGTTCGATAGACCAACTGCCAGTGAATTTTTCGAATGGGAATATTATTATATTGTGTGGTTGGAAGAAGTAGCCCGAGAATTAAATCTAACGGTGCATTATGCAACCGACTTTGACATTCATCAAAATGACGAATATACGAAAAATTATGCATTATTTATTTCTGTGGGGCATGATGAATATTGGAGCAAAGAAGAATTTTCAAATACTTACGCTCGAATTTTTCTCCATGGGAGAAACACATTGTTTCTGAGTGCGAATACGGCTTATTTCCAAATACGGTACATGGATGCCAATTCCACAGTTCCTGAATTTTTTAGTGGCCGACAAATGCTCTGTTATAAAAAGGACAATCTGGATCCGATCATTTTCAGACAGGGACAAGATCCAATCCTTGATGCCACTGGATTATTTCGAAACGGAAACCGACGTTCAGAGATCATGCTTAAGGGGAATGGGTACCACTCATGGTTTCGCCAAAATAGCCACAGGGGATATCCGTATTATGTCGTGGGGAATTCGGAAAAAAATCCCTTATTTAATGGAACATTTTATAAAAAGAATGAGGCAATAGGCGATTTGATTGGGTATGAATGGGATAATACAGATCCGAGTCCCGATGGAGATCGTTTTTGGGAGCAAGGAATTTCCCAAATACCTTTTCTCCCGGAAGAAAGGATTGAGATACTTTTTAGGGGGTATCCCATAGATGTGAGGAGGGAAAAGGGACTGGCCGAAGCCGTATATTTTGAATCAGATGCAGGAGCAAAAGTGTTTTCCTCAGGAACCATTCAATGGCCCTGGGGATTAAGCAAGCCAGGATATCAGCAGGAAGCCTTCAGAAAGTTTAACAGAAACCTTATTGAGGTGTTCACGGAAGATTGAACCTAGAATATTCCGATTGGATGTACAAAATTCCACCCACAGTAAATGGGAAATCTAATGATATCTGAAAGCATCTGACTCTATTATACCTCCTCTGCGACCACAAGGCATAGTTTTGGCACAACAAAGGGCCAGGTGAAAGGGGGCGTGGGAATATGAGCATCAGTACATCCTCACAGTCCATGTGGTTTAGTTGATCAGCACTGAGACTCAGGAAAATATCCGCAGCATTTTGTCCCGTCGAGATCGTCCGAGCCGATCGTGCGACCACTTAGCAATTTTGACCAACTATTACGGCTTAGGCGCGATTCCATGAAAATTTTTTCAGAATTTACAAATGCTGTATTCCACCTTGTTCTTCTAGAGTCTTGAATAAAATCCGAAAAACTTTTAACTTACCGAACAGGTCGCCATTGGCATTAACTCATCTAGAGCAACTCGAGG
>JBGTBV010000252.1:0-3198 GCA_041749185.1 Daejeonella sp. | reverse complement strand
ACGGTTTCATATTCAATCTCGGGCACGGCATTATGCCCGATATTCCGTTTGATAATGTGAAGTATGCAGTTGAAGTTATTAAGGAGTTCAGATATTCATCAACCTAAATCTTTAACTTTAATTTATGGAAAAAAGCAAAGCTATTGATATTGTCAGTCAGATGCCTGAAACCTTTCAGGTAGATGATCTTATTGAAAGATTGATTTTTATAAACAAAGTAGAGGAAGGGTTGAAAGATACTGAAGAAGGAAACGTGGTTGAACACAGCGAAGTAATCAAACAGGTTTCAGAGTGGTCAAAAAAATAATCTGGACAAAAAAATCCCTGGCTGATCTTCGTCTCATTTATGATTACATTAGCTAGGATTCTATGTATTATGCTGATTTAACCGTTCAGCAAATCATTCAAAAGACGGAACTAATTAAAAGTTCTCCTCTTGCAGGAAGAATAGTTCCAGAATTTGCAAACAAAGCTGTTAGGGAATTCCTCCTTAAAAATTTCAGGATCGTTTATCGTCTAAATAGTTCTACAGCTTACGTTGTGCGTATATATCATTCATCAAGGTTATTAGCACGCTTATAGCCTGGTAAAAGCTATAGTTGAAATTCATAACTAAGAATCTATCAAATAAAAAACAACTAAAAATGGCCTATCTCTACCTAAAAGCTATCCACATCATTTTTGTAGTTAGCTGGATGGCGGGCTTGTTTTATATCGTGCGGTTGTTTGTGTATCATGTTGAAGCGAATGAGAAGTCCGAACCGGAACGAAGCATTTTGAAGCGGCAGTTTGTGCTGATACAGCATAAACTCTGGTATTATATTACCACGCCCGCTATGGTGTTAACGGTCCTGGCGGGATTAGCGATGCTCTACCTCAATCCCGAACTTTTTAGTGCGGGTTGGATGCAGATTAAACTATCTTTTGTAGCAGGCTTGCTCATCTATCATTTCATCTGTCAGCGTATAATTGGGCAGTTAAAGCGGGAGGTATTTCGTTGGAGTTCAGGCCAGTTGCGATTGTGGAATGAGGTGGCCACCATTTTTCTGGTGGCGATTGTTTTCACCGTGATTTTAAAAAGTGCCGTAGACTGGATATACGGCCTGGCGGGATTAATCGCTTTCGCCGTAACGATTATGACTGCGGTAAAAGTTGTGAAATATTACCGGCAGCGCCCGAATAAATAGCGGGTTTATTTAATCTTCGTACCTGCGCAGCCGGTTTTTAAGCGAGGTTATTTCCGCGTTTAAATTATTTATTTGAACCAGCAGATGATTAATGGTATCAATTCCCTCTACGTTGATTTCCAAATCATCGTGCAAACGCAATATGCGCTCTAACTTTCCAAGTTCACTTTCTTCAATGTAATGGGTATTCTGCCGGGTTATTACGGTAATCATCCCGAATTCCTGCAGGTTTTTGATAAATGAAAATTCAATTTGATGACATTCGCAGAAGTCATCCACTGCTATTAATAGTTCGTCGGCCATAACCCAAAAATCAAGATTTAGACAATTCTGTAAATAATTCCTTTTGTTTTTCGGTGAGGTTTTTTGGAATGGCAATGTTGAAGGTAACATACAGATCGCCAAATTCGCCGTCTTTTTTGTAAACAGGAAAACCCTTTCCTTTTAGTTTTACTTTGCTTCCGTTTTGCGTTCCGGGCTGCACAGTTAGTTTTACTTTACCGGTAAAAGTATCTGCGGTTATCGGTCCGCCCAACACCGCGGTGTATAAATCAATTTCCTTGTTCAGGTAAAGGTCATTGCCAAGGCGTTTAAAAATCGAGTCGTTGCTAACGGTAAACCGGATGTACAGATCTCCGTTGGGGCCTTTATTCACTCCGGCACCTCCGTAACCTTTTATTTTAATTGTTTGACCGTTCTCAATCCCTGCCGGGATGGTAATGCGGATGTGTTTGCCATTTACCGTTAAAGTTTGCTGATGGGATTGGTAAACATCACGTAAGCTCAGTTGAAGCTCCGCATTATAGTCCTGCCCTTTAAATTTCGCCCGGTTTGCGCTTCCGCTGAAGCCGCCGGCCTGACCTCCGAACATTGACCCGAAGAAATCTGAAAAGTCATTTTCATCAAAACTACCCGAGTTTCCCTCTGCGCCACTGTAGCTTTCCCTTTGTTGGCGATTTTGCTTTGCCTGTTGCTGATAGTGTTCGGCATTCTTCCAGTCTTTGCCGTATTCATCGTATTTTTTTCGCTTTGCAGGATCACTCAAAACCTCATTCGCTTCATTTAATTCCTGAAATTTATGCTGCGCTTCTTTATCATTTGGGTTCACATCCGGGTGATGCTTGCGGGCCAATTTTCGGTAGGCACTTTTTATATCTTTTTCGCTGGCATTTTTAGCGATGCCTAAAACCTGATAATAGTCAATAAATGCCATGTGGTGTATTCATATTTAGTTTTGTCCTTATATAAATGAAATTAAAAAACGTATGCTTTTGTTTTATTTGTTGGCCCGTTGCCAGCAAATCTTCAAGACAAAGAAAGTTTCCGGTAATATCACCTTTCGATGATTTCAAGTGTTCGCTGATCCTCTTCTCCGGCGAAATATTTTTTCAATACTCTTTTAAAGAGGAATTCCCGGGGCTCAACCCGACAAAATAAAGTCATACAAGAGCGCAGTTTTTTATCATCCGGAGGGCCAAAAATCTGATAGGCCGACAAGTTTTGCAACTTCAAAAGTTCGCCGCTTATTTCCCTTAGCCGGGTACCTAAAACCGGATGGCTTAAATAATCACTTGCCTCAAATAAGGTTCTGATGCTGTATTTTAGAGATATTTCTGTACTTCCCAAACCCGCTATCTGCGGGAAAATAAACCAAATCCAATGCGTTTGTTTTCTCCCGCTTTTAATTTCCTCAAGGGCTGTGTGGTAGATGCTTGCCTGCGCCTCTAAAAATCTGTTGAGCTGGTTTATTTGGCCCATAGCTTAAACTCTGAATGATGTTACGTCTGTTATTTTGTCGGCTTTCAGTGAAAATTGAAAAGACCCGGGATAAATATTAGTAAAAATTGTAAATTTTTGATCTCCCATGCACTAAACAATTAAGCTACAAATCTTTGTAGATGGATTAAAATTGTTTGTAGTAAATAATGCAAATTTTAAAAGTTAAGTCTGATAGGTTAATTATGAAGTGGACAGGGCGGGCGTAAATTTGACCTGATAAAAACCAACCTAA
>JBGTBV010000251.1:0-1542 GCA_041749185.1 Daejeonella sp. | reverse complement strand
AATCCTCGAATTCCGAAATATCATAAAGGACTTTTATTTTATTGCTATACTGCTTGCCGGTGTGCTCTTCCTTTTTCTTGACGGATGGTTCGGCTCACCAATCTTCGGAACTCCCTCCCTCCCGATGACATACTACATGCTCGAGGTCAAGGACTTTAACTACATCATTTTCGTTTTCATCATCATTATTTTTTATACCGGCGAAGTTGTTCACCGTGATAAAAGTGTAAACTACTCAAACATCTCCGATGCATTACCTATTCCAAACTGGGTGATTTATGGATCGAAGTTCCTTTCCCTCATGCTGATAAGTTTCGTTTTGGTCAACCTTGTCCTTGTGTGTGGTGTCTTCAACCAGGTAATAAAAGGATATTTCAATTTCGAGTTTGGCATGTATTTCACCGACCTCTACCTGATTGAACTTCCCGAATATATACAGTTGGTAATGCTCGCCTTCATTGTACACATTCTGGTAAACAATAAATTTGTAGGACACGTTATTTCAATCGGAATCTGGGTTGCGCTTTTTGGGTTCAGGAATTTCGCTGAATTAAACTACAACCTATTCTTCTACAGCTATAGCCCCAACTACGTCCTGTCAGACATGAATGGCTTCGGCCATTTCCTAAAACCGCTTACCTGGTTTAATGTCTATTGGTTAAGCCTTGGAATCATATTCCTCATAATTGGAAATTTATTCTGGAACAGAGGTGCCGAATCCAGCTTCGAAGTGCGGTGGAAATTGGCGCAGCAACGATTCAATAATAAGGTCGCTTTTGGCCTCACGTTCTTTACTATTACATGGCTGGGCTGCGGAGCATTTATATATTACAACGTAAGTGTATTAAATATATATCGGACAAGTAAAGAAGGAAAACAGATCAGCGCCGACTTTGAAAAAAAGTATAAAAAATATGAATTCGCACCACAGCCAAAAGTAATTGACGTAAGAGTAAACGTTGATATCTTTCCTACAGAGCGATATGCAAAAGCCGGTGGTGTTTTCACCATTGTTAATAAGACCAGTGAACCAATCGATTCGCTGATTTTAAATATCGGGAGCCCTATTAGTCATACGCGCATTGAAAAAATTACCATCGGAAATAGCGAGCCCACTTTGGTGATGGAAGATAAGATAAACCGATTCTTTATTTACAAGCTACCACAAACCATGCATCCGGGTGATACGACCAAAATGGAAGTGGTTATGGATGCCAGATACAAAGGATTTCCCAACAGCGGACTTTCCAGGGAGATCGTTTATAACGGAACGTTCTTCGATCTGAATATTTTCCCATCCTTTGGTTATCCCGGGGATCAAATGACGAGCGATAAGGATAGAAAAAAATACGGCCTTCCTAAAAAAGATTATGTTGCACCTCCTCAAACCGATCCCCGGGGATTAAGCAACCTGCTCTTTAATGACGATGCCGACTACGTAACGTTCGAGGCTGTCATCAGTACGGAAGCGGACCAGATTGCAGTCGCTCCCGGTTACATCCAAAAGGAATGGGAAGAGAATGGCCGTAAGTACTATCAATA
>JBGTBV010000250.1:0-1946 GCA_041749185.1 Daejeonella sp. | reverse complement strand
AAAATATGCAATGGAACAACATCATATTCTCGAACCAACCGTTATTTAGAATCGCCAGACACATCACGTTTTGGTTCGCTTTCTTTCTTTGGCTTATTGTTTTATCTGAGATCTGGATTGTGAAATTTGCTGATCACATTCCATCACTTTTTAGCCGCCTTCCTCTCTACATTCTTTCGACTTACTTCACTTTATATTTTTTATTACCGAACTATGTCTTTACAAAAAAATACGGACAGGTATTCATCACAGTTCTTATTCTCAGTATCCTTTACCCACTAATGTCCATTGGTCTGATTTGGCTTAATTCCCCAAGTGATTTCGTTAAACTCAACACATTCCACCTTCTAAAAATAGCCGTATGGGATGGCTGGGGATTAACGTTGGCAATTAACGCATTTGCGAGTGCGCTGAAGCTCATGAAAAAATGGCATCTTGAAAATCTGGAACATAAAAGACTCCAGCAACAGAAAATCGAAAAAGATCTCAAGGCTCTTAAATCAAAATTGAACTCCCGATTTGTACTTCATACACTACGATCAATTAATCACCACGTACGAAGTGAGTCCCCAAAATCGTCTGAGCTAATCATGACATTTTCCGATTTACTGAGTTACACATTATATGAATGTGACGAGAAAATTGTATTGCTCGCTAAGGAAATTGAAATCATAAAGCAGTATCTAACGCTGGAAAGAGAAATTAATACCATAACGAATATTCAGGTTACTCAACAGGGAGACATTCAAAACAAAACAATTGCCCCGTTGACCCTATTGCCTCTCCTTGAGAGTTTATTTGAAAACGATGCTGTTACCTTCAGACGAGGGTCAGATATAGTACTCGATTTCAACATCAGTGGGCTGTTTCTTTTTTTCACGTTAAGAACAAGTAATGTGAAACTTTTTCGTCCGGAGGTGTTCAAAGGTAATTTGTTCCTTAAAAATGTTCACCAACGACTCGCTGCCTGTTATCAGGAAAATCACTCCCTTAAGATC
Organism: Daejeonella sp.; assembly: GCA_041749185.1. Lineage (GTDB taxonomy): Bacteria > Bacteroidota > Bacteroidia > Sphingobacteriales > Sphingobacteriaceae > Daejeonella. The sequence continues at coordinate 948 of JBGTBV010000250.1, read as the reverse complement.
ACAGACGATGAGCAGAATTGCATGTTGCAATTAGAGCTTAAATTATAACGTAGGGACAATGAATGACCTGATCTTTACCAACAGAGTCTCCAAAAGAGTCCAACGGCATATCCTCTTCTGGATTGGGTGGTTTTTTCTATCTACACTCACATGTCTAAACGCCGTCCGACATGTAGAAGAACAGGGAGTGATCAGCATCCTTCTGGGGCACTGCCTAATTACAATAACCCAGTCAGTAAGTGTCATTCCGTTCTGCTATTTTGTGGTTTACTATTTGGTACCTCAATTTTTTTTGTCGGGACAATCAACCCTTGGTCTAATCATTCTTTTCGTTTCAATTATAGTCCAGCTTGGGCTAGGTTACCTGGTCGTTGGCTTCATGAGTTCGTATATCAACCCTTTTTTAAATGTGCCACCATTGACAATTGCGATAAAGGTGGACTTAGTTACCAAACTGTTTATAGCGATACATGGTCCTATGGTGTGCTGCGGAGTTTTTGGCTCTGTGAAATTTCTAAAGGCTTGGCACAATAAGCAGGTAGAGAATATCATACTTGCGCAAGAAAATACCCAAGCTGAACTACTCTTATTAAAAGCGCAGGTTAACCCTCACTTCCTGTTCAATACGTTAAATAATATATATTCCTTCGCGTTGGTAAAATCTCCATTGGCAGGGGATATGATTGAACGGTTATCAAATATTTTCTCTTACATGGAATCAGACGGTCAAAAAGAATTGGTACCGTTGGAAAATGAAATTCAAATGTTAGAAGACTATATAGGGCTTGAAATCGTACGGTATGGAGATCGTCTAGAATATTCATCGAATATCGAAGGCTCCTCCGAAAGGAAGCTTATTGCTCCGCTTCTCTTGATACCTTTTGTGGAAAACAGTTTCAAACACGGTTCAAGCAAAATGCTCACTCACCCACGCATCAAGCTCTCTAT
>JBGTBV010000249.1:0-2073 GCA_041749185.1 Daejeonella sp. | reverse complement strand
GAAAGTAAGATTGCTGTAGCCAGCAAGTAAATTGATTTTTTCATCTGCTTGTAATTTAAGGTTAATTGATTGAACACCGACTTCAGAAAACTGTTTCGATTGTCTCCGCAATGTATAAAAAAATGTTCGGCAAAGTTGAATGATTTGACTTCTGAAGCTTTATGGTGGAAATACCGTCTCGCAGCAAAGGTTTGAACGGATTATATTGCGATGGTTTTTGAAGGAAATTGCCGGGCGTAATTGCTGATTAGATTTCTCAAATAATCATTGGACGAATAGGGTGTCAGCTTTTCTTTTAAGAATTGGAGATTACCGGTATCAGGAACTTCGTCCAGAAATCCTGCACCGTATAAACGCCCTTTTTCCATTAGCACACAGCTCTTTTCGTTTTCGGCCCTGCCCTCATCAATAATAATAAAGCTCGGCAACAACAACTGAAGTCCACTGACAGCAATATCAACGCGTTTATTGTAGGCCAGGGCGGTTTCCTCGCCGGTACAAACGCTGCAAGGTTTCATATTTACCTCGCAGGTAATCTGCTTTTGCAGGTAACATAACCGTGAACAGAGATTGTAATCATTGATCAAACATCTCAGCATTGAATGTCCATCAACCAGATAGTTGAAAGTATACAGGGCGGGCAGGGATTTTTTGATTTTATCTATAGCCAATCTCTTATATCCGTTTTGGTCTTCAAACGCATATAAGCCGTAAGTATGCTGATAGCGTTTTAATGACCGGTTTTGCTCCGGCCATAACCGTCTGATCTCGGCCGCCTCGCAAATAAGCGCCATCAATTCTGTTCCGCAAGGTTTAAAAGTTACCGAAAAAGTATCCCGAATGAATTCTTGTTTTTGTTTCCCGGGTTTATTGTTAGAAAAGTGACTACAGACGCGTTTTTGTATGTTTTTTGCTTTTCCCACATAGATAACTTTGCCTTTTTGATTATGAAAATAATAAATGCCAGGTACCAACGGTAGCTTTTCAATTTCGCTTTTGGCGAGATTTGCAGGCAGTGATTGCTCTTTTGACCGAACGTTCAAAGCTTGAGGGATGAAGCCGTCTATGTCGCGTTCTAAAAGAATGGAAAATAGTTTGGCGGTCGCTTCGGCATCGCCACCGGCTCTGTGCCGGGCACTGTTGCTGATACCGAGACTTAAACAAAACTTCCCGAGGGAGTATGACGGCAGGCCGGGAAGTATTTTACGGCCCAGGCGCACAGTACAAAGTTTTTTGGTTTGCAGGTTAAATCCGGCAAGACTTAAATGGTGTTTAAGAAACGAATAATCGAAGTTTACGTGGTGGGCAACAAATATCTTATCGTGCAATAGCTCAAATATGCGGGCGGCAACGTCCGGAAAAGCAGGAGCGCCTTCAACCATTTCATCATTTATACCGGTTAAAGCACTGATGTAATACGGAATTCTCAAACCCGGATTGATCAGTGTTTGGAAGCTTTCTGTTATTTTCTTTCCATCATGAAAATAAATGGCAACTTCGGTAATGCCATTGGCGCTTGCGTGGCCCCCGGTAGTCTCAATGTCAACAATGGCATACATATCTCTAAAAGTAATGAGCTCAAATATAATGAAACATCCGAAAAGCTAAGTTATTTAGCAATATTACATGGAAACCAGAATGGCGAATATATTAATTGAACGTTTATAGAAGTTGATCATTATCAATTTTGCTGAGAAAATCTGCCCATAAATTCAATTAATTGAGAATCTCATACCAGTTCAAAAAAAAGCCGGAACCCCGGCTTGAAAATTTTGAAAACGATTTTCGGCTACATTTTTCGTTTCATCGTTATGGTCATAGATTTAAATTCTTTGCCGTCGCGGGTGGTGTACATATCAAAAGTTTGGGTATTATCGTCTACCATTTTCATAACCTGTCTAACTTGTACCTCTTTTCCGCTTGCAGGATCAACTGCTGTTCCCTTGTATTCTATTGTGTTATCGGCTTGGTTCCATTTCCCTTCAGAATACATCATTCCGGTTCCCAAATTATCAATCCAACTGTTTACAAACACCTGTTTGGCATTATCAAAACCGGTAACACTTACTCCTT
>JBGTBV010000248.1:0-2988 GCA_041749185.1 Daejeonella sp. | reverse complement strand
GCCTACACGCCCATCAGCACGCAACCGCTGAGTGCAAATAAAACCAGGGTTACCTGGGGAATGAACGGTAAAAACCCGTACCCGATGAATTTTATGAATTTGTTTATGGATAGTATGTTGGGCAAGGATTTAGAAACAAGCCTGGAGACATTAAAGGGTATTCTTGAAAGGTAAACTTTAAAAAGCAATTCTAATGGATAATGAACCCGGAAGTACAGCCGCAACCATAGATGAATACATAAAAGATTTTCCTGAAAACATCCGGGAGATGTTGGAAAAACTGAGGGTCACAATTAAAGGGGCAGCGCCTGCTGCAGAAGAAACAATCAAGTATGCCATACCAACTTTTAAGCTAAGCGGCAACCTGGTTCACTTCGCTGCATTCAAAAACCATATCGGATTTTATCCAGCCCCTTCAGGAATTAAGGCGTTTCAGAAAGAGCTTTGTGTGTATAAAGGAGCAAAAGGATCGGTACAATTTCCAATTGACAAATCTCTTCCATTGGAGCTGATAGCGAAAATTGTAAAATTCAGGGTAATGGAAAACCTGACTAGCACCACAAAAGTTAATAAAAACCATACATAAGATGTCGATATTAATTTGGGCGTTTTAACACGCTGTCCGCTATATCTTTTTGTCTCGCCCCTGGCGAAACAAAAAGGATGTCGCTCCCATCGTTAACGCACCCGATGAACCGCTGATGAGGCTGAAACGGATAAAAATCAATCGAACTTAGTTTATTAGAGAAAATCCCCTCATTACCAATAAGCTCAGAAAATAGATAGAGGATAACCTATAATAAAAACTAAAACCCATCATAATGGAAAAGCTAAATTTTTCAACCAGTATCAATGCCCCTAAAGAAAAGGTATGGAAAGTTCTTTGGGATGATGCCAGCTACCGCGAATGGACCAGTGCTTTTTGCGACGGTTCGTTTGCCGAAACCGAAAACTGGAAAGAAGGTTCGGAAGTACAGTTTCTTGATCCCAATAATTGCGGCATGGTAAGTAAGGTTGTAGTTAACAAGCCTAATGAATACATGTCATTCCAACATTTGGGAGAGATTAAAGATGGTGTGGAAGACCGGAGCAGCGATAAGGTAAAGGAATGGGCCGGGGCGACAGAAAATTATACGCTTAAAGAAACAGGCGGTGTGACAGCACTCGCAGTGGATCTGGACATTGCCGATGAGTATAAAGATATGTTTGCAGAGATGTGGCCTAAAGCATTAAGTAAAGTAAAAACACTATCAGAACAATAACCCCAAAAAACCTACGATGATGGAAACAGAAAATCAAACAGCAACGATGGAAGGTGAAAAACGCAGCGTTGCAAATGAACAGAAAATCACTCCATTTTTATGGTTTAACGGCAATGCCGAAGAAGCGGTGAATTTCTACAGCTCGGCTATCCAAAACTGTTCTAAGTTAACTTCTATACCCGGACCCAACGGAACGGTCATGTCAGCAACTTTCCAGATTAACGGGCAAGAATTCATCGCCTTTAACGGCGGATCGATGTTCAGCTTCTCCCCCGCCATATCCTTCTTCCTCCCCTGCAAAACCGAACAGGAAATAGACGGCTTATGGGACAAGCTATCTGTGGGCGGGAAAGTGTTCATGGCGCTTGATAAATATCCCTTCAGCGAAAAATACGGATGGGTGGAAGACAAGTTTGGGATTTCGTGGCAACTGATGCTTGGTGAAGCAGATCAAAAAATTTCGCCTTCTTTGATGTTTGTTGGCAAGCAGCATGGTAAAGCCGAAGAAGCCATCCAGTTTTATACTTCTATTTTCCAAAACTCGCACATTGGCCAGATAGAGCGTTACGGTGAGGAAGATAACGACCCTACAGGAACAATTATGTACGCTTCGTTTACCCTTAGCGGAAAAGAATTTGCAGCTATGGACAGCGCCATGGAACATGCTTTCGGCTTTACCCCGGCCATATCCTTGTTTGTGAAATGCGAAACACAGGATGAAATAGACAGGTTTTGGGAAAAGCTTTCTGCAGACGGCGAGAAGAACCGCTGCGGCTGGCTTCAGGACAAATTTGGAGTTTCATGGCAAATTGTTCCCCCAATATTGGGTCGCTTGTTAGGTAACCCGGATCGTGCAAAAGCCAACCGGGTGATGGATGCCATGCTAAAAATGGATAAAATTATTATAGCCGATTTAGAATCCGCTTTCGCGGAGGACAATTAGCCCGGACAATTAGTACCGTATTAGCCGATTGTAATTTTAAATCAGACAAATTTTTAATCCCTGTTTGTAAAACCTCAAAGTTATGGCCTCCAAAATATTTGTGAACCTACCGGTTAAGAATTTAGACGAATCGGTAAAGTTTTTCAGCAAACTCGGATTTAATTTCAATCCGCAGTTTACAAACGAGAACGCTACCTGCATGATCGTTTCAGATAGCATTTTTGTGATGTTGCTCGTGGAAAAGCGTTTTCGCGATTTTACCAGCAAGGAAATCGCGGATGCGAAGAAAACTACGGAGGTGCTCATCGCACTTGATGCCGAGAACCGTTCTGAAGTAGATAAGATGATTGAAAAGGCGGTTGGAGCAGGTGGTAAAATCTATCGCGAACCTGAAGATTACGGCTGGATGTACGGACACAGCTTTGAAGATTTAGACGGTCACCAATGGGAAATTGTCTTTATGGATGAAAAAGGAATGCCCGGAAGCGAGCAGTAATTTAAAGGATTATTTTTCGATCTTAACAAAGGTTTCAATAATTAACACCCATAAATTATGTTTAGAAACATGAAAGCGTTTAGCGGATTTTCTGTTGACGACACCCAAATAGCAAAACAGTTTTACAGCGAAATCCTTGGTTTGCAGGTAAGCGGCGGTGAAATGGATTCGCTTGTAATTCACCTTGCCGGCGGCACGGGAATTATGGCTTACCCCAAAGGAGATCAACACGTTGCGGCTACTTTCACCATCCTTAATTTCATAGTTAATGATATCGACAAAGCGGT
>JBGTBV010000247.1:0-1545 GCA_041749185.1 Daejeonella sp. | reverse complement strand
AGGAAGTGAAGAAATATGCGGTCTCAAAGGATGAAGAGATTTCTTTCAGGAACACTGAGCTTATGCAGGAGGGGAAGCGGAATATATATAGCCCTGCGCAGCGGGAATTAGAGAAAACAAAGCAATTTCTCCGAAAAACTTCGCATGGCAATCCTGGTATCGCAGTTTATGGTGGGATCGATGGATTAAATGTTACGCTCGGAAGTTACGAACCACTTTATAACAATCCGACCATCGGTGTTCTAGTATATGGAGGAACCACGGTAGTTGGACCGCCAAACATGCCAGTTACAATTAACATGCCTTCCTACAATCCAACGTATTCGAGTTTCGTCGTTCAGCAAAGTGGAATTTCAGTTTTTTTTAAAAGTCTCTTCGATCCCGATACCTTTGAACATAAACCTGGACAAATAGCCGAAAATCCTTACGAGATTATTAATACCTTCATTGATTCTCTTGGCGATAAATATGATAAAAGTGCGCCCATAGGGCAGACTTTGTTCACGATTGGCAGGGTGTATTATCTTGGATATTTTGAACGAAAGTCCAAAAAGTTTTTATTGAGGTCGTTTGCTGAACCAGAAAAATAGGTCTCAGGGAGTGGGGAGTAAATTAAACATCAATCCGTCAGAAATTTCTTTTCACAAGTTCAGTGCTCTAGTTCCGTTTTTGGACGGAAGAAAGTAGCGGAATTGAACTCCCTGAACTATCTTACTCGAAATTTATTTTTATTCGATTATGGACGTGACCGATATCATTTACCTATTCAAAGGGGGAAAGGCAACAGCAAAAAGCCATATGCGAAACCTGATTGAGATTGCTGCGGCTGATGGAAGCTTCGGTATTGAAGAGCAAAGACTGCTTGAGTACGCAGCTCTCAGGAATAACATTTCAATTTCTGAATTGAAAGAAATACAGGAGGGCACAGCCAAGGTTCGCTTTGAAGTCCCGGGAAGTGAACAGCGTAAGTTTTTTCAGCTTTATGACCTTGTTCATATGATGTCAGTTGATAAGGAAATACATGGCGAGGAATTAAGGCTCTGTGAAATATTTGCTATTAAATTCGGATATCGAAAGGAAGTCGTAAAGGATATGATCGAAATGATCCGGCTGAACATCGAGAAGTGGATTGGCCCAAAAGAAACCATGCAAACCGTTATGCGCGAAATGAAAGTCTATGAGTAGTCTTGTAGTTAGGGTATAAGTATAGTTTCTTCAATAACTTCGTTTGTCGTCAGCCATTTAAGGCTACGAATATTATCAATCGGAACAAATAATCCTTTGTGAACCTGTGGACTTCTTTGTGAAACTTAGTGCCATAGCGATTGCTTTTCGCTGCATACAGAGGCCGGTATGAAAAATACGACTGCCAACAATAACTCAGGAGTTGCATTTTAGCGTACATTTAAAGTGTGCTAAGGTCACATTTAATCATTTATGAATGATTTTTGTCATTGTTATACTGTAATGGTACGTTTAGTATTGCTTGGGCTGTATTATAACTTCTCTCTTCATGGAATTTATTGACTATTACAAAATATTAGA
>JBGTBV010000246.1:0-11195 GCA_041749185.1 Daejeonella sp. | reverse complement strand
TTTTAAGCTCGGTTTCCGGGTTGAACCGAAGATCAACGTGCTGTTTCGGCTGGTGGTAGAAGAACTGGTGCGCAAGGGCGAAGTGGATATTACCAGCCAATATACCTCGTTAAATAAGCATAAGATTATCGGCGACTTTAGATTTATAGTACTCGAAAAGGTGCTTTCGCGGTCAAATAAACTCAAATTTATAGAGCGGGTGATCTTAGACTATTATTTCATTTTGAAGCGGTTTAGCCTTTCTGAGGAAAGTGGTTTCGGCCTCGATTCGAGCTTTGTAACGGTAGAGCGTGTACCGCTCATTGTTTCGGTAGCCGAAAACTCAGATCTGAAACGGATGCTGTAAACTGATTTGTTAAAGGATGAAAAAACCCCGGCCAATCAACGGTTTGGTTTTTTTTAATGGGTCCGATTATCAATTAATTCAATTGTATTAATTTGGGCGTTTTAACACGCTGTCCGCTATATCTTTTTATCTCGCCGGTGGCGAGAAAAAAGGATGCCGCTTCCATCGTTAACGCACCTGATAAACGGGATAATCCTTCTCATAAGCTTAAATGGGTAAAAATTAATCGAACTCAGGTTAAAAAACGTCCGATTATTTAAAGCGATCCAGCAGCTAAAGAACTATAAAACCGGCATTAAAAAATCAACGCAATAAATATCCGCCAGGATTGCGTCTGCAAAGCAACTGCAAATAGTACCACAACCCGGCGTTAACTAAACGGGATTGGAGCGGCAGTCTCGCCTCAGGCGAGACTATAGCGGAAAGCACGACGGGTGCAAGCCACAGCGGGAGGATTTTGCTTTCCAAATACTCCGGGCGAATAACCCGAAATCAGTGGAATTCGATTTGAAAAAAGACGCTGGAAAATTACCCGGCCTTCGTTTCCCATTCCATCCTGCCAGTCTTTCAGCAACAAAAGGGATATAACCCCGGGCTTGATACTTAAGCTAAAATAAAGTGGTTATATGCAATCGTTACATTTTAGGTGGCTCCACTGGAGCCATTTCGACTTTCCCTATCGTTTCAATAAACAAGATGCTCCTGCCGGAGCTAAAAAAAAGCCGAGTTCGATTAGCAAATTAATTGAATAAAACCAATTTGGGCGTTTTAATCCCGATGAAAAATCGGGACAGGCTACGCTGTCGGCTCTATTTTTTTATCCCGCCGGGGGCGAGAAGAAAGGATGCCGCTTCCATCGTTAACGCATCTGATAAACGGGAAAAACGTTCTCATAGGCTTGAACCGGTAAAAATTAATCGAACTCAGGTTATCAGATCGCTTCCAGATTATTCAATTTACTTTTACGGTAGCCATAGGCAAAATAAATGATAAGGCCTAAAACAAGCCAGATCAGAAAACGCAACCAGTTGGTGTACCCCAATTCGGTCATCAGGTACAAACAGCTCAGCAATCCTAAAACAGGTATCAGCGATAGATTTTTCATAAACGACAGATACGACATCGCGGCAGCCGCTATTATGAAAAGGAAATAGGGCAGCTTGTCTTTATAACTGTGCCAGTCGCCGTTGTAGTCGAACAATGCCACAATGGGTTGGTAAAAGAAAACAATGCCGGTAATAAACAGCGCCGGAACGATCAGTTTGGAATTTACGTAGAGGATGCGGAAACGCTTTCGGCTGCTATCGGCGGCATCTTCGGGCGGCAAAAGTAAAACACCGGCGCAAACCAGCACAAAAGCGAATAAGGTGCCGATGCTGGTTAAATCTGTTACCTCGGTAAGGTTCATAAACAAAGCTGGTATGGCTACCACAAAACCTGTAACAATAGTTGCGAAACCGGGTGTTTTATATTTGGGATGAATTTTAGAGAACCTTTTTGGCAGCAAACCATCGCGGCTCATGCTCATCCAGATACGCGGCTGCCCCATCTGGAAAATGAGCAGCACACTGGCCGTAGCTACCACGGCGCTTATAGAAATGATATAACTGATCTGGTTTAAGCCAACCCTTTTAAACACAAATGCCAGCGGGTCTTCTACCTGCAGTTCGGTGTAATTTACCATACCGGTTAAAACCAGCGCAACCAGGATATACAACACCGTGCAAATAATCAGCGAATAAATCATGCCACGCGGCAGATCCCGCTGCGGGTTTTTACATTCTTCGGCGGTAGTAGAAATGGCGTCGAAACCGATGTAAGCAAAAAATACCCCCGAAACACCCTTCATCATTCCGCTAAAGCCGTTTGGTAAAAACGGGTCCCAGTTTTCTGGATTGACGTAAAAAAATCCCATAATAATTACCCCTATAACCACGGCAACTTTTAAGAATACCATAGCGTTGGTGGCCTTCTTGGTTTCGCGGATGCCGATATAAACGAGCCAGGTAATTAAAAAAACAATGGCCAGCGCAGGTATATCGGCAATAAATTTGAAGTTGCCGCTTCCGGGTGCTGTTGACCAGGCCTCTGCCGCATATCTAACCTTATCAGATACGGCGCTCAGGTTGTTGCCAGCGGCCAATATTTCGTTATGAGCATTTGCCGCCGAAAGGTAATCCATTGTGAGATAACCCGGCAGACTCATGTTAAAACCTTCGAGCAGGTTGGTAAAATATTCGCTCCACGAAATAGCTACGGCGATATTACCGATAGCGTATTCCATAAGCAGGTCCCAGCCGATTATCCAGGCGATCAGTTCGCCAAATGAGGCGTATGCGTAGGTATATGCACTTCCGGCAACGGGTATACGCGAAGCAAATTCGGCGTAACAAAGGGCAGAAAAGCCGCAGGTTACGGCAGTTATCACAAACAGCAAACTTACGCCCGGACCGCCCTGAAACGAGGCGTTGCCGATGGTTGAAAATATCCCAGCCCCAATTACGGCCGCAATTCCCATCAGGGTTAAATCCTTCACTTTTAATATCCGGTGCAGCCCTGCTTCATTCTCAGCATCAGAAAATCCCGCCTGTCTGTCTCTCATTATCAAAGCGATAGATTTTTTGCGGAAAAGGTTTTTGAACATAATGGAATTTTGATTGATTGGACGGTTTAAGTTCTGCCAAACTTAAAAATATATTTAGTTTTGGCGATCATACAATGTAAATAATGCCAAAAACCTTTTTAGGACTGCTTAAACAGCATCGCATCTTTGTAATCAGCTACCTCATTTTTTTAGTTATCGGATTTGCCATCCAGCTAATTATTCCTAAAAGCGAATTATTTCTGCTAACCAACCGGCACTTCCATCCGGCATCAGACCATTTTTTCAAAATCCTGACCATGATTGGTGACGGATTTACGATGGTGTTGGTGGGCTTTGGTATGATGCTTATCAAGTTTCGCTACAGCGTTATTACCATTTTAGCCTATGCTTATTCATCTGTAGTGGTGCAAATTATTAAACGGTTGTTCAACTCGCCGCGGCCAAGCAAGTTTTTTGAAGGGATCAACCCAATCCGCACGCTGGAGGGTTATCCCTTGTATGAGTGGAACAGTTTTCCATCAGGTCACAGTGCTTCGGCATTTACACTGGCCGTGGTGCTCACTTACATTTTGCCGCATAAACACAGGCATTGGTTCATTCTGCCCCTGGCCTTGCTCACGGCATTTTCAAGAGTTTACCTGGCGCAGCATTTTTTTCAGGATGTTGTTGCCGGATCTATATTTGGCGTGTTGCTAACTTTCCAGTTGATTTACTGGCTTGAAAACTCAAGCTGGTACTCTTCAACCGCCTTAGACCGCAGGCTCTTTGCTAAAAGTCCGAAAGCGAAACAACAGGATGAACCCGCCGCCAAGCCAGGCCTTGTTGATTGAAATGATTAAAGTTTTTTTGCCGAACTTCGCCTCGCGAAAAAAACAACCGCTGCAATCAATATCACGAGCAACACCCCTCCTCCAATGAAGTACGGGTTTATTTCTGCAGATTTAGATTCAGCTTCCGGCTGATTGAACTGATTTTCACGGTGCACATTTTCATTAACCGTTATGGAGTTGAAAAATAGTACGCTTTCGTCCATCGCATATTCCTGATGCAGTTGCTGATACAAGAATTCGAAAACATAGGTTGCGTTATTGGCGTGCATCAGCCTGAACTTGCGAAGCTGCACACCGCCGCCGGTATCAATTTCCAGCGTAAAATCTTTCACTTTCAGATCGCTTAGCGTGGTATCTCTTTCGCCGGTTATCTTGCCATCGGACACCGAGTTTTCAACACGCCTTAGGTAATCATTGTAATATTTAGACAGATGTCTGTCGCGGTCAATATCCGGGGTAACCATCGGGTTATCCACGTCTTTAAATATCAGGATTGTGCCAAAAGGAGTGCTGGCAGAAAAAGTTTTAGTAGAATCTGTCTGATTTTTAACGAAACCCTTTGGCAGCTTAAATGAGACTGTGGAGTCCATCTTTACAGTCTCCCATTGCTGGGCAAATGCGCCCAAGGCCGATACCATCAGCGCAAGCATAAATAGCTTTTTCATAGCAGAGAATAAGGTTTGCCAGTTTGAATTTTGATTACAACACCGGCAAAACTTTTAAGTTTGCTTTGTTGATGAGGCGGCAGATTCTGTCAAAAGAACCTCATCAGAATTCTAACGGCGACCGGGAAAAAAGCTCCGGATAGCGGCGCAGTTGACCTTGCGCAAATCAATCCAATTTTGCCAATTCTGATTTCACAAACTCCGCAAGTTCTTTCACGTAGCTGGCGCTGAAATTGAATTCAATGCCTGCTGTTTCGTAAATCTCTTTTATGGTTTTGGTGTAGCCGAGCTTCAATGCAGCCAGGTAGTTTTTTAAAGCTTCGTCTGGATTTTTCTTGTAGTTTTTCCAAACTGCAATGGCGCCAAGCTGGGCAATAGCATACTCTATGTAATAAAACGGAACTTCAAAAATATGAAGTTGTTTCTGCCACAGGTTTTCAAGTTCAGGCTCCAGGCCGTTCCAATCAGCAAAATTATTCCCGAAAGGTTCAAATATTTTTTTCCAGGCTTCGGTGCGGTCTGCCGCAGTATGGTGTGGGTTGGTGTAGATCCAATGCTGAAACTGGTCTACTACGGCAACCCAGGGAAGTGTTTTCAGCACGTCACGCAACTGGTCCCGCCTGGCTCTTTTTAAATCTGCGGGGTTGTCAAAAAATACATCCCATTTATCCATTGATATCAATTCCATACTCATTGACGCCAGTTCGGCCACCTCAGAAGGAACGTGTTTAAAATCGTTAAGTTCCAGGTGCGATGAGATGAATGTATGCAATGCATGGCCGCCTTCGTGCACCATGGTTGTTAAATCGCGAAAGCTGTTTGCCGAGTTCATGAAAATAAAGGGGGCACCTGTTTCGGCCAGCGGATAATTGTACCCGCCCGGCGCTTTGCCTTTTCGACTTTCTACATCAAACAGATTATTGGCTTTCATTATTTTGAGGCTTTCGCCGATGTAGGGATCTAATTGAGAAAAGCATTCAACAGAGCGATCAACCAATTCCTGGCCGCTGTTAAAAGGTCTCAAAGCGGGTTTCCCCGAAGTATCAACATCCAGATCCCAGGGTTTCAGAGATTCTAAACCCAAAGCCTCTTTACGTTTTTCGGCTTCCTCGCGTAAGATGGGTACTATTTCCAGTTCAATAGCTTCGTGGAATTTGTAGCATTCATGTGCAGTATAATCAAACCGCCCCATAGCCTGGAACATATAATCCCTGAAGTTCTCAAAGCCGGCGTTCAGGGCAACCTGATGGCGTAACTCAAATAATTCCTGAAACAAGGCGTCCAGTTTATCTTTTTCCTGAAGCCTGCGCTGGCTCACGGCCTCCCAGGTTTGCTTTCTTAATTCACGGTCGGGGTCTTTCAGAAACACCGAGGCTTGTTCTAATGTATATTCTCTGCCACTCAACGTAACAGACATGGAGCCTGTTATTCCCTGATATTGCTGCTGTTTTACCTGTATCTGCGTCAGCAGCGGAATGTTTTCTTCCCTGAACAGCTCCAGCGCTTTCTTTACGCCCCGTGTGTAAACAAAATATTTCTCCTTATCCAGTTCATCTGTGTGCGGGTTGCCAATAAATTTTTTATTCAGCTCATTACTGATCGGTGATATTTTGGGCTCAATCTGAGTGGCGAAATACTGGAAATCTTCCAGCAGTTTCTCATCGGTGGTGTCGCAGGTCATGCGGATGTACCGCCAGGCGAAGTCTTCCTCTAAAGCTGCTTCCAGCTCACTGCGATCTTTCAGCCATGCCTCCAACTGCGCAGCCGAATTGATTTCCCGATGCAAAAGGTTATTAAAAAGTGGTTCCAGATTTTCCCACCTGATAATGAGATTCTGAGGTATGAAGTGGCGTGATTTCTTTTCAATGATCATATATCTGAATTTTTAACAAGGCGCTAAATTAATGCAAATTCGGTTGATGTTAATCCAGAAACAGTGGGGTTTGTCAGGATGTTGCATCAGATTTTAAGCGCCACTCTTTTTGCATCCGGGCTTTCGCCGATAGGTTTATATACTTCTGAAGTAAACATCCAGCAGGAAAAAACAGGCAAAAACCACAGATGCAATCCCGTTTGTTGTAAAGAAAGCCCGGTCAACCTTGCTAAGGTCATCGGGTTTTACCAATTGATGCTGGTAAATAAGCAGAGCCATAAAGAATAAAACGCCGGCCACATAAAACCAGCTTAGCGTGGTAAAAGCAAGCGGCAAAGCAATAAATAGTACGGCCAACACGTGCAATACAGAAGATACCCGCAGCGCAGATTTTTTGCCAAGCCACGCCGGAATAGAATTGAGTCCGTGCTGCCGGTCAAACTCTTCATCCTGCAAAGCATAAATAATATCAAAACCGCTTACCCAGCACAAAACAGCCAGCGAGAATAGCACCGGAACCACAGCGAACTGCCCGGCTACTACCAGATAGGCGCCGATAGGTGCCAGCGCGAGGCCAAGCCCAAGCACTATATGGCATAGCGCCGTAAAACGTTTTGTGTAGCTATAGCCGAGTACTACCGCCAACGCAACAGGCGATAAAAACAGGCAGAGAGGATTGATAAAAGCAGTGGTGATAATAAACAGCAAAGAATTGATTACGGTGAAACGGAGCGCAGCCGTTGATGAGATGCGGCCGGCCGGAATATCGCGAATATTGGTTCGTGGATTTTCAGCGTCAATCTGCCGGTCAAGGTACCGGTTAAAAGCCATTGCCGCGTTTCTGGCAAACACCATACATAAAACCATCAGAATTAGTTTTAACCAGCTAAAGGTTTGGTTGGTGGTGCTTATCGCCAAAAAAAAACCGATAAAAGCAAAAGGGAGTGCAAATATGGTGTGGGCAAATAAAACCAGTGAAAAGTATTTCTTCATTAAGAGCTGATATCAGGGTATTTAAGATTTACAGAACGATTTGAAAGAGCAGTGGGAAAAAATCAATTGCATTCTATTGATCTGTAACCTTCGTAATATCCAGCTTTTCGAACTTTTTGTTCAGATCATCAATAAAGGCGAGGAGCGCATCCCTACCTTCCTCGGTTTCGGCCGAAGTAATAAATTGCTCGGGCGCCTCTTCAAACAACTGCAAAATGGCCTTCTTAAATTTTGCCATGTTCTGATCTGATTTTACTTTTGATTGCTTATCAGCCTTGGTAAAAACCAGTACAAAAGGAATTCCGTTTTTACCCAGCCAGGAACAGAATTCGAGATCAATTTTTTGAGGAGTTAGCCGGCTGTCTATCAATGCAAAAACACATTGCAGGTTTTCGCGGTTACGCAGATAATAGCGAATAAATTTTTCCCAGTCGCTGCGGTTGCTGCGTGAAGTTTTAGCGTAACCGTATCCCGGCAAATCTACCAACTGCCAATTTTCATTGATCAGGAAATGGTTGATCAATTGCGTTTTGCCAGGCGTTTGTGAAGTTTTTGCAAGCCCTTTTTTTTGCACCAGCATATTGATGAGCGAAGATTTGCCAACGTTAGAGCGACCGATAAAAGCGTACTCGGGTAAAACCGGCGGTGGTAATTTATCTGTACGGGTATTACTTACCTGAAATTCTGCACTCTTGATTTTCATTAAGGGCAAAGGTAGAAATTAGCAATCAGGTTTCAGCAAACTGCTTTCGGGTGTCAGCTTTCAGCAGTGAGCTGTCAGGTTTCAGCAAAATGCATTACAAATAGTCATATTACCGCAGTACCTCTTTGCACATCTGCACATTTACTCATTTGCATATTAACTTATTTCCTCATCCACTCGTTTCTTCATTTACTGTATCTTTACCGCCTATATGGCAAAACAGGTTACCCCGTATACCAATTCGCAGGCCGGTAAAAAAGAACAGGTTGCCGATATGTTTAATAACATTTCCGGGACTTACGATTTTCTGAACCATTTTCTTTCGATGGGTGTTGACTTGATCTGGAGGAAGAAAGCCATCGGAGAGTTGCGGGCGTTAAAGCCGCAAATGATGCTTGATGTGGCAACCGGAACCGGCGATCTGGCGTTCGAGGCCATCAGGATTTTAAAGCCTGCAAAAATTATCGGGGTAGATATCTCGAAGGGGATGCTTGAAGTAGCCCGACAGAAAATACGCAACCGTAAATTAGATAAGATTTTTGAGGTAAGGATCGGCGATTCTGAAAGACTTCTTTTTGATGATAACACGTTCGATGCCATTACCGTAGCTTTTGGCGTGCGTAACTTTGAAAATTTAGACAAGGGCCTAAGCGATATGTACCGCGTTTTAAAGCCGGGCGGTAAATTGGTGGTACTTGAGTTTTCTAAACCCCGCCATTTTCCGGTTAAACAGGGTTATAATTTCTATTTTAGATATGTTACGCCTACGGTGGGTCGTTTTTTCTCTAAGGATGCCAGCGCATATAGCTATTTGCCAGAATCAGTAGCCGCCTTTCCGGATGGACAGGAATTTACCGCAAGGTTACAGCAGGCCGGCTTCGGCAATACCAAATCAAGGTCGCTTACGTTTGGAATTTGTTCTATTTACACCGGAATTAAATGATCAGAAGCGGTATCCTCTCTATCTTATTAATATTCGTTTGTTCCGGGGTATCCGCCCAGCAAAACTGGGGCGGTGGGGTAGATAATGAACCGTTTCATTTCGGCTTCACTTTTCAGTACATATCCTCAGAATATAAGATTATTAAAACCCCTGATTGGCGGGATGCCTTTATTGATCCGGAGGACAATACCGAGGCCAAGCCAGCGGTAAGAAGCATCAGTTCGCCGGTTTCGCCTGGTTTTGGCCTGGGGTTCGTTAGCAACTATCGCCTGGGCAAAAACGCCGACGTTCGGTTTACGCCCTCTCTGGTTTTTTCTGATCGTTTGATTGATTATGAGTACGAGCTCGAAGACGATTTTAAGCAACAAAAGGTACAGGCAACTTTGGTAGATTTCCCGCTGGGGATAAAATTAAAATCAGACCGAAGGAACAATTTCCGGGCGTATACCATCGGCGGGTTGAAGTATTCGATAGATATTGTTTCGAAGAAGAAGACCAATGACGCCGATAAAATACTTAGCGAAAAGCTGGTTAAAAATACACGGAACATTTTGTGGTACGAAGCAGGAATAGGCTTCGATCTTTATTTTGAGTTTTTCAAGTTGTCGCCAGAGATAAAACTCGCCAACTCTTTTAAAAGTGTTTTAAAGCCCGAAGATCATCCCTACTCAGCCCCATTAGACAAATTATTTCTTCGCAACCTGCAGTTCAGCCTTTACTTTGAGTAAAACCGAAGGAAGTTGTTCTTTTTAAAGCAGCAGGTTTGTTAATTTCGGGCTTAATTCGCCAGTATGCCTCAAACAGCTCTCATTACAGGTGCAACAGCCGGAATCGGTGAAGCCTGCGCCAGCTTGTTCGCCGAACAAAAATTTAATCTCATTTTGGTTGCCCGCCGTGAAAACAAGTTAAAGCAACTCGCCGAAAGGCTGACAAAACAATTTGATATTGAAGTAAAAATTGTTGTGGCCGATGTGCGCCTGAAGAGCGATGTGGAAAAGATGAATAAGCTTCCGGAAAACTGGAAAAAGATTGACGTGCTGGTCAATAATGCAGGGCTTAGTCAAGGTTTAGACCCGATTGACAAAGGCGATACCGACGACTGGGATACCATGATAGACACCAATGTAAAAGGTTTGTTATATGTAACCCGACTGGTTTCGCCCTGGCTGGTGGCCCGCAAGTGCGGCCATATTATCAATATCGGTTCTATTGCCGGCAAAGAAACCTATGCAAACGGCAATGTGTATTGCGCCACTAAACATGCCGTGAACTCGCTTAACCAGGCCATGCGCATTGATCTTTTGCCTTACGGCATACGTGTAACGGCCATACATCCGGGAGCGGTAGAAACCGAATTTTCTGAAGTGCGTTTTAAAGGAGACCGGCTTCGGGCAGAAAAAGTTTACGAAGGTTTTGACCCGCTGCATGCGATTGATATTGCCGAAACAGTATGGTTTGCTGTGAATAGACCGCCGCATGTTAACATTAATGAGATGACGGTGATGCCCACGGCGCAGGCCAGCACCACTCACTTGCTTAAAACCTAAACTAAATAATCAACGATTTTTTCAATCATAAACCCACAACCATGCTTCAGCAACAAATTGATCAGGACATTAAGGCAGCCATGCTTTCTAAAGATACAGTTCGTCTTCGCGGATTGCGGGCCATTAAGGCAGCTTTGCTAAATGCCAAAACAGAGAAAGGGGCCGGTGATGTGTTAACCGCAGAAGCAGAATCTAAAGTGCTGCAACGGCTGGTTAAACAGCGCAAAGAATCGGCTGATATTTACGCTGCTCAAAATCGCCCGGACCTGCGGCAAATTGAAGTGGAAGAGCAGGAGGTCATCGAATCGTATCTTCCCAAGCAATTGGACGAGCAAGAAATTGCCAACGCAGTAAGCCGGGCAATTAAAAATTCCGGCGCCGCCGGTCCGAAAGATATGGGCATGGTTATGGGTTTGGTAAATAAAGAGCTTGCGGGAAGGGCAGATGGTAAAACCATTTCGCAAAAGGTAAAAGAAATGCTTGGCGCATTGTAGTGAACTTTCAAATACTGCTGCGCAAAACGCACATTTATTGCCATTATAATAAGTTTTTATACTGTTTTTAATAGTAGACTTATATCTTAGCACCAATACTTGTTATGCTCAAATAATCTATGGAATTCGCAATTAAAGAAGAAAAAGGTTTTAGCTACGTAGAAGAAGGGCAAGGGGAAACGCTGTTACTGCTGCA
>JBGTBV010000245.1:0-10074 GCA_041749185.1 Daejeonella sp. | reverse complement strand
GAAACCCTTAAATGCTTTATACCGCATCCGATAAGGATGAAAACGTAAAGTCTCTGATCTTCATTGGCGGCACAATCATATTTCCGCTACGCACAGGTTTGCCTAAGGCTTCCACATTGTTCAGCATAATGATCGGGCTTTCATTAAAGCGGAAGTTTTTGACCGGGAACATGATTTTGCCGTTCTCGATGTAAAAAGTACCGTCGCGGGTGAGGCCGGTAAGTAACAAAGTTTGAGGATCAACGGAACGGATATACCAGAACCTGGTGACCAGAATTCCTTTTTCGGTTCCTGCAATAAGCTCTTCAAGCGAAGCATTGCCTCCTTCCATAATCACCTGGCGTGCCGGTGGAATGGCTTTAGCGTTTTGCTTCTGAGCCCAAAAACGGCTGTAGCTTAAATTTTTCACTACGCCTTTATCTACCCAAACGGTTTTTTCCTGCGGCCGACCGTCGCCGCTCCAGGTAGCGCCCGGCAGTTCGGTGTTGAACGGATCGGAGTAAATGGTTACGTTCTCGTTAAACAATTGCTCGCCTAAACGGGTGCCACCTCCTTTTTTGCTCATAAAACTACGGCCTTCATCCGCACTGCGGGCATCAAAGCCCCGCACCAGGTTTCCGAGCATGTCGGCGGCGGCCAGAGGTTCTAATATCACGGTGTATTTTCCCGGTTCTATGGCTTTCGCCGATGCAGAGCTATTGGCTTTTTGAGCGGCAATCCGGGTTAGAGCCAGCGTATCCAGCTTTTTAACATCGTTAAAACTCTG
Organism: Daejeonella sp.; assembly: GCA_041749185.1. Classification (GTDB taxonomy): domain Bacteria; phylum Bacteroidota; class Bacteroidia; order Sphingobacteriales; family Sphingobacteriaceae; genus Daejeonella. The sequence goes on along the minus strand of JBGTBV010000245.1, from coordinate 9,308 downwards.
CTCGGTGTAGCCGGACCCGGTGCCGGCCTGGTTGCGGGTGGTAACAGAAAAGGAAATGTCTGTGTCTTTATTATAGGCAAACAGGCCTTTGGAATTCATAATGGCCCGGAAGCCGTTGGAGTTTTCCAGAAAACCGGCCGCTTCCAGTTTAGCTTCTTTGGCCACCTGCAAACTTTTTAAAACCATTTCTGCCCGGCTGTCTGGATTTACAGCGGCCGTTGTGGCTACGTGGGTTACCGATTCGGGATAAGTTTGCGGACCCAGTACCGACACATATTCCGGATTTTCGGGTGCCAGTTTTGCCAGTTCTTCGGCCCGGCGCACTACTTTTTCAAGCGATGCATCGTCAAACTCGTTAATGGTTGCCGAACCGGTTTTTTTTCCGAATGTTGAACTTACCCCCAGATCCATCGTGCTGATTTCGCCTGCCGTAGAAACGGCGTTGCGGGCGTAACGGATGTTGCCACCCTCAGAGCCGTTCAAACTTACTTCGCATTCGTCGGCTTTTGAAAAGCTCAACGTCTTTTTCAAAATTGCCTGTGCTTCTTCTTTGCTTAAAATTGCCATCAGATAGTTAGATTTTTCTTGCTGTATTAATTACGTTAACACCGTTAAAACGGGAGGTAGCACTTCCGTGCGATACCGCACTGGATTGCGAAGGCTGACCTTTTCCGTCGTTAAAGCTTCCGCCAAGGCGATAATCACTTTCGTCGCAAATTCCGGCGCAGGAATTCCAGAATTCCTGTGTGTTTGACTGATAGGCCACATCGTTCAGCATGCCCGTTATCTTACCGTTGCTAATCTCGTAAAAGGTTTGTCCGCCGAACTGAAAATTATATCGTTGCTGATCTATGGAATAAGATCCATCACCAATAATGTAAATCCCCTTCTCCACATCTTTTATCATGTCATCCACACTGAGTTTTGCTTTGCCCGGTTGTAAGGATACATTAGGCATCCGCTGAAACTGAACATCATCCCATCCCTGTGCATAACTGCATCCCTGCGATTCGTCAAGGCCAATTATGTGCGCCTGATCCCGGGTGGCCTGGTAATTTACCAGAATGCCGTCTTTAATAATATCCCATTTTTTGCATTTCACACCTTCATCATCGTAACCTACGGCGCCTAAAGATCCCACCTCGGTTTTATCGCCCGTGATGTTAACCAGCTTGCTGCCGAAGTTGAACTTTTTAGACTCCCATTTGTCCAGCGTTAGAAAGCTGGTGCCTGCATAATTCGCTTCGTAACCCAACACCCGGTCAAGCTCGGTGGGGTGGCCCACCGACTCGTGAATTGTTAGCCACAAGTGCGAAGGATCAAGCACCAGGTCATATTTGCCCGGCTCTACCGATTTTGCTTTGAGCTTTTGCTCTGTTTCTGCAGTGGCAGATTTGATGTCCTCCAGCATGTCATACCGATCTTTGTAACGGGTTACAATGCCGGTTACTTTGCTTTGGTTACGGGGTTCCAAATACTCATAGCCCAAACCCACAGGCGAACTCAGGGAACGCCGCGTAACAAATTTACCCGAAGCCTTGTCAATTTTGGTAACCGTAAAATTTGGCGAGATGCGGTGTATGTCCTGATCAATGTACGATCCATCTGTAGATGCGAAATACTTTTGCTCATTAACCGCGAAAATTGCCGAGTTCACAAAACTGGCTCCTGCCGCCGTTGCCGCGGCGTTGCTGGCCAGAAGCAGTTCTATTTTTTCGCCTACCGGCACTTCAAATGCGTTTTTTTCAATTGGGGTTTTCCAGCTTACTTCACCGTAACCTTTTTGCGGAACCAACTGTACGGCGGTTCCCTGGATTTTGGCATTGGCTTTTGCTACCGCCACGGCTTTCTCTGCCGTGCGGGCAATCTCCTTATCGGTAACCAGGTTTGTAGCGGCAAAACCCCAGCTTCCATTGGCCAAAACCCGGATTCCGACACCGTACGATTCTGTGTTGGCAACGCCCTGCACCTGTTTTTCGCGGGTTGCCACTACCTGATTCAAATAGCGGCCAATCCGTACATCGGCATAGGTGGCTCCTTTAGATTTAGCCGCATTGAGGGCCACATCCGCCAGGCGTCTTTTTGATGACGGATCAACCGGGAGCAGGGCTTCTTCAATAGAAATACCCCGGCCAAGCACAGGGATGGTTTGAAGCATAGCAGCTCCAAATCCAATCCCTGATAAGTAAACAAAGTCTCTTCTCTTCAAAATATTTAGTTTTTAGGGTTTAGCTATCAGCTATCAGCTAATCGGAGTAACGAAATCTGCTTTTCTGATGCTGAATTTTTATATAAATTAAAACTATTCAATGTAAAGCCCTTCCGAACTTTCTCACTTAAAAATTCAATGTAACAAAACGGGTCTGGTAAGCGCAAAACGCTTTATAAAAATTTTGTTTCAATCCATAAATATGCGCAGCAGGCCAGAAAAAGGAGGTAAAAAAAGATAGCTGGTATTTTGGTGTAAACGGCTTTTCGGGCCAATGATTCATTCGTAGATTGTTTGTTCCACCCTTTTGCAAAACGGGCGGTGGCCCGTAAGTTTTGATTTTTCCGGATGCTTTGCCAGTCGGTTTGATTGTATACAAACCAGGATGTTTTTTCGTCATTGGCCATGCTAACCGAATTCCAGCCTTCCGTTTTGGGCCAGAAATAGCCTTGCCACCGGTTGGGAAGATCTGCATCTTGTTCCATGTAAATGCGGCTTTCTCCGGATGACACATCGGGAATCTCTTCTGATCCTGTTTGCAGGAGGATCGTATTTTTCTGGTGGATGGAAGCAAACCGTTCCGCTACCGTCAAGTTCATTTCTGCCTGCTTTTTTCTGACCGCTTTTTCAATTACCTGCGACCAAAAGGAATTGTACCCGGCATGGTTTCCAGAAAGTTTCCAGGTGTAGGTGTTGTTTAACGTACTGAAGACGATCCGGCCCTGCCCAGACATTTTGCTGTTCACCAGGATGTGGCCTTTTTCATCCTTAACTAAAGGTTGATCGGTGGCTTGAGCCCTGATTTGAGCAATCCCGTTTTCCGGAATAATTAACGGGTTGCTCTGATCATCCGGTAGCTTGATTGACATATCTTTTTTTAAAGTCATGGGCATGACGGTAAACAAACCGCTAAAATTTCCCGGAAGGCTTTCTTCATCTTCATTCCTGATCAGTAAACCCAAGCCAGCATCAACCTGGTTTTTAACCGACAGGCGCTCTGAATTGCTTAATTGCGATAAAGCGGTCTCATCTGAAATTAACAGATCAAACTTTTCCAATAATTGAGCTTGGAGATTATTGAGAGGCAGCGCAGGCATATTTACAAATTCGGTGCTGAATTTATTTTTGCTGATACCGCTGCGGATAGCCACCGAAAAATCATTTCCGGCAAGCCAGTTCTTTAGAAATTTATTTTCAAAATCGGGCGCTGAAGCCAGCAACAGGATTTTTAACGGTTCGGATTGCTCAACTTCAAAGGGGATTTTTTCCGCGGAAAGCGTATCTCTGCCAGAAATAACCAGAAGCTGGCTTAACGCCAAACCCAGTTGCCGGGGCGTGGATTTCAATTTAAAATCCGCCATGCTGTTGGGCGCAATAGCTGCCGAATCAAGGGTGGTGCTTAAACTTTTAAGTATCAATTTAACAGGCTTCCCTAAATTATTTTTGAACGTACCTGCAACAGACAGGTTTTCGCCGCTTTTAATTTTCGTTGGCCAATGCACAGAACTAAAGCCGAAAGGTGGTTCAGAAGGATGAAGAACGAGCCGGATATTTTGAAGTGTTTTTAATTCTTCATCGGGCAAACCGGAACCTAAAATGTGAAGGGTTTGGATGTTTGGGTGCTCAGCTAAATAATAGTCAAGCGAAGGGATTAACGCTGGTTTTTCTGTGCCCAGCTTTCCTGCTAACTTTTTATCGGTTGTAATCAGCACCGGGTTTGTGAATTTCGCCAGGCTATCCTTACTAAAACCTTCGGTTAACAAAATAAAATCTTTCTTTAAAGCTTTCTGGTCGGTTTTATAGGATGGCGGCAAGGCGATGAAGGCCAAAGCCAGCACTGCCAGAATGGAGGCCACCAGCCGAAGGACAATATTTTTGCGTTTTTTTCTGCGGGTCTCTTTCAGGATTAGAAGGATGGCAAGCAATGCCGAGATTAAAACGATTAGATGCTCCCAGCCCATAAATCAACTATTGCCAAACCGCTTTTGAATGAAGTGTTTTCTTTTCCTTCAGATAATCCTTTATTTGTTCTGAGGTCATATCCTTCATTTCAAAACTTAATTGGTCTCTAATTTCTCTCAATTCCTCAATGAGGGTTTTGTCTGTTTTGATTTCGTCTTTAGTCTTCATATTCTAAAATTTCTCTTGGTGTTCTAATTTCCAAAATTTTATGCCCAAACTTATAGTTAACCGAATTGTAACCACGAATTCTATGAACGTTTACTATGTGTTTGAAGTTCCAACTTACTAATACATCAGCGTGATTAAGTGTCAATCGCAATATAAATGCAGTCTGATAGGCTTGCTTTGCCAACCACTTTTTCATTTAAATATTGTTCGGCAAGTTCCAACGCCTGGTCTGAAATGTCAACAAATTCAATGGATTTTTCAGGTATGTGGCCGGCTAACTCTCTTACTCTTTCAGGTGCAGGATTTAGCTCAATGTCAGACAAACGAGAAAATATAACCTTAAAGTCTCCATGTTGGATTTTCCCAAACAGAATTTTCGTGCAAAGCTCAAACTCTGGTTCAAAGTACCCACCAAATACTGAAGTGTCAAGGTATATTCTGTCCATAAACAAATGTACAATTTCATTAATTGGTCAGGTGGTGGCAACGGTCGTTCGGCATTATGGTCTTTTATTGCTTTAACCGCTTTAAATTCTTAAAATATTGTTTTGAAAGATCTGAAGCCACATCTGACATTGAAGCTTGCGGTAAAACCGGCTTTTTAGGAATAGCTTTCTGCAACGCTTTTTCAATAACCATGATTTCGCCCGGCTCCACTGTGTGCTTTTCATTGCCGATAATTTTCCGCAACGAAATTACCGCCCCTAAAAACGCAGAAGGATTTGAGGCAGCTCTATCACTTAAAATCTTATTGGCGTTTACCAGTATTTGGCGGTCATCTCCGTTAATTTTTCTGCCGGATTTCAACTTTTCCAAAACCCCCGGTGTTTGCATCAAAGCTGCCAGCGGGTCGGTATTGAAATCAGCGTTCCGCTGATTAAACGGATTGATGATCTTATCCAACTCTCCGCTTAAACGCGTTTCAGGTTTTAGCGGGGGAGTTTTAGATGAAGTCTTAGCCACATAAACCCTCGATTTTTGCTGCAGGTCTTTCAGCAAACGCAAAGCTTTATACTCGTATGGCAAAGCTTCTGCCGGCTTATAAGTGCGTAAGCGCAGTTCCGAATTCCACATTTCTGTTAGTGTTGCTTTAAGCTGCGATTTCAGCTCCGGCTCAAAAAAAGTAGCGTCTTCGGCGTTGTCATGGTCGTGGCCAAATTCATGGAGGATATTATCGGCGTTGCCAAACGCGGGCGCCTGCTGCTCGGCTTCACCTTCATGATCTTCGTCTTCATGCTCGCCTTCTTCACCTAAAAATTTGCCATAACGCAACCGCAAAAGTTTCTGATCAATGCCTAAATTGTTGCTTCGGTTTTTAAAATCTTCAGGGCTTATTGCAGAACGTTCTTTCAGCAGCTTTTCGGTATCCATAATAATTTGCCGCTGACTGCGGAAATATTCCGGCATGAGATCTACCCCGCTGGCCATTCCGTCCATACTCATCAGTTCGGCGGTATCGGCTATAGAAACGAAATAGGTTTCGGAGCGGCTTTCCTGGTTGAAATTATCTAAAGCGATGATATAAAAATAAAGTTCATCGCCCGCAATCATGCCCAAAGCTTTCAGATCAATCGTCTTTTGCAGATTATAGCTGCGGTTTTGGCCGCTAAAATTTGTGGCGAAACGAATTTGTTGCTCTTTAAACTGAACGCCTTCACCTTTCCCGCTGGCCATGGTTGCCCTGATTACCGCATTTTTAACTCCGTAATCATCACTAACAGAAACCTTTAGATTAACTTTTTGCGGCTGGCCAAAATCAATGGTGCTGTATTGTTTAGGTGCGATGATCTTTACAAAAGCAGGCTCATCCTTTACGATTTCCAATTGATAAAGATCTGATAAGCGTCCGTCCAGACTTAATTGGTAAAATCCAGGCTTGTTAATGGTTTTCTTCAACGTCCATGATGTTTTTTCTGCATCGGTTGCTTGCAGGCTAATACTTTCCTGATCATTAAAAATAAACTTTAAGCTTTTTATAGGTTCTGTAGTTTTCACTTTCCAGATCACTTGCGCACCGCTTTCCGCCAGAATTGAAAATTGGTTTTGGCGCCTGACTTTTTTTCGGGTGTAAGCCGGTGGCGTAATGGAAATGCTAAGCGATTTAACTTTGGCCGGAAAAACCTCCGGTTTGTTTTCGCTCATGGCTGATTTTGCAGACTGCTTGTTCTGCAAGCTTTCCGGCTTGTTCTCAACCGGGATTTTAAATATCAGCCAGGCGACAAAAACAGTAATTAAAAATGCCGCACATCGCCAAAGCAAATGATGATGAGCTATTTTAGGAAGTTGTCCTAACTGCGATTCAACTTTACGGAATTGGATTTTTTCGAGAAAGTTTAACGATTCAGCAGGCTGCAAAACCAGTTGACTGCTTTCTTCCAATTGCGGAAAGCGGTTGTTTAGAAATCTGGAAACCGATTCGGAAGTAATTTTCAGTGGGTTTTCATTAAGGAAAATAAGGAAAGCCAGGCCAACGAACAACGGCAAACTCCACCAGAAAGAAACATTGCCGAACCTGTGAAGCAAACTGACAGCCACCAACGTAAAACCCAGCGCAAGCAGCAGGCCTGATAAAATCAGGCTAAACCGCCAGCGTTTTTGGAAAGCCAGAATGAAATCAATCCCTTTATTTTCAACCATCTTCAATTTTTTGTAGGCGCATTATAATTTTGATTTTTCACGCAAAGCCCGCAGACTTAGGATCGAAAAGATCGCAGAACCCATTTTTTCAATCTTTGAGTTTCAACTTACCTGCCTCCTTAAAACCTTAACCGAGTAATTTTAAAAGTGACAAAAAAGATCCATCAAATTCCATATAGTGCCTTTTGTTTATACGATGCCCATCTTTCCAACGCGAACAGAGAAATCAACAAAAGCCAGAAAAAATGTTCCAGGCTTACCTCTTTAATTTTCGCTTTCGCGGAAGTTTCTTGTCCATCCTGCGAGAAGATCGGGCTGATTTGCGAGAAATCGATTACTCGCCGGTCTGCATTCAGCACCCGAACTAACCCCGAGTTTTTATCTTCCGCCTGAAGCAGCAGATTCAACAGCCATTCCGGAAACTCCGCACTCCAAACCAAATCATTCCACTCCGGATCAAAATGACTGTAGAATTTATATTTCGAAACGTTCTCATCGCCGTTAAGGCTTAAAATGGGATTGCCTGATTCATCCTGCCAAAGCATTTCATTCCATTGGGCGGTTTTAGACGGTACTGTCATCTGATATAAGCTCAACGATTTCCGGTTCACAAACTTTCCTTCATGGGTAACAATCGAATTATAAACCGCCAATGTTTTCCCGGTTTGATAGCTGAAAATGTATTTGGCCTTCTCTGGTACTGGGCTCTCAGACAGCCAAAATAACCAGCTTAAGCCCGTAGGTATTTTTGCCCGATCGGCGTAAGTATCAATAGAAATCCGTCGCCGGCTGAAAGTTTTTACTGCTTCAAGCCCGGCTTTAAGATACGCGAGGTCGGCTGGATATTTATCCGTAAAAAGAGCGATACGCATCACGGAAGTATCAATGGTAGCCGCCGAACTATCAATTGCAATGGGGAGAACGCCTGTATTTTTAAAGCTTACCGACAATTGATTTTCCCGAAATATCTGATACGCAGGATTTGGATTATTTACCGAAGTGTTATCATACGTATACGTGTTTCCTGTGGGTTGGCTATGAGCCAGCACCAACCGTAAACTATCCGTTGCAGTGAGGTAAGCGGCTGCGATCTGGTTATAAACAGAATCGGCAGGTGTGTAGGTTTCCCATATAATTTTTGAGTTTAATTTCGGACGCTGGCCAGCAAAGCGATTCAGCCGGTTTGACGTAAAAATATAAGTGTTTGTGGTTGGGGGCAACTGCTTGTCGAGCGCTTTTACAAGCGACCAGTAAGAAAGCCCGGACGTTACGTCAGGCTTGAGCTCAATACGATCATTTCTTAAATCTTCAATATCAATATCTTCAAACCCCGGGGCTAAATAATGCAGCTCGTAATTGCCCTTGAGCAAAGAATCAATTTTTGGCTTAAAATTAAAATAGGTTTCTTTAACATGCTCCCGATCAATCAAAACCCATCCTTTCGGTTTCTCTTCAGCGGTGCGTTGACTAAGAACGGGTCCGGCTAAAAGCAGGGCTAAAACCACCAGCATCAGGCAGCGTAAAAATAAAAGCAGCAAATCCAGCAGGCGCAAACTGCGGGAATTTTGTCTGGAGCTTTCGCCCAGCAGTTGAATGCTTCCTATTTTCAGCGTTTTCCCTTTCTTAATATTCCACAAATGGATAGCCAGCGGAATAATAATTGCGCCGATTGCCAGAAGCCATAAAGGGTTGAGAAGCTGAATCACGGTTAAAAATTAGACTTGTTTCGCTGTTTTAAAAAGTCACGCAGGGCCTGGTCCAGCGGCTCGTCGGTGCAGAGCATTCGGTAGGCAATGTTCCGCTCAAGCAGGTTACTTTTTACTCCGGCCAGATAGGTTTCCAATTTTTCGCGATAAGCCTTTTCTGCCAGCCCGGCGGCAAATTGAACGGTTTCTCCGCTTTCTAAATCTTCGAGGGTTGTGTAACCTTTAAAATCCATATCCAGCTCATTCCTGCCCATCAGATGAAAAACGACCACCTCGTTTCTTAACGCTGTTAATGTATCCAGCAACTTGAAAATTTCATTGTCTTTCTCATAAAAATCGCTGATAAAAATAAGCAGTTCCCGCTTCCGCGAACGCGTATAGATATCGTTAAAATGCTTTGAATCTGTAAAATTACCGGCCGCTTTCAAATTTTCTAAATGGTAAAAAAGCCGTGATAAATGTTGGAAATCCTGCCGTGCAGTGAGCGAAGATAAATCGCCGTCGCGGAAAACATACAAGCCTACCGCATCGCTTTGCAGATGCGCCAGATAAGCCAGAGCGGCCGCGAGGTAACGGGCGTAATCAATTTTTTTAAAACCCGAATCTTCATGGTTCATGGAGGCGCT
>JBGTBV010000244.1:0-12910 GCA_041749185.1 Daejeonella sp. | reverse complement strand
TGCATTTTAAACAAAAATACGCCAATTAACTGTTATTATTTGTTTCTTCAGCCTGAGATGCCACGTTTACCGGCTGGCTTTCACCTATCACAACCGGATTTTCTGCCGAAGGGGATTCTGCCTTCGGCTGATTTACTCTCGGGCGGCCACGACGGTTACCGGGTGCAGATGCCTTGGCGGCGGCGGGCTTGGCAGTGGATGTTTTTTTGGCCGTTCTTGTTTTGCGCACCGTGGCGGGCTTTGCAGCAGTTTCAGGTTCCGCCGCAGCCGGCTTTACAGCTCGTCGCGTATAAGTGCGCTTAGGCTTCACTTCGGCTTGTGTCTTTGCCGCCTCGGCAATTACCTTTTCTGCCTTACTTACCGTTTTGGTTATTTTGGCTTTTGCCGAGGTTACCGGTTTTTTAACTGTTTTTGCTTTCGCTTTTTTATCATTCTCCAGTTTATCTTCAACCGTAACTTTTACATCATGAAATTTTTCCGCAATTTTTTTCGCGAATTGTTTCGTCGCTTTTTTAATTTCTTTTCCAATTTTACCTGCGTCATGCCCCAAATTAGAGACAACTTCCATAAACTTATCGCTTAAGTTGTCTTCTAAATTTTTCTTGGCCTTGCGTTTATCTGCTTTCTTAACAGATTTTTGATTGCTTTTTGCTTTATTTGCCTTCATGTTTACGGGGATAGTAATTAAAACTGATTAAAACTGAATTTGTTAAAATTAAATATATCAACAAAAATTTAATTTCCCAATAGAATAACAATTATGCCAACATTTGATATTGTAAGTAAGGTTGACGGGCAGACGCTTGACAACGCGATTAACACCGCCAAAAAGGAAATTTTGAACCGTTATGATTTTAACGATTCTAAAAGTACAATTGATCTCGATAAAAAAACCAATGAATTAACCATTGTTACAGAAAACGATATGCGGCTTCGGGCAATTGAAGACACAATTATCTCTAAAATGGTTAAACAACACCTGGACCCTGAGAGCATGGACCGGGGAAAGGAACATTATGCCTCCGGAAACATGATCCGAAAGGAAATCAAAATTAAAGAGGGTCTTGATAAAGAAACCGCAAAAAAAATTGTGAAAGGCATTAAAGATAGTGGACTAAAAGTACAGGCATCTATTATGGATGATCAGGTACGGGTTCAGGGCAAAAAAATTGATGATTTGCAGGCGGTAATCGCATTTTGCAGGAAAGAAAATTTCGGCCAACCGCTGCAGTATATTAATATGCGGGATAAATAGTTAATTTTCCTTTTGAAAATTATACGCCTTTCACGTCGCGGGTATCGTATTCGTCAATATCGGTTATATAATTGTTTTTTATCAGAAATTCAAACAAAGGCCTGGCTTCTTCAGAAACAGGCATGTTTCGGGTAGTCACAATCTCGTTTTTCTTTTTATTGAGGTAAGGATAGGCATATAGCTTTACATTTTTACTAAAAAGATCACTGATGTACGTAAGCAATTCATCGGTGTAATTAGAGCCATAATTCTCCGCGTTAAAAATATTTTTAAGATTCGAAATATTAGTGGAAATTCCTACGCTTTTAGCTTTACACCTACTAAGGTATTGCGCAAGTTTATGGTTTCTAACAAAATGCGAAACAATTACATGGTTTCCGGTGGCACACAATTCTTCGGCACGTTTTGCGAAAGCTTCCAATTCTTCGTTATTAAATTCTGTATTGTCATCCAGCAAATTGGTCATCAAAACCTCAATCAGAACAATAATATTATCTTCATCCAGTTGTTGAGATCGCTTAAACTGCTCAACAGCTTTATTAAAAAGATCAAAATTGGGAGTTGATTTCTGACCGAATTTGGTCCGCAAAATCATTACATCTTTTTTATAAAGCAGATCTTTGCTCTGCCTTGCAACACCAGTCTGATCAAAAACCGCAGCACCAGAAAATCCTTTGGCAATTAAATATAAATTCACCAAACGGTCGTTCACATTGCTAAAAACCGGACCGTTTATGCTAACCAGATCTATTTCTACCGAGCCAACAGATAAATTATCAACCAGCGATTCGATCATTCGCTGTAGATCATTGTTATAAAAGTAGGCGGCGTAAACCAGGTTAACGCCTAAAATTCCCAATACATTTTGCTGCAACGTGGCATCACTGTCTAACAACCGCACATGAAAAACAATATCGTTTGGCTTGCCCCCGGGCTCTACCTGAAAGCGAATTCCCAACCATCCGTGCGGATCATTGGTTTTGTTGAAGTTTAATGTGGTAACGGTGTTGGCAAACGCGAAAAAGTTTTTGTTCTCATATTTAGGGCCGTATAACCGCTCGGCAAGCAGGTCAAATTCATGCCGGATCATTTTATTTAACCGCGACTTTGTAACATAGCGTCCGCTTTCTTCGATTCCATAAATAGAGTTGCTGAATACCATATCATAGGCCGACATGGTCTTAGCGATAGTACCCGACGCGGCGCCTGCGGTGAAAAAATTGCGGGCTACTTCCTGACCGGCGCCTATTTCGGCGAACGTTCCATAGATAGTATCGTCTAAGTTTATTTTTAAGGCTTTTCGCTTGTTTTCCAGAATTTCCCTTTCCATGGCGCCTAAATTACAAATTTTGTAATGTCAGCTTAAAAAAAAAGGTGTTTCGCTTTCGCGGAACACCTTCCAATCAACAATTACCAACCTAAATATTTGCTTCTTTAACTAACCGCTATTTCCCTCGATTGAATTTTAGCGTCTTCCTTTTTCGCGACATTAATTTTTAAAATCCCGTCTGTATATTCCGCAGAAATATTGGAATAATCAGAAGAATCAGGCAAGGTGAACGTTCTTACAAAAGAATTGTAACTGTATTCTACCCGACTGTATTTTTTATTGTCGGTAGATTCTGCCTTCTCATAAACATTCTCTGCAGAAACGCTCAAAAGATTTTGTTCCAGATTGATTTTAAAATCATCCTTTTTCAATCCGGGAGCGGCCAGGTGAATCTGATATTCGTTATCGGTTTCGGCAATATTCACCGCAGGCACGCGGCTGGTCATCCGGTCTGAAATGAACGAATCTGTATTGAAAACCGAATCAAAAACATCACCCAGGAAGGGCCGCAAATTGTTCCCTTTGTTACTATTAGAAAATTTTACCGGTGTCATCGTTTAATCCTCCTTTAATTTTAATTTATTTTTAGAAGGGATAAACAATGTGCATACCAATGCGGTTTATGATATGAAATCACCATGAACAAGCGCCATTATGACATACACCCGAGATAATAGCAGCCAAAATGGCAAACTACTTGAATTAAATGATTTTCATTATAAGACGCCTTTATCTGTCCGCTTTGCAGATATTGATGCGTTTGGCCACGTCAACAATGCTATTTACCTAACGTATTTCGAGATTGCACGCTCCAGTTATTGGAAAGAAGTAATTAATTGGGATTGGAACTCATTGGGGATTATCATCGGCCGGGCCGAAGTTAACTTCATTAAACCAATAACCCTTCATGATCAAATTTTCGCTTATATCCGCACCTCACGGATTGGTAACAGCAGTTTCGATTTAGATTATGCACTGGTAAAATTAGTCAACGGCATTGAAGAGGTATGTACAACCGGCAGCACGGTCTGCATTGCATATAATTATCAGGAAAATTCAAGCGCCGCCATTCCAGAACCGCAACGTCTAAAAATGCTCGAGTTTGAAGCGTTAAATATATAGATTAGCCGGATACGCAAAGATTTGAGAGGTTTCAGACAATCAATCGGTTAAATATTGCGCCCACCCGGCGGTTACTTTCGTTGAATTTTAATTCTTACAATACCTGGATGTCAATCTCAGGTATCATCTTGCCCGGATTTAAAATACCGTTCGGATCAAACGCCTTTTTTATCCCCCGCATCAGGGCAAAATGAATTTCAGAATATTTGAGAGCCATGTACTCCCTTTGTACAAGGCCGATACCATGCTCCCCGGATAGCGTTCCGCCAAGTTTTACCGTAAGTTCAAATATCTCGCGGATGCCTGATTTGAGTTTTTTATTCCAATCCTCATCGCTCATGCTACCTTTTATAATGTTAACGTGCAAATTGCCGTCGCCGGCATGCCCGTAACACACCGATTCAAAACCATAGCGTTTCCCAATTTCTTTAATTCCATGAATAAGAACCGGGAGCTCTGCTCTTGGCACAACCGTATCTTCTTCTTTGTAAACCGAATTTGATTTTACAGATACCGCCATCGTCCTCCGCATCTTCCATAATTCCTCTTTTTGAGCTGAGGAATCGGCAAAGAGCACCTCAATGCAGCCATTATCTTCTAAAACTTTATTTATTGTTTCCGCTTCCGCGAAAAGCGTATCCATATTGGTGCCATCAACCTCCACCATCAAAAATGCTTCTGCACCTTCTTTTAAATCAAATCGTATATGGTCAAATTCTATCACCCATTCTACGCCCCTGCGTTCCATAAACTCAAGCGCCGAAGGGGTAACGCCCGCCCTGAAAATTGACGAAACCGCTGCGCAGGCTTGCTCGTTGGTGGGAAAGGAGGCCAGCATCAGCAAATCATGCGCAGGCCTGGAAATAAGTTTAACAACAATTTTTGTGATAATGCCCAGGGTACCTTCAGAGCCAATGAGCAGTTGAGTTAAATTGTATCCAGAAGCATACTTAAGCGTGTTTGCGCCTGTCCAGATAATTTCGCCCGATGGCAAAACCACTTCGAGATTCAAAACATATTCGCGTATGGTTCCGTATTTAACCACCCTTGGCCCCCCGCTTCCGTGAGCCATGTTACCGCCAATAAAACAACTTCCTTTACTTGACGGATCAACCGGGTACAGAAGCCCTTTTTCTTTAACCGCATCCATAAAAACTTCGGTGATCACGCCGGGCTCTACGGTAGCCTGTAAATTGCGCTCGTCAATTTCTACAATACGGTTCAAACGCTCCATAGAAATGAGCAAACCGCCCATAACCGGCAAGGCGCCACCGCTCAATCCGGTACCGCCGCCGCGTGGAGTAACAGGTATGGTGTGTTCATTACATAACTTTAACAAGGCAGAAATTTCGATCGCATTTTTCGGTTTTACAGCAATTTCCGGATAATAACGCAGGTCTTCGGTTTCGTCATGAGCGTAGCGTTCTAGCAGATCGCGTCCGGAAATGGTATTTGGCCCGCCAACAATGTCCCGTATTTGTTGCGCTAATTCTTCGGTTATTAAATTGTATGCCATTATCTGTTGTAAATTAATTCTACTGTAGCTTTCTCAACCTCGCCGGCAAGCGGAGGATTCATTTTATGAATGCAGATCCGGATTGACTTTGCGGCTAAAAATTCATGCCGTATCCGGTCCAGCATCGCATGCGCAACAGTTTCTATCAGCTTCCGCGGATGCGCCATTTCCAATTTAGCAATCTCAAATAAGCGCTCGTAATTTACGGTATTGCCCAACTGATCATCTCCGCTCCCGTATATCTGGCTTTCTGTGAAAATATCAACAATAAATTCGCAGCCTGTTATCTGCTCTTCGGGATAGAACCCGTGGAAAGCAAAAAACCGAATTCCTTCAAGCGCAACCTTCTGGTTTAAAAATGCCATCAGGCAAAAATAAAATATACATTGGTAATAGCCGGATGTTAATTAAAAATCCGGCATACGGTAAATTAAAAATTTCTAATTTGGGTCATCTTTTTCATTCGTTAATAGCCACATCTATGAAAATTGTAAACATTCTCATCTTCACCCTTGTTGTTGCACCCGCAATAAGTTTTAGCCAGGTGCCCGCCGGACTGCAGAGCAGTTTGAAAACCGTAAACATTGGTTCAAAAAAAATTGAAACTATTGTGTCGCTTAACCAACATTTTGAGGCTCCAAACTGGTCGAATGACGGTAAGTTCTTTATTATCAACAGCAACGGAAAGCTTTATAAGGTATTAAAAAACAAACCGGATTTGCAATTAATCCCTACAGGCAGTGCAGATCAGGTGAATAATGATCACGGGATCTCTCCCAACGGAAAGTTGCTGGCCATCAGTCATAACAAACCGGTAAACGGCGGCAGGTCGTCAAGCATTTACGTGTTGCCAATTGGTGGTGGAGCCCCGGTTGAAGTGACCACAAAATCTCCCTCTTACTGGCACGGCTGGTCTGCCGATGGAAAAACCCTGGCTTACTGCGCAGAGCGAAACGGCAATTACGACGTGTATTCTATCCCAGTGGGTGGCGGCGAAGAGAACCGGTTAACAAGCACCGAGGGACTGGATGACGGCCCCGATTATTCGCCCGACGGAAAATACATCTACTACAACTCTTTCCAATCGGGCAAAATGCATATCTGGCGCATGAACACCGACGGCTCAGAGCCGAAACAGTTAACAAACGACGCATATTCAAATTGGTTTGCACACCCCTCGCCAGATGGGAAATGGCTGGCCTATATCTCCTATGTGGAAGATCAGGGCCAGGCGCACCCTTTTGGCAAGGACGTAAAGTTGCGGCTGATGTCTTTGGAAACCAGCGAGATTACCGATCTGACGGATGTTTTTTACGGCGGACAGGGAACCTTCAATGTTCCTTCCTGGTCGCCAGATAGCAGGCAGGTTGCCTTTGTGAGTTATGAGGTGCCGAAAGATTGATTTCGCAAGGCGGTCTTTCGCTTAAAACATAACAGGGTTCCATTTCCGTGTTTGCCGATTTTGTGTGCTGCAAACCAAAACCTCAAAATTAGAAAGGTATCTAAAAAACAGTACTTTTGCGGCCAAATGATTGCGATAAATAACCTCACGTTCGAGATCGGTGCAAGGGCATTATACGACGAAGCGAACTGGCACATAAAACCCGGCGAAAAAATTGGCTTAATTGGTGCTAACGGAACCGGAAAAACTACACTGCTGAAAATTATTGTGGGCGATTACGCTCCTACCAGCGGCTCTATTTCTATGGCCAAAGATTTGAAGATGGGCTACCTGAACCAGGATCTTCTCTCCTACCAGTCTGATAAAAGCATTTTACATGTGGCCATGGAGGCTTTTGAGCGCCAGAACCAACTCCATACAGAAATAGAAATCATTTTAAAGAAGTTAGAAACCGAATATTCTGACGATCTGATTAACAAACTAAGCGACAAGCAGGTTGAGTTTGAAGCCTTGGATGGCTACAACATTGAATACCGTGCCCATGAGATTATGGCGGGTTTAGGCTTTAGTGAAACAGATACACATCGCACGTTGTCTGAATTCTCCGGAGGCTGGCGCATGCGGGTAATGCTGGCCCGTATTCTGCTGCAGGCGCCGGATATTCTTTTGCTTGATGAGCCCACCAACCACCTGGATCTTCCATCTATAAAATGGTTAGAAACCTATCTTCAGGCGTTTGAAGGGGCTATTGTAATCGTTTCGCACGATCGGTATTTTCTGGACCGCGTGGTTAAAAAGATAGTGGAATCCCGCAAAGGAAAGCTGACGTCCTACGCAGGAAATTATTCTTTTTATGTCGAAGAAAAAAGCCTGAGAAGTGAAATTCAGAGCGGACAGTTTAAAAATCAACAGGCAAAAATTAAGCAGGAAGAAAAACTGATTGAGCGTTTCAGGGCTAAAGCCAGCAAGGCAAAAATGGCGCAATCGCGGATAAAAGCTCTTGATAAGCTGGAACGCGTGGAAGATGTGGACAACGACAATCCGGAAGTGAATTTCAGCTTTAAATTTTCCAAGCAATCTGGCCGGCACGTAATCCGTATTGAAAACCTCAGCAAAAGTTACCCCGGCGTTCCGATTCTGCATAATGCCACCGCTACTATTGAAAAAGGGGATAAAATAGCCTTGATCGGCGCAAACGGTCGTGGTAAATCAACGCTTCTGAAAATTATTGCCGGCGCCGACAGAAACTTCACCGGTACCAGCGAAACCGGCCATAACGTAACGCAAACTTTTTTTGCCCAGCACCAGTTGGAAGCACTGCATCTGGAAAACGAGATCATCCGCGAGTTGCAGGCGTTTGCCCCGAAGCATACCGAAACTGAACTTCGTTCTATTTTAGGTTGCTTTTTGTTTACCGGAGATGATGCTTTTAAAAAGATCAAAGTGCTTTCCGGAGGAGAGAAATCGCGGGTGGCCTTGGCTAAAGCCTTAACCGCCGATGCGAACTTCCTGATTCTGGATGAGCCAACCAATCACCTGGACATTGCATCGGTAAACATCCTAATACAAGCGCTGCAGCAATATGAGGGAACCTGTATTATTGTTTCTCACGACCGTTATATGCTGGACAATGTGGCCAACAAAATCTGGTTTATTGAAGATCAGGAGATTAAGGAATACCCCGGGACTTACGCAGAATACGAAGTGTGGAATTCTAAACGGGTATACGTTCCCAAGGTAATTGCGTCAGTTAAAAAAGAAGAAACGAAAGAACCGCAGCCTAAAAAAGAAACGGAAGATAACAGCAGGGAAATTAAAAAGCTGAATCAAAACCTGGAGAAACTGGAGGGCGAAATTGCCGAGCTGGAGCAGTCTGTAAAAGTTGCAGAGGCCAACCTCGCTAAGGAAGAAGTTTACAGCGATGCCGAAAAACTCTCGGAAGCCAACAGGCAGTACCAGCAGCTTAACCCGAGGTTGCTTAAAGCGCAGGCAGAATGGGAACGCCTTGCAGGTGAGATTATGGAAATGGAAGCCCGGTAGCGTATTCATTCCTTGTGTGTTTACCGCACAGGCCCGGGTGCAATAAACCCGGTTGAAGCGGATACCGGCCTGTGACTAAGGCCTTGCGGCGTATGAGCGGAAAACGGGACTGCCGTTAACCGTTGCACAGGCAGTGCTTTCTAAAACCCTAAACGAGTTAAATTAGCGGGCAAATTTTTTGAATCGATGATTTGCAGTTTGAAATTTCAACTTAATATTTTTAAAATGAGCAAAATATTTTGGCTGCTGCCGCTGATGGTTCTATGCAACGCCTGCTATAGCCAGAAATTACCGCGTAACAACCGTCAAACCAACGTTGCCGCTGAGCAAACGCTCCGTTACGAGGATGTTAATTACCTGCCCGAAATTAAAACCGTTGAATTTTACAACCGCACAAAAGAGCAGTCTGCACCGGTATTTATTCTGGGCAGCGGCGAGGAATTACTGCTGGCATTTGATGATTTGCGCAGCGGAAACCATTCCCTTTACTATTCAATTGAACATTGCGACGCGGAATGGAAAAGCAGCCGTCTCTCGCCGATAGATTATTTAGAAAGTTTTACAGAAGACCGCATAAATGACTATCGCCTGTCTTTTAATACCCTGCAAAAATATACCCATTACGAAGTTTCTATACCTAACCTCAGTATCAAACCCAAAATAAGCGGCAACTATTTACTGAAGGTTTATGAGGATAATAATCAGCGCCGCCTGCTGCTAAGCCGGAGGTTTTTTGCGGTGGCACCCGCCGTTTCAATCATTGCCGATGTAAACGCATCGCTTACGGTTGCTTACCGCGACCAGAAACAAAAGATCAATTTTGAGGTGAACCACCCGCAGGTAGCCATCAGCAATCCCTATTTAGACGCCCGGGTTGTTGTGATGCAAAACGGACGGCATGATAATTTGCAAACCAGCGAAAGGCCCACCTTTGTGCGAAACAACCAACTGGTTTATAACGATGTTCGAAGCTTCGACTTTTTTGGCGGAAACGAATTCAGGCGTTTCGATATTCGCAGTTTGCGTTTTCAGTCAGAAAATGTTGCCCGAATAACCAAAGATAGCGGTAACACCGTAGTACTGCTGGCAGATCCGGTATTAAACCGCCAGGGTTATACCTTTAATTACGATGAAAACGGAGCGTTTTTCATCCGCAATTTAGATGGAAGGGATAACCGTACGGATGCCGATTACGCTACCGTTTCTTTCGCTCTGGCGGCCAGGCCGCCTTCTGCCTCCGGAAACGCATATCTGTTAGGTCAGTTTAATTCTTTTAAAATCAACGAAGATTATAAACTGACTTATGACGAATCGCGAAAGCGCTTTTATGGCTCTGCCTACTTTAAACAAGGCGTTTACGATTATCACTATGTTTGGGTTGAAGACGGAAAAACTGATGATGTACTATTTGACGGTTCGTACTTTCAGACAGAAAACAATTATCAGATTTTTTTCTACTACCGAAGGCCGGGTTCCCGCTGGCAGGAACTTATCGGCTTTAGCCAGATTAACTCCGCAAGGCGGTAGCTATATAATGAGATAGCGTCTCGGCAAAACCAAATCTTCAAGTTCTGTCCCTCCCTCCGGGAATGAGATTCGCTCAGTCTGTCGCGTAATAATAACCTGAGTTCAATTATTAGTTTACTGAATGATTCTAATTTGGGCGGTTTAATCCCATTAAAAAAATCGGTACAGGCTACGCAGCTTATAACCGTGTTAACCCGGCTCATAAACATTAAACGCCGAAAAATCGATAGAGACTTAGGTTGATCTCCCGCATCTGTTAAAATATGTGAAAAGATTTTGGATGTACGAAACTATTCGTATAATTGTATACGAAACAATTCGTAGCCAATAGATCAATGGAAATAACCCCAACAAATAGCGAGCTTGAAATATTACAAATACTGTGGCAAAAAGAGGAATGCACCGTACGCGAAGTAAATGAAATATTATCCCGCGAAAAAAGCATCGAAGTTGGCTACACAACTACGTTGAAGCTGATGCAGATAATGAATGAGAAAGGCCTTGTGGAGCGGGATACACGCAGCCGGACACACCAGTACCGGGCGCTTATTACCCGCGAACGAACCAGTGACGGGATTTTAAAAACTCTGATTGATCGGGTTTTCAATGGATCGGCGGCGAAGTTGGTGATGCAGGCTTTAGCCAGCAAACCATCATCAAAAGCCGAGCTCGAAAAAATTCGGGAGTACCTTAACCAATTAGAAAAAAACCAATAAGATGGATCTCCCAGCTTTATTTTTAGCGGTCAGTCAGGCCATGTTTATTTCATTGGGATACGCCTTCTGTGTGTGGCTGTTCGTAAACTTTGCTTCCCGGCTTTTCCCAAAAATTGCGGCCCAGGCACGGCACAACGTGTTTTTCAGCTGCTTGATGTTGGTATTCGTCGGCTTTATGCTATCTGTAGTCTGGCTTTACAATCCGGCGCTAAAATCGGCACTGCTTGCAGATATACCTACCGGTGAAATTGAAAATGACTTGCCGGCAAAAATATTTATTGAAGTTTGGCTCAAACAGAATTCTTTGTGGATCGCAGGTTTTTATATCACCGGGGTTATTGTGCAAACCGTAATTTTAATTGGCGGATATTTGCGGGTCGGGAAAACCACAGGTCAGCATAATCCCGAGGATTATGCAGCCTGGTATGCCTGCCTGAAAAACCTCTGTGTGCGGTTAAAAATGAATAGAAGTGTAGCGCTTTTTTTCAGCTACAGCGCCTTTGTTCCCTTCACTGCTGGTTTTTTCAAACCCTTTATCGTTTTTCCGATAGCGCTGATTAACCAGTTAACTCCCGCCCAGACGGAGGCCATACTCTTGCATGAACTCGCCCACATTAAGCGGAACGATTTTATACTGAATATGCTTCAGCGTGCCGTAGAGATTGTGTTGTTTTTTAATCCCTTTGTTTGGATGCTGGGCAACGAAATTCGAAAAGCCCGCGAATTTTGTTGCGATGACCTGGTACTGGCCGATAACCACAACCCTAACGTGTATGCAAATGCCTTATTAATTATTGAAGATAACCGGCATAATCCGTCGCTGGCAATGGCGGCGACAGGATCGGCAAAATTTCCACTTTTAACCCGTATCAAACGAATAATGGATATGAAAACTATAAAAAACAATCGCAAAACGCAGATTCTAAGCATTTTCTTTTTACTTTCTGTCAGTCTATCACTGGCGTGGATGCTTCCTGCAAATACCACAATCAGCCAGTTACAAAAAACCGATACGCTCACCATACCGGTTCCTCCTTCTCCGGGGTTGGCTCCAATTCCCCCAGCGGTTCCAGCGATTGGAGAGTTTAAGCCCGCTGTCGCTCCGCTGGCACCGATCGTTCCGCCACTCCAGACAGCGCCCGTTTTCGCAGATACGCCTAAAGTTCCTGGCCCGCTCATCAATGCGGAGTTTAAAAAGCAAATGGAGGAAATGAAACTTCAGGCCAAAGAAATGAAGGAAAAGTTTAATAGCCCGGAGTTTAAAAATCAAATGGAGCAGATGAAGATTGACGCTGAAAAGATGAAGAAAGAGTTTAACAGCCCGGAGTTTAAAAAGCAAATGGAGCAGATGAAGCTTGACGCTGAAAAGATGAAGAAAGAGTTTAACAGTCCGGAATTTAGAAGGCAAATGGAGCAGATGAAACTCGACGCTGAAAAAATGAAGAAGGAGTTTGACAGTCCGGAATTTAGAAAGCAAATGGAGCAGATGAAACTTGACGCTGAAAAAATGAAGAAGGAGTTTAGCAGTCCGGAATTTAGAAAGCAAATGGAGCAGATGAAACTCAAAGCTGAAAAAATGAAGAAGGAGTTTGACAGCCCGGAATTTAAAAAGCAAATGAAGCAGTTTGAGTTAGAAACAGAAAATAAAAACTAAATACCCAGGCGGAAGATAAATCGCCCCTGGCGGGAATGTATAAAGTAGCTGTTTAACGTAAATAGAAATACATGGTTAAATTTTGGTGCTCTCATAATAATCCGGAGAATATAATTTTTGATCGTATTTTTCAGCGAATTCTTTAAGTTCAGATGCATTTTCGCCGGTTAATTCAGTCGGCGGCAAAATTCTCTCCAGGCAACCGGCTGACCAGTTTCAGCAAAAAATCTTCTGGGCCAGACGGGGCTACATAACAAAGCAAGCGGGCCGTTGAATCGCTTTCATTCCTGAAATTATGCGCCACACCACTTTCGGGAATACTGACGAAGGCTCCCGCTCGGGCTATAA
>JBGTBV010000243.1:0-47127 GCA_041749185.1 Daejeonella sp. | reverse complement strand
CCTGCGGAACCAAACTTCCGGAAGCATTATCTAAAAAGCTTTTTAACAACACGGCGACGGTATGCGCTCTATTATCATTAAAAATATATGCCTTTTCGGCGATGGTTGCCGTTACCGGGGGAGCAATTACCAAAGGCTGATAAACCTCGCCACGCACCTGATCTGTTGATTTATAGGTAACCGGCCGCTTAAATGAAACATTTTTTCCGTTAAGCTTGAAATTAAACAAGACGCTTAACGTTTCCGGATTTTCAGGGAAACCCACCCACTGCGGATTGCTGATGGTATACGAACCCACTTCGCTTTTTTCTTTGAGCCAATACGGCTGACTGATCTCTTCAGATTTCAGGCTGTCTGTTTGTGTTAGCAATACTCCGCTTTCCAACTCCTGGTAAGCGGAGTTTAGGCCGGCTGCTTTGCCAATTGCGAAACTAACCGGGAGTTGGCTGTTTAAAATAACCTGGTAATTCACCTTAAAAAACTGGTTAACGGCCTGAACGGGCGCAGTAGCGTTTGCTTCAAACCATAATCCGGCGGCAGCCGCAATCAGGTTTTCTGTCTCCTGTTCTTTCACCGATTTCCAGTACCCATCGTCTAACTTTAGTATGGCATCCAAGATAGTTAACAGCGAATTGACCGAGGCCGCAGGATTTGTGATGTTAAAACTGGCATTAGCCTGGCTAATCAACTTTCCAACAGCTTCGCCACCCTTAACCCGGCTCCAGGTCTGGTCTATCCCCGCAAACAAATCGCCCGAGGCTTTATCGCCGGCAATGGCAGAAAAATATTCGTATGACTCTCCACGCTGCCTGCTGCTGCCAAAACCCTGACTTTTATGGTTTGAGCGACTTTCGGCAGCAATTTCTCCGTAGCCCTTACCCAACAAAGGATTAAAAATGCCAACGTTAATTTTTAGCTGATCTTCTGACGTGGTATTGGTCCCGCCAAAATTGAAGGTGTTCCAAACAATGCGCTTAGCCTGCCAGGGCTGTAGAAATTTAAGTTGTCCGGGAAAACGTTTCGGGTCTGCTGCCGCGATAAATGCTTCGTGCGCCAGGATAGCCGATGCTGCGTGGTGCCCATGCCCGGCTCGGGCATCCTCCGGGAAACGGGTAATAATTACGTCGGGCCTGAATTTACGGATGATCCAAACTGCGTCTGAAAGTATTTGCTCCTTTCCCCAAATCCTAAAAGTTTCGTCAGCGGTTTTAGAAAAGCCGAAATCTGTGGCTCTGGTAAAAAATTGTTCGGCACCATCCGTGCGCCGTGCGGCAAGTAGTTCCTGGGTGCGTATCAGGCCAAGCAGTTCGCTTTGCTCGTTACCGATGAGGTTCTGGCCACCGTCGCCACGGGTAACAGATAAATAGCCGGTACGAAGTTTTCTTTCCTTTGCCAGGTAAGAAAGCAACCGGGTGTTTTCATCATCCGGATGGGCGGCCACGTACAAAACACTGCCGACCGAATTAAGCCTAAGTAAATCCGACTTGATTTCCGCTGAGTTTAAAAGCGGTGTATACTGAGCCTGAACAAATAGGGGAAACAGCAAAAACAGGCCGGAGAAGATTTTAAACATATTGATTCAATGAGTTACGGGCAAAATAACCAAAAAACTGATGCAATGTAAACCGGCACAAATAATTTACATGGACAGCGAGGCTAAAAATTGTTGTGCAACGCTATATGCTGATGGAGAATTCCATCAGGTTTTCTGCAAAACCATCAGGCTTTCTTCCAATTGGACGTATCTATATTCTCCCGAGTCTATCAATTCATCAACAAAGGAAACAACACCCGGGTAATATGCCGCATAATCGTGGAAGGCTACATAACTGTTCGTATTTAGCCAGGAGGCAAAATGCCAGAAATCGCGGGCTACATTAAAATAATCATGCAGCGCATCAATAAAAAGGAAACAAATTGGCGAAGACCATTTAACCTGGTAAGAAACATCGGCAATGAGCTCAACCTGATCTCTTACACCGGCTGCAACCAGGTTCTTTTCAAAAGCAGCGAGGGAAGGTTCCACCGATTTCAAACCCTGATCAGCAGCTCCAACGGTTCCCTGATGCGGATCTATCGCGAATACGCGGGCATCGCTAAAAAACCATTTCGCAACTCCGGCAAGCACCAGGGTTGACTTACCTTTATAACTACCAACTTCTACAATATGGTGCGGCCCGGGCAGATCAATGCAGCTTTTCATGCCGACTGAAAGCAGCAGCTCAGCCTCCTTATCGGTAAGCCAGCCATCAATTTTCCGCATTTCATCAAACAATCTGGTGGTTAATATTACCGAAGGCTTTTCTGTGCCAACTCGACCCGGTTTATATACAGGGCAGTAATGATTTGCTGCTTCCCGGGCGTATTGTCGCAGCGGATCATTGTAATTGCGGGCAACCGGATGCATCCAAAAAGCGCTTTCGGTGGCGCAGGCCTGTTGGAGATTATCCATCTGAAAGGTCTGTTTGTATTTTATGTATTCATCGCTGCATGGATTTTTTTCGATATTAAAACCCAAAAGCTTCACCAGCGTTGGAAACACGATTTCCTCGGTGGCCCAAATTTTTGTTCGGGTCATAATCTCTCTCAGTTTCTTATCCCGCTTCCACACTTTTAAAATTTCACTAACAGCATCGCTTTTGAAAACGGTTGACGGCCAGAAGCTCCAATGAACGAATTGATTTTCTCCCCCGTTAAACTTTGTTAAAAATGGTTTCCAGAGATCAAACTCCTTGAAAGCCTGCCGGGCTGTCCATACTTGCTGGTTGTTTTGATCTATTCGCCCGGGATAACTGGAAAGCAGACCCGCGTTCGGCTTATCAGCAAAAAAACGACTCATAAAATCTGAATAGCCCGGCCGCAGCGCCACTTGGTCTGAATCCACAATCGTCAGGATATCAAAGCTGAAATTTCTCCGGGCAAACTCCATGCAGTTTAAGGCATGCTCAAACAGATAGCCATGCGTTGCCTTTGCGGGCGATGGATGAATTACCGCTCCAAACTTTTCGAACGGAAAATCAGCGGAAAGCAAATGAGTATCTCCACTTCCGTTATACAGAATAATTGCCGAATCGGGATCGTGGAAGTGCAGGTTCCTTATCAGATCAACTATGCAATCTTCACGCTCATGAACCATGCAGATATACAGGTTTTTTAACGAGGTGTAAGCTCTTTTGGCCTTGCCATTTATCTGCAATGATTCCCTGTTTTTTAAAGAGATAGTGTTAACAGAATGTTGGGCAAAACCCGCCCAGTCTGCCTTGATAATTTCCTTGAGCGTATTCACAGAGCAGGATTTCCACCAGGCATTGTCCGTATTTTTTTTGCTCACATTTTGGCTGTGGATGGTGTGAACGGCTATGTTATAATCTGCTAAAGCACAAACCTGACCGGGCGGGGCTGACCAAACAAACAGGGCATCGGTGCCCACATTAATTTCGGCGAACTTGTGTTGTTTCCAAAAAGACCTTTTATAGCACAACGAGCTTCCTAAAAGCCACATTTTTTCTTCAGCAGGATAGCTGTAAAAGTAGCCGCATTGTTTCTCTGCGTCATAATACCAAAGCTGGTTTAATCCGCAAACATCGCCTTCTGCATTGTAAAGCTCAGAAACCTGATAGCTTAGTCGGCGTGCAGCGTACCAATCGTCATCGTCCCAATTGGCAAGCAGTTCTCCCCCAGCCAACTCGCAGCCAAGGTTGAGTTTAGCACCAAGCGTTATTTTATCGGCTAAACGGTAGTACCGGATATTCGGTTCGTCCGGCACCAAATCCTCTATGCAGTCGGTTCCGTCATCCACAATAATCAACTCTTTGCTCTGATAATCCTGCCGGAGAAAATATCGGATGGCGTTCGGCACAAACTTGCGCCGGTTGTAGGTAGGCATAATGCAGGAAACGAAGGGGTCAGGTTTCTTCATCGTGTTAAACGGAAACAAAAAGGTTTCCCCCGGATTAGAAAAGCTAAATTCCGTAAGTGCGGTTGCCGTAGCAATGGCTATTTGTAGCTAATTAAAATTGCGGAATATCTTTACCCATAACATTTTTGTTGCTGTTTGCAGATTTCACAATCTTCCTGTTATCTTAAACGCCTTTGAAAACATGCCGTGTGAAATAAAAAGGCAGAAACATAACTAACGGGTAACCGCACCGTCCCGCTTAAAAAATTATCGAAAATATGAAAAATTATTATCTGCTGCTGTCGTTTTTATTGTTCGCTTTCGCGGAAGCTAACGCCCAGCAACTCACCGTTGAAAAAATTATGCGTGACCCAAAATGGATGGGCGTATCGCCAACAGACATTCAATGGGATGCTAACAGCCGCAAGATTTATTTTGACTGGAACCGTGACCATGCCGGACGGAACGAGATGTACCAGATCGGGCTGAATGACCAGACTCCGGTTAAGGTTGATTTGCAAAGTCGTAAATCTTTAAATCGCGGCAGCTTGATTTACAATCAGGACCGGAGCAAACTGCTTTTTGAGCGTAGCGGCGATCTGGTTGTTTACTCCATAAAAGACAACAAAGAAATACAGCTTACCCAAACCGTTGACCGGGAAAGTAACCCCGCATTCAGCAAAGACGGTCGCAAAATTATTTTTCAGCGGGGCGATAATTTGTTCAGCGTTTCATTAGTCAACGGCCGCCTGGAACAACTGAGCAATTTTACCCGAAGCAAAAAACCGAAAGAACCAGCCTTAAGCAGTCAGAACGATTGGCTAAAAAAAGATCAGTTAGATGAGTTTGAAACCCTCCGCCAAAAGCGGGACGATGCGGAAATGAATGATCGGGAGCGGTTAGCGCTTGAAGTAAAACGACCAAAAGAATTTTTTCTGCCCGAAAAAAGTTTTGTCAGCAATCTGCGGTTGAGCCCCGATGAAAATATAATCAGTTTCAGGGTAGGCAAGCCTGCCGAAGGAAGCAAAACCACTATAGTGCCCAACTACGTAACCGGCTCGGGCTATACAGAAGATATTGCTACCCGTACCAAAGTAGGAAATCCGCTGCCAACTTTTGAGAGTTACGTTTACGATAACGAGCGAGACACTATTTTTAAAATCCAGACAGCCGGCATTCCCGGCATAAAAGATCTGCCCGACTATTTAAAAGATTATCCCGAACAATTGCAGGAGCGAAAGAGAAAGAACGAAGACCGGCAGGTAGTAATAAACGGTCCGTTTTGGAACGATGAGGGTACCGCGGCTGTGATGATCGTAAACTCTCAGGACAACAAAGACCGCTGGATTATGAAATTGAACGGGGCAACCGGCGCACTAACCTTGCTGGACCGGCAACGCGATGAGGCCTGGATTGGCGGACCCGGTATCGGCGGTTCATACGGCGGCGGCAATTTTGGTTTTGTTGATAACGAAACGTTTTATTTCCAGAGCGAAGCGAGTGGTTACTCTCACCTCTACGCGGTTAATGTTAAAACCCTCCAGAAAAAACAGCTTACCAGCGGCAAGTTTGAGGTTCAGTCACTGCAGCTCGCGGCAGATAAAAAGACATTCTATTTTACTGCAAATATAGATCATCCGGGAATTACGCATTTCTACCGCATCCCGGTAACGGGCGGCAAACCAGTTAAATTAACCAGTATGCCTGGGGGTAATGAGGTTTCGCTTTCGCCGGATGAAAAATGGTTGGCCATACGGCATTCTACCTCGAACAAACCCTGGGAATTGTACCTGCAACCCAACAAAGCGGGTGCAAAGGCGGTAAAACTCACCCAATCAACCAGTGCTGAGTTTGATGCCTACAATTGGCGTAAGCCCGAAATGATCAGTTTTGAAAACCGCCACGGCGACACGGTTTACGCCAGATTATATCGCCCCCAAACACCGCACGCAAACAAACCAGCTGTGGTTTTTGTGCACGGTGCCGGCTATTTGCAGAACGTGCATTATTGGTGGAGCCAATATTTTAGGGAGTACATGTTTAATAATTTATTGGCCGATAATGGCTACACCGTTTTGGATATAGATTATACAGCGAGTTCCGGGTACGGACGCAACCACCGCACCGGAATTTACAGGCACATGGGCGGCAAAGATTTATCTGACCAGGTTGATGGTGTTAAACTTCTCACGGAGAAATATGCCGTAAATCCTAAAAATGTGGGTTTGTACGGCGGCTCTTACGGTGGCTTCATAACCCTGATGGCTCTTTTTACCGAAGCCGATGTATTCGCATCGGGGGCGGCTTTGCGCTCTGTTACAGATTGGGCCCATTACAACCACGGCTATACTTCCAACATCTTAAACGAACCTTCTACAGATTCTATCGCTTACAAAAAAAGTTCGCCCATTTATTTTGCTGATGGCTTAAAGGGAGATTTGCTGATGGCCCACGGTATGGTTGACCAAAATGTTCACTTTCAGGATATTGTGCGTCTCAGTCAGCGACTGATTGAACTTAAAAAGAACAACTGGGAGTTAGCGGTATACCCGGTAGAAGACCACGGCTTTACCCAACCTTCAAGCTGGACTGACGAGTATAAGCGGATATTTAAGTTGTTTGAAGAAACCCTCAAAGATTAGTTGACCGAACGACCTGCGTATTTTTTGCGCTGCCGCTCCGTGTAAATACTGATTCCAGAACAGATTGCCGATAGTAATTTAGAGGCGTTACTAACGGAATTATATCATGAAAAGAATTTACACATTAATAGTCGGTTTTGCCATTCTGGCGATCTTTGGCTTTAAAACCACCCAGGATGAAGAGGGACTTGCAAGGGTTAGCAAACTGCAGGGCGTTGAGATTTATATGCTTTGCGAACCGGTTCGGGATTACGAAGTGATCAGCGACGTAAGCAACGGAATTAGCACAACATCGGCCATTACCGGCGGTATGGTCAACGAGAGCATCGCGGATAAGGCATCCAATTTTGTGCGCCGGGCCATGAAAGAAAACTCCAGGATTGATGCGGTAGTTTATTCATCAGGCAAACGGGTGGTAGGTATTCGATTTAAAGATGAAGCTACGCCAACCACTAAGGGGATTGCCCGGGTAAAGAAAATAAACGGAATGGACACCTTCGTGTTGGCAGAACCCCTTAAAGATTACGAAGTTTTAACCAGCAAAGGTGGCGGCATCAAGTGGAAATCATACATAACCGGCGGTTTAATCAATAATTCTATTGAGGAAGATATTGAGCGAATGGTCAAGAAAATCCAGGGTAACGGAACCTCAGTTGACGGCATTATTTATTCTGCCGGAAAATCAGCCTCGGGTTTCAGATATCGGTAACATTTGGAAAGGAACAGAAAGGGCCATTCTTCGGGGTGGCTTTTTTTATGCCGTACAAAGCGCTGCCGGAATGTTAATGGCCAAAAGGGTTCCTCTCCCCGGCGATGAATCAATTTCTACTGAGCCTTTTAAAAAACCTATCCTCGTCTTTATATTTTGCAATCCGATCCCATTTCCCATATCTCCTGCCGCCAGATCGAAACCAATGCCGTTGTCCTCTACAGTAATTTCGATTCCGTCGTCCGCATGGCTCAATACAGAAATGAAAAGTTTGGTGGCTTTTGAATGTTTGATCACATTATTAACCGCTTCTTGCACAACCCGATAAATGGCGGTTTCGGTTTGAGCGTCTATCTGGCTATGCATTCCGCTTACATCTAAATTAATTATCAGCCCGGGCTTGTCTATTTTACCTATAAAAGCGGTTAATGCGCTGGCCAGCCCGTTTTTTAACAATGAATTCGGGATCATCTGGTGCGAAATAGATCGCATCTCATCATAACCATCCGCTAACAAAGCCATAGACCGCCGGGCCAGATCATTGTCGTGATTTTTGAGCATCAAATTCTCAAACAGGCGGTTCAAGTTCATCAGTGCGCATGAAAGGGTTTGGCCAACACCATCGTGCAGCTCGGCAGCAATGCGCCTGCGTTCCTGCTCTTCACCCGCAAACACTGCTTTTGCGGCTAACTGCTGCTGCTTATTTAATTCTTTTTGAAAACGGGCATGCTCAAGCAGTTTGCGCCTGTTTATCAGCAGATATGCAAACACAAATACAACAACAATAACTCCCGATGCAATTGCCAGAAGAATGTTGCGCCGTTGAATTTCTAATTTTTGGATGGTAAAGTTCTGACTTAATTCCTTTATTTTCTGTTCCCGTTTTTCGGTTTCGTACTGAACATTCAGCCTGGCTATATTTTGGTCATTCTTCTCATTATTAATTTCAGAGGCCACTTGCAGGTATTTTTGCAAAACGGCCAGGGCATTTTTATCGTCGCCCATTTGCTGGTATGTTTTGCTTAAAAGTTCGTAAGCGTTTCTCAAACCAGATTTATACCTGGTTTTCAAAAACAAATTAACAGACCGGTTTAGCAGTTCCTCGGCTTTCTGGTTATCCTTTTTTGCTGCGTAAACAGCCGCAAGATTCAAATACGTGTCGCCGATTTGTTTATCGTCATTAAAAAATCGATCAATTTCAAGCACCTTTTCATGATAATTTATTGATCCCTGATAATTGCCCAGGTAAAAAAAGCAGAGCGCCATATTGCTATAAATCTCGGCATAGCTACGCTTGTTGCCGGTAACGGCGCAAATTTTTAGCGCCTGCTCATCAAATGCCAAAGCCCGACTGTACTTGCCCTCCGTTCCATAAACGTTGGCCAGCGTATGCAAACTCCGCAGCATCAGTTTATGATCGCGGATTTCTTCAGCAATCTCCAACGCTCTCGTGCTATAGTTTTTTGCGGCGGGCAATTTATCGTTGCTCAGGCTCACGGCGCCTAAACTTGCAAGGCTTGAACCGATTCCAGGCTGATCATTCAACTTCTCGCGAATGCGCAAAGCCTTCAAATGGAAATTTAACGCCTTGTCAAACTGCCCGGTCTGCCAGTAGTATGTCCCGGTAAGCTGATCGGCGAAAGCCTGCGTAAACGGCAAATTATTTTTTTTTGAAACAGCCATACATTTTTCTGCAAATAGCAGCAGCGAATCAAATTTGCCTTTCATATTATAATAAACGCCGTTCTGATAATGCGCAAGGGCCTCGCCTTCCGGCGAGTTAATTTGATCTGAAAGCTGGTAAAGCTGATGAATCAACTGGCGGCTTAAAACGGGGTCAAGGCCTTGAACCTCTGATATTAATTGATCGTAGTACCTGACTTTTTGTATGCCGGGGGACTGTTTTCGAAGTTCGGCGTGTAACTTTTGAACTGATGCGGGATGTTGGGCTAAAGAAAAAAACGGGGTTAAGAGAATAAAAAACAATATAGCACGCATAAGTTTATATCCTTTGGTTCAATTAATACTTTATTTTTAAGCAATTTAGGTTTTAATTCCCTCAGAATTATCATTGTAAAATGGGCACAAAAATATTATTGGTTGATGATCATGCCATCATGCTGGACGGTTTGGAATCACTGCTTCGAAAACAGGAGGATCTGCTATTGGTGGCCAAAACAACCAATGCCAATTATGCCCTTTCTTACATGCGGAAAGATGCTGTTGATATTCTGATAACCGACTATAGTATGCCGGAGATGAGCGGTTTAGAGTTAGTTAAAGAGGCGAAAAAGTTGCAGCCCTCTATCAAGATCATCGTTCTGAGTATGCATGACGATGCGCCTTTAGTTCAGGAAATTATTTCGGCAGGGGCCGATGCCTACATTCTAAAAAAATATGCTCAGCAGGAAATTATGCGGGCCATTGGCATTGTTAGTCAAGATGGGCAGTATTGGAGTCCGGAAATTAACCGTCTGCTGATTAGAAATTTGCATCAGACTGATGACTATACTGCTGAGCTTTCTGAACGGGAGAGTGAAATTCTAAGGATGCTTATTTTAGAAATGACCACTCGCGAGATAGCTCAGAAACTGATGTTAAGCGAGCGGACTATTGAGACCCACCGCAAAAATTTGCTTCGCAAAACAAACTCTAAAAATACAGTTGGCCTGATCAAATATGCCTTCGCAAAAAAAATAATAACCTGAGATTTCAGTTATTTAGCAAAAAATCTATCTTTGCGGCTTGAAATAACCTCCACTTACCGGGCCCGTGTAGTAAAAAAATTATGGCAAAAGCTTCAGAAGTAAAAAACGGAAATATTCTGCGCTACAATGGCGATCTGGTAACGGTAGAAGAATTTATCCACCGTACTCCCGGCAAAGGCGGAGCTTTTTACATCGGCAAATTGCGCAGCATTAAATCGGGCAAAACCGTAGAAGCCCGCTTAGGGACCGACGAGCAGGTAGAAATTTGCCGGGTAGAAACACGTGATTACCAATATTTGTACGAGGATGGCGATTATTATGTGGTTATGGACAATGAGTCGTTTGAGCAGTTTAACATTCCCAAATCCTTGTTTGGTCAGGCCTCGCGTTTTGTAAAAGAAGGCATGAACGTAATTGTTTCTTTTGAAAGCGAAGAACCCATAATGGCGCAGGCGCCTTCATTTGTTGAGCTTGAGGTAACCTACACCGAGCCGGCCGTAAAAGGCGACACGTCTACCAATGCCCTTAAAAGTGCTACCGTAGGCGATGATGTAGAAATTAAAGTGCCCATGTTTGTAAACCAGGGCGATAAAGTGAAGATAGATACCCGTACCGGCGAATATGTTGAACGCGTTAAATAGCCGAAGAAGATAGTAAAGAATAGTTTAGGTTTAGGTTGATAGAAACGGTCCTGAAGAAATTCAGGGCCGCTTTTTTTAACAATTTTCTTTATTCAAGTTGAAACTGCACCGGGCGGAAAACTTTATTACATTAGCAAAGTGAACAAGGCCGCTATCCGCAAAATTTTCTTAAACAGACGTAAAAATTTAAGCCGCTCGCAGTACTGGAATCTCAATGAAAAGCTTATCAATCAGATAGGCCACATCAATTGGAGACAGTTTAAAACCGTGCATGTTTTTTTGCCTATAAGCGATCAGAAAGAAGTAGACACGTTTTCTATTATTGAATATTTCAGAGAGCAGGAGCCGGCCCTGCGATTGGTTATTCCCAAAACCAACTTCGAAACCCTTGAAATGCAAAATTTTCTGTTCGATCCGGAGTACACCATTCTTGGCCGGAACAGTTTTGGCATTCCAGAGCCGATATTCGGTCAAACTATTTCGCCCCAGCGAATTGATGTGGTATTTATGCCGCTCGTTGCTTTTGACGTGGAAGGAAACCGCGTGGGTTACGGCAAGGGATTCTACGACCGGTTTATTGATACCTGCAGGCCGGATGTGAAAAAGATCGGACTATCATTTTTTGATCCGGTTGACGAAGTGGAGGACCTGAACCAGTTCGATAAAAAACTAAACGCCTGCGTTACTCCAGATAAAATCTGGGAATTCGGCCATTGAGCAGCCGATTACTGTTCACCTTGTTCGACAATAAATTGATAAAATGGCTGCTGCTTCCGCGAAGCTTTCCCTCTGCCAATAAACATCGCCGGGCTTAAAGGGCAAGCTCCAGCAAAACCGGACAATGGTCAGAATGCCTTGCTTCGGGCAAAAGTGCCGCCCTTTTTAGATTCCCGCGTAGTGGCTCACTAACCATATTGTAATCAATGCGCCAGCCCAGGTTACGGTTCCTTGCACCCGAACGGAAACTCCACCAGGTATAATTGTGAGGTTCCTGATTAAAATGCCTGAACGAGTCTATAAATCCACTTTGCAAAAAGTTTTCCATCCACTCGCGTTCGGCTGGTAAAAACCCCGAAGAGTTGGCGTTAGATTTTGGGTTGTGTATATCAATAGCCTGGTGGCAAATATTGTAGTCGCCGGAAATTATCAATCTTGGAAATTCAATTTTCAAATGATTGATGTATTCCTGAAAATCACTTAAAAACCGGTATTTAAATAATTGCCTGTGTTCGCCGCTTGATCCCGACGGAAAATACGAACTCATTACAGAAAAATCGTCAAAATCGACCCTGATAATACGTCCCTCACGGTCGTAATCATCTATCCCACATAAATATTCAACATGCCTCGGCTCTTTCCTGGTAAAAATAGCCGTACCGCTGTACCCTTTCTTTTCGGCAGGGTTCCAATAATGCTGGTACCCCATTTGTTCAAGCAGAATGATATCGGCGAACTGGTCTGGTGTGCATTTAATTTCCTGCAGGCACACCACATCTGCTTCTGTTGCCTGAAGCCAGGCCAACCAATTTTTGTTGATCGCCGAGCGGATGCCGTTAACGTTGTATGTGATGATTTTCAAAGAGAGAACTTGCGTAAGGAGATTTGAGTGTTAAGCTATAGCAGATCGGGGTTTTAAAGTGTATTATTTTTAAGACCGAGCTGTTTTTCCAGTTTTCTGGCTTCGCGTCTCTTCAAAATACTCACTTCCATTTGAACATCTTCCGTTGGCCTGTCGGCAGAGCCGGTTTTTACGGCAGCGATAGTATCTACCATTTCCAAACCCTTTACAACTTCGCCATATACGGTATAATTTTGATCCAGGTGCGGAGTTCCGCCAATGCGCTTGTATACTTCCCGCTGGCTGTCCGGTATCTGCCGACCGTTCATACGGGTTTTTTGAACATTATCCAGTGTTTCATCGGTCCATACTTTGCCCTGCACAATATAAAACTGGCTTGCGCTGGATGCTTTTGCAGGATTGTTATCACGTGCTGCAGCTAAAACCCCTTTTTTATGGAAGAGGCTATCGCGGAACTCGGCAGTTACGGTATAGCCCAGATCACCGCTTCCTAAAGCCGAGCCCGGCTCAGCGGTTTTAGAATCGGGATCGCCACCCTGAATCATAAATTCTTTTATAACCCGGTGAAATAACGTGCCGTTATAAAAACCATTTTTAGCCAGCTTCAGAAAATTATCACGGTGGGCCGGGGTTTGGTTATAAAGCATAATTACACATTCGCCTTTATCCGTTGTAACACGGACAAAGCTGTGATTGGGTTTTGCGGCAAATAAGCTTAAAGAGAGCAGGATAAAGAAGATGGATAATACTGATTTCATTTTTAAAGATAATTTTGATAGCTGAAAATTACTATTTTTTGGATGAGGGACTGGAATCGGGCCTACAAATTCTCAAAATAGGTAACCATTAATGATTTCATTACCATTTCCTGCTCAAGCAGCGTATATGCCGGAATCGGTTTCATCAGTTTCCAGTGCGGCCAGCCGTCCTGGTCAAGGCCTTCCAGTTCGTAAAAACCGAGTTCGCTAAACAAGCGGCAATTGGCAATGTGCATTAGTTCTTCCTTTTGGCGTTTGCTGAATTTTCTTGGGCCCTGCCCCAGCTCCTGCACGCCGATAAGGAATAGCAGCACCTTCATATCAGGCTTTTCATTATCAAAATCGCTGGCGATGCGTTGCTGCAATTCGGCAAATTTTAAATTGGTTTCTGCGGCTGTCATTTTAATCTATAAGGATGCAAGTTTAGCCAAAACTTATTGGGTTGCATTCCATTTTCTATATTTGGAATATCATAAAAAAGCAATATGGATCAGCCAATAGTAACCGGAATATTAGCCTACGGCATGTCGGGAAAAATTTTTCATGCTCCTTTTCTGCACCAACACCCCGGCTTTGTCTTAAAAGCGGTGTTAGAGCGCAACCAGAAATCGGCCCGGAATGACTATCCCGAAATTACGAGTTATGATAGTCTGGAGGAAATTTTGAAAGATCCAACGTTGGAACTCCTGGTGATAAACACCCCCAATAACACTCATTTTGAGCTGGCAAAAAAAGCACTCCGGGCTGGCAAACATGTGCTGATAGAAAAACCCGCCACAACCACTGTGGCCGAAGCACGAGAGCTTTTTAATCTGGGCAGGCAAACCGGCAAAAAGGTTCTGATATATCAAAACAGGCGCTGGTCAAGTGATTTTCTGGCTACAAAGCAGGTTATAGAAAGTAAAAGGCTGGGTAAAATTGTTGAAATGCATTTACGGTTTGACAGGTACCGGAATTTTATAGGACCTAAAACTTTCAAAGAAACCGCGGTTCCCGGAAGCGGCTTTTTGTTTGACCTGGGCGCACACCTGCTTGATCAGGCAATTGCGATGTACGGGAGACCGATTAAATTTTATAAAACGTTGGGCAGGTATCGCCAGGGCACAGAGGTGGATGATTACGGGCATCTGCATTTAGTTTACCCGGAGCAGTTAAACGTGTTTATTACGGTGAGTATGCTTGTTGCCGAGCCGCAGCCTGGAATTATTATCCACGGCACCAAGGGCTCGTTTATAAAAGGTTTTTGCGATATGCAGGAAGAGCAATTGCAAGCCGGGATGTTTCCGGACGATGATGGCTTTGGTTTTGAGAAACCCGAAAGCGAAGGCTTGCTCAGTACGTTCAACGCAAATGGCGACAAAACAACCGAGAAAATAGCCTCCGAGAAAGGCGATTATATGGGCTTATTTGAAACTGTGTTTCAAACTATCCGCCAGGGAAAAGATTATCCGGTTACAGAAGATCAAATTATAGCCCAACTGGAAATTCTGGAGCTGATTGAACAATAAATGCGGTTAGCCTAAGGTGATTTGCCTTTTTATACTTTCTTCAAGAGAAATAAAAGTTTCTGTGCGCTGTATTCCCTTGAGCTCCTGAATATTTTGGTTTAGCACTTCGCGTAGATGGTTGGTATCCCGGCAGATTATTTTGGCGAAAATGCTGTAGGCGCCGGTGCAATAATGCATCTCTACAATTTCTTTTACTTGTTTTAAGCTCTCAACAGCGTCGTGATATTGCGATCCTTTCTCAAGGTATATCCCTAAAAAAGCACAAATATCAAAGCCTACTTTTTGCGGATCAATAATCAGGTTAGCTCCCTTTATAACGCCCAGCTCCTGCATCTTTTTCATCCGAACGTGAATGGTGCCGCCGGAAACGATAAGCTTTTTCGCTATTTCTGTATAAGGAACGGTGGCATCGGCCATCAGAATACCAAGGATCTGAGTATCAAGATTATCAAGTTCGAAATTTTGGTTGCGATTTTCCATTTAAATTTTAAATGTAGGTTATTATTCCAAAAGTAGTTAGCACAATTGTAAAAATAATCTTGCCGACTTAATAAATTTGCAATAAAAGTATGGGTGCCCTACATTTGTAATAAGCTACGGCCAAAAAAAGCAATAAGGCTTTTAGAGCGAAAACCCGCTTCGATTACCTATTTGCTTACGCCGCATTACTTCTGACACAAGAACTTTGGTTTATAATGGTTGGTTTATAAGCTCCCGCACAATGCCGGGAGCTTATATTTTTTAGACCGAACTTGATTTATTTCCCTTCGACCTGATATTTTTGGGTATAACGCTCAAAAAGCTGCTTGTGAAGATTATCCATGTCCAGGTTCTTTCCTCTGATAAATGCGGTTTCCACATCGTTTCCCAACATATCCAATGCATCGCCCGCAGAAATAAACAAGGTAGCATCTTTGCCTACTTCGAGGCTGCCGGTAGTTTTATCGATCCCTAAAATTTTAGCAGTGTTCAAAGTAATTCCCGCAAGGGCCTGCTCCTTATCCAAACCGTAAGCGGCGGCGGTGCCGGCCATAAAAGGCAGGTTGCGCTGTTGCCAGTAACCCGCAACGCTCAGGGCAAAGTTGATCCCCGCATCGTGCATCAGTTTGGCCTGCTTGTAAGGCAGGTAAACATCGTCTTCAACCCGATCTGGCAAGCTGTGCGGTTTGTGCAGAATTACCGATATATCATTATCCTTCAGGAACCGGGTAATGAGATGAGCTTCTGCCCCGCCCACAATAACAGGCTTAATCCCGAACCGCTTGAAAAAAGTGACGGCGGCAATCACGTCCTTCGAATTATCTGTATCAACAAAAAGCCTTTTGCTCCCGTTATACAAACCTGCAATTGCAGCAAACCGGGCATTCACAACTTCGGGCTTTTCAAGTTGTACATAGGCCTGCCCCTGGGCAAAAAACGATTCCAGATTATTCATGGCAGCTTGCATCCGTTCGCGTTGCGTATCTGCCGGCGGAGCAAACTGACTGGTTGACAAGCGGCTGCTCGGCCAGTTTAAATGAACCGCCACATCGGTTTTATAACTGGCATCTTCCCAGTTCCAGCCATCTAATTCTACCACCGATGACTGGCCCGAAATAAGTCCGCCAACAGGCGTAATCTGCGCCAGCAAAATACCGTTAGAGCGCACTGTATTCGGCACTTTTGAATCGGTATTATAAGCTATTATTGAGCGTACATGCGGATTGATGGTTCCAACTTCCTGAAAATCGCGGGTGGCCCGGATGGCGTCAATTTCTGTTAAACCTAAATTGGTAATAGGCGAAATAAACCCCGGATAAACATGCTTGCCGGCCGCATTGATCACTTCGGTATTCGGACCAGATTTTATGCTGGCAGCATCGCCCAAAGCGGTTATTTTTCCGTTCTCAAATGTTATATACCCGTTCTCAATTACCTTTCCGGTACCGGTATGGATGGTTGCCCCAACAACCGCTATGGGTTTTGTTTGCGGCTTTGCCGGATAAATAGTTGGCTGGGCGTAGGCGGTCTGGCATGCGATGAGCGATGCAAAAACGACAAAAATATATTTGTTCATAATTTGATTTTAATAAATATTGATGGTTTAATACTTAATGCTGGGCATGATTTTCTTCATAAACCCCTTCGATGCTTTCGCAATTATACAGCGTGGGCTTTTCCGGACTTGGACGTTGAACCAGCGCACCTTTGCCCTTGGCATCCATCATTTTTTGAACCAGCCGTGCTTGTTCTTTAACCAATTCCTGCTGCTTAATTTCATCCTTTTCAAAATCCCAATAGGCAATACCGTCAACAAATGTTTTTTCGGCACGGGCGTAAACAGACAGCGGATTATCGGACCAAAGCACCAGATCGGCATCTTTTCCGGCTTTGATGCTTCCAACCCGGTCATCAATATGCATCATTTTGGCAGGATTTAAGGTAACCAATTTTAAAGCCTCTTCCTGCGGCATACCTCCATATTTTACCGCTTTCCCTGCTTCCTGATTTAACCTTCTGGCCATCTCGGCATCGTCAGAATTAAATCCGGTGAGCACCCCTACTTTACTCATCAGCACGCCATTATACGGGATGGCCTCTGCCACCTCATTTTTATACGCCCACCAGTCTGAGAAAGTCGAGCCGGCTATACCGCGTTCGGCCATTTTATCGGCAACCTTATAACCTTCTAAAATATGGGTGAAGGTATTGATCTTGAAGCCCATGCTATCGGCTACATGCATCAGCATATTAATTTCTGATTGCACATACGAGTGGCAGGTAATAAATCGCCTGTTCTCTAAAATTTCTACCAATGCGTCAAGCTCCAAATCGCGGCGTACGTTGTTCCCTTTCACCGTCCGGGCTGCTTTATATTCTTTGGCACGGGTAAAGGCATCAACAAAAACCTGTTCAACACCCATACGGGTTTGCGGGAACCGGATATTGTTACCTTCGCCCCAATTACTTTGCTTTACGTTTTCGCCCAGGGCGAATTTTATAAAACCGTCATTTCCGCCAAATTTCAGCTCCTCGGGCGATTTCCCCCAACGAAGTTTGATAAGTTGAGACTGCCCGCCGATGGGGTTGGCCGAGCCGTGTAAAATATGCGAGGTGGTTACCCCGCCCGCCAGCTGACGGTAAATATTGATGTCTTCAGAATCAATCACATCAGCAATACGAACTTCTGAAGTTACGGCCTGCGTACCTTCATTTATACCCCGCTCGGCGGCAATGTGAGAATGCTCATCAATAATACCGGCAGTTAAATGTTTGCCGGTGGCATCAATAACTTTGGCCTTTCCGGCCGAGAGGTTCTTTCCAATGGATTTGATTTTACCATTATCTATCAGAACATCGGTATTTAATAATTTGCCTTCCTTCTCGTTGGTCCAAACGGTAGCGTTTTTAAACAGCACCGTTTCCTGAACCGGCGCCTCAGTATATCCAAAAGCTAAAAAGGGATAGGTAACCGGCCCGGTAGCCAACACCGGTTTAGGCTCCTCCGATTTCAGCACTTCTTTAAATGGTTCGGCAAATGTAGCGGTCCAGTTTATTGAACTTCCGCTGGCATTCAATCCCGTTCCTTTAAATATTATCGGATTTACCGCATGCACATATCCGTTTAAACGAATGCTGCCCGCAGGTTTTGTTGTATTGTAATAAAAATTCACAAGGTCTCCGTTACGCACCATAGTTACTTTGGCCTTCAAACTATCGGTTCCTTTGCGCTCTAAACTTACATCGTAACTTCCCGGCTTGCCGCCGATTTTCAGCACAGACGGCGAAGAGCCTTCCATTGCCATCGTATAATTTCCCCTCAGATCGGTTACATCCATTTTGCTTACCACCAAGCGCTCGCCCTGAGTGTAGTTCTCGTAAATGATGTTGTCTTTTTGAAAAAGGTTTCCCGATGTGATCATGAAGTTAGCCAGCTTGCCCTTTTCCAAAGTGCCCATCCGCTCTGTTAATCCGAGCATTTGAGCGGGTATTTCTGTTAGCGATCTCAGCGCCTGCTTTTCGCTGAGGCCATTGTCAATAGCCAGCCGCAGGTTAGTCCAGAAATCAGCAGTTTTTTCTAAGTCAGAAGCGGTTATGGCGAAAGTTATTCCCGCTTTTTCCATCGCCGCCGGATTGCCGGGTGCCAGTTCCCAAAGTTTCATCTGTGTAAGGGTCACATTCCGCGTGTCGGCAGCATCTTCAACATCAAACGCTTTGGGGAAATTCAATGGAATAATAAAACTTCCGTTGGTAGCCTTAACCTCCTTAATCCGAAGAAAATCATTGCCTCCTGTTTTAAAAATATATTGTTTCCCAAATTCATCACCAATTTTATCGGCCCGCAAAACATCATAAACATCTGCAACCTCAAATATTTGCGGCAGGCTCTGTAGTTTGTTAAACTCTTCTAAAGAGATATTGTATTCTGATTTTTGATTTTTATACCAGGCCGCATCGTAATACGTTTGCCGTAAAAGTGCGATAGCACCCATCAAAGATTGCGGATAATCTGTGCTGGCAGTTCCCTTGTCAAATGAATAATGCGCAGCAGATTCACCATTTAGCACGACTTCATTATCGCTGCTGCTGTTCAAAGTACTTATCAGCGAAGTACCGCGGGCAATGCCATCCCGAATAACCGATTGAACCGTGCCGAAACCCATTTTCCTTAAATCTTCCGCTTTTTTCTCATTCATAGAAAACATACTGCGGGCTTTCACTTCAGGTCTGATGGCTTCATTCCAATTATAGGGGCCTTTTTTCTTTGATAGAAAAACCTGCTGCCGACCGGCATTTTCCACCCGCGGCACCTCAGGCAAACCATACGTGCTAAAGGCATCAATTAGCGTGGGGTAAATGAATTTTCCTTTCAGGTCAACAATCAGGTATCCTTTCGGGATTTTCGTGGCTGTACCCACCGATTCAATTTTTTGACGGTTTACCAGCATCACGCCGTTATCAATCGTTTTGTCGGCATTTACCACAATGTTGGCGTTGGTAAAAGCGATCAGCCCCGGCCTCACGTCGTAAGAACCGTTTACCGGATAGGTTTCCTGCGCAAGTAGCCCTGAAACGGAGAATAGCAAGGCACAAAATAGTATTGTTCTCTTCATTTGAGATTGATTTAATTTAAAAAGCACAAATTAAAGGTTAATCGGGTGCGCCTTCAGCAAGGCACGTAACTTTTTTGATATATTAAAAAAAGCCAGGCTGGAAAAATTCGGTTCAATGAAATTTCTATCCCAAAAAAATTGGCTTGCATGTATGTAAAGGAGTCGGCCCATACTGACTTTATTTATTTGAGCTAAAAATTTAGCGTCATTTTATGTTACTTTGATTAAAAAAGATAGTGTATGTATAAGATTTTACTTGGCCTGCATTCGGGCATCCGTTACATTGTAATCATCCTTTTTGCGCTGGCTCTGGTTATGGCAATCATAAACCTGTTTGGCCGGAAACCCTACACCGGACTCAACCGGAAAATTAACCTTTTTGCCTTGATATCAGCCCATACGCAACTGCTGGTGGGCATTGTTCTTTACTTTTTTAGCCCGAACGTACTTTTTAGCAATATGGGCGCAGCTATGAAAGATGCAACCTTACGCTATTGGACGGTAGAACATCTGGTAATGATGATTTTTGCGGTGGTGCTGATTACAATTGGTCATGCACGCTCTAAACGAGCCATTGACGCGTTGAATAAACATCGGGCTATCGCATTGTATTACGGGCTGGCGCTACTGGTTATTTTATTAGCCATCTATCAAAGCGGCCGCCCTATTTTCGGCAGCGGCACACAAATTTCATAAAATTTCGGGCTTTCAATTTTCTTTCTATTTTTGTGAACGATGACATTTCAGTTAAATATCCGCAAGTGGCGGTGGCTTTTTTAACCAAAGCGCCGGAGGGGGTATTTGAAAGACAATCAACCTAAACTTAATAAAGCCCGACGCTTCAACCACGTTGGGCTTTTTTTATAGGGTAAAGCCGCAAAAAAACATTCCGAAAGAAATTCAGCCTAAAAAATTCAATCGCTTCTTCGCACACGCAACATGTATAAGCTCCATACCACCCATAAAACAATGCTTGCCGATACCACCACTCCGGTAAGCATTTATTTGCGCTTACGCGATGTATTTTCAAACAGCATACTCCTTGAAAGTTCTGATTACCACAGCCGCGAAAACAGCATGAGCTATGTATGTTTTGATCCTATTGCCGGCATTTCTTTAGACGAACAGCGCTTAAAGACCTATTTCCCCGACGGCACAACGCATGAATACGACGCCAGCGGGCTGGATTTAAAAAAACAGATATCTTCTTTTCTTAATTCGTTTGAGAGCACCCAACCGGAGGGTTACAAATTCATATCGAATGGCCTTTTCGGGTATTTCAGCTATGAAACGATCAAACATTTCGAAGATATTAAGCTAAAGGCGCAGCCGCATCCCGAACGGGCTATTCCGCTTATGCAGTACCATGTTTACCGGTATATAATCGCTATTGACCACTTTAAAAATGAATTGCACCTGTTAGAACAAAGAACCGAAGAGGATGCGCCGAATAGTCTGGAGCGAATAGAATACCTAATCCAAAACAAAAATTTTCCGGAATATAAATTTAACGCTTCGGGTCCCGAAGAATCCAATTTTACCGACGCGGAATTTGTAGGCGTCATCGAAAAATTAAAAAAACATATCTACCGCGGAGATATTTTTCAGATTGTACCGTCAAGGGCATTCTCGCAATCTTTTAGAGGCGATGAGTTTAATGTATACCGGGCTTTACGATCCATCAACCCCTCGCCGTACTTGTTCTATTTTGACTATGGGAATTTCCGCATATTCGGATCTTCGCCGGAGGCACAACTCACCATAAAAAATAATGAGGCCGCTATATACCCCATTGCGGGCACCTTTAAACGCACCGGGAATGAGTTGCTGGACGGCGAGTTGGCAGAATCACTAAAGAATGACCCGAAAGAGAACGCCGAACACATTATGCTGGTAGATTTGGCCCGAAATGATCTGAGCCGCCATTGTGAACATGTAGAAGTGAAATCGTTCAAAGAAGTCCAATACTACTCCCACCTCATTCACATGGTCTCTAAAGTGGTTGGGCAGTTGCAAAAGGGCGTTAATCCATTTCATGTAGTGGGCGATACATTCCCGGCAGGAACGTTGAGTGGAGCGCCAAAATATATGGCCATGACGCTCATAGATCAGTTTGAAAAATGCAAACGCGGCTTTTACAGTGGTGCAATCGGTTATATGGGTTTTAACGGCGATTTCAACCATGCCATCATGATCCGATCATTTTTAAGCCAGGGAAATACGCTG
Organism: Daejeonella sp.; assembly: GCA_041749185.1. Lineage (GTDB taxonomy): Bacteria > Bacteroidota > Bacteroidia > Sphingobacteriales > Sphingobacteriaceae > Daejeonella. The sequence goes on along the minus strand of JBGTBV010000243.1, from coordinate 25,365 downwards.
CATTATCAGGCCGGGGCGGGCATCGTTGCTGATTCTGATCCGCAAAGCGAGCTTAACGAGGTAAATAATAAAATTATGGCGCTGAGGCGGGCGATAGAAATGGCAGAAAAACTTTAAAGATCAATTCCAAGTCGTTCACAAAAGTTTACAAAATTTAAATGCAAAGGTAATGCCCGAGAATAACGCATCGAATAGCATTCTGGTTATAGATAATTACGATTCTTTCACCTTTAACCTGGTTCACCTGTTAAATGAAGCAGGCCATGAAGCTACGGTTTGGCGAAATGATAAATTTGAATTGCCGCAAATTGAGCGGTTTGATAAAATATTGCTGTCTCCCGGACCGGGAATCCCATCAGAAGCGGGCCTGTTGCTTGATGTAATTCGTAGCTACGCTCCCACCAAAAGCATATTAGGCATTTGTTTGGGTATGCAGGCTCTTGCCGAAGTTTTTGGAGGCGAACTATATAATCTCTCCAGACCGGTGCACGGGCGGGCAACGCAGTTAACTGTTAAAGATCCGCAGGAATCCTTATTTTTGGACTGCCCGCCACATTTTCAGGTCGGCAGATACCATTCCTGGGCGGTAAGTTCGAACAACCTGCCCAGTGTTTTGAAGGTAACGGCCGAAGATGATAACGGCGTGATCATGGCCTTGTCTCACCGGACGATGGACGTTAAAGGCGTGCAGTTTCATCCGGAATCAATTCTGACGGAACACGGCAGACAACTTATTGAAAACTGGCTCAACCAAAAGAAATGACCGACAATACCCCCGGCAAAACTATTTTAGACAAAATAGTAATCCGCAAAAAACAAGAGATCGCGGAAGCAAAAAAACGAGTCTCAGCAATCCAGTTATCAGAAAGTGAATGTTTTAGCCGAGAGTGCTACAGCCTGAGGAAATTTGTGACGCACCCAATGCGCAGCGGCATAATCGCTGAGTTTAAGCGGGCCTCGCCGTCAAAAGGCTTAATTAACGGGCGGGTAACTGTGAAAGATGTAACCCAAAAATACGCCGCTGCTGGTGCCTCTGCCTTATCCGTTTTAACAGACGGGCCTTTTTTTGGCGGTAAATGCGCAGATCTGGTTAAAGCCCGCCTGGCCAATCAGATACCCGTGCTGAGGAAAGATTTTATGCTGAGCGAATATCAGGTTCTGGAGGCTAAATCCTGGGGAGCGGATGTAATTCTGCTCATTGCGGCAATACTTCCTCCTTCTGAAATTAAAACACTGGCCGTGCTGGCAAAAAGTATTGGCATGAGCGTTTTATTGGAGGTGCACAACGGCGAAGAATTAGAGCGCAGCCTTTGCGATGAACTGGACGCCATTGGCGTTAACAACCGAAATTTAAATGATTTCTCGGTTTCGCTGGATCATTCATATAACCTTGTTTCTAAAATTCCTGATCAGTTTTTAAAGATTTCCGAAAGCGGTATCAGCGAGCAAAAAACCATATTGGAATTAAAAAGGGCCGGCTTTAACGGATTTTTAATGGGCGAGCACTTTATGAAAGAAAAAGATCCTGGCAAGGCGATGGGAAACTTTGTGCTGGCGCTTAAAGAAATGGAACATGAACAGCCCAATTAAGCCTATCCGCTACTTTTCAACGCTTAAAAATTATGTCTGAAGAAAATCCATGGCAAACGCTGTCCAGCCAGAAAATTTACGATAATCCCTGGATTGGCGTTGTTGAGCACAACGTTATAAATCCATCCGGCGGAACGGGAATTTACGGCGAAGTGCATTTTAAAAATTTAGCGATAGGCATCATTGTGCTCGACCAACAGGAGAACACCTGGATTGTTGGCCAGTACCGCTTTCCGCTAAAGCGCTATAGCTGGGAAATACCCGAGGGCGGTTGTCCGTTGGGTTCGGATCCGCTGGAGACCGCCAGGCGGGAGTTGCTGGAAGAGACTGGCATTAGCGCCGCATCATGGACAGAGATTCAGCGTATGCATTTATCAAATTCTGTAACAGACGAATTTGGAATTATTTATTTAGCCCGCGAATTGACTTTCGGTAAGTCGCAACCCGAAGAAACTGAACAGCTAACCCTGCGCAAACTCAAATTCAGCGTAGTTTACCAGATGGTTTTAGAAAGTCAGATTACAGACTCTGTAAGCGTTGCCGCGATTATGAAGTTAAAAATCATGCTCACAGAAGGCTTATTGCCATAGATGTTTACTTTTGCCCGATGAACAAACTTCTCGGATACGTTTTCAGTCCGCTTCATTATCTCTATTTCGGGCTGGTTTTGTGCATCTTTCAACCTATCCAATGGCTCTCGTTTAAGCTGGGCGGCTACCGGGCGCACAAGGTATCGGTAGATATCCTCAACTTATTTTTAACCAGTTCGCTACTCCTGATCGGAGGCCGGGTTGTATTTGTAAATCGCCAAAATCTGCCGTTAAACAGACCCATAATATTTATCGCTAACCATCAGAGTATGTACGAAATTTCGCCCCTTATCTGGTATCTGAGGAAGCATCACGCCAAGTTCATCTCAAAAATAGAACTAACCAAAAACTTGCCGAGCATTTCTTTCAACCTTAACCATGGCGGCGGCGCCAATATTGACCGTACCGATAAAAAGCAGGCTGTTGCCGAAATCCTGAAACTCGGAAAACGCATGCACGACAATAACTGGTCGGCAGTGATTTTCCCGGAAGGCACCCGCTCGCGCAATGGAATTCCAAAACCGTTTGCCGTGGGCGGAATTGCAACTATCCTTAAAAAAGCTCCTAATGCACTGCTGGTGCCGATAGCTATAAGCGGCTCGTGGAAAATTGTTCAGTACGGAAAGTTCCCCTTGAGTTTTGGCGAAACTATGCGGATAACCGTGCTACCGCCGATTGAACCCGAAATCGAAAATATAGAAGAGTTAGTTATGAAGGCGCAGGTTTCGGTACATAGCTTCCTTTCTAAAAGTTGATAGGAGTTGATGGCTTTTTTTCAGCCCGGTCTATCACATCGCTGTGCGTTTCCTGCCAAAGCCAGATTTAAAAATTGCGGTAAGTTAAACTTACATTAGGCATTCCGTTAAAATCCTGAATATCTAAAAGGTAGCTGTGTTTCCCAGATTTAAGCAAGCTTGAGCCTACATAATCAATGGGCTGATGTACCAGCTTTTCGCCGTTTACCGTTACCTCGAGGTAAGCATTTGGATACGCAGACCTAAACACTTTAAATTCTGATGATTCCCCGGGCTTTAATGACAAGATTAAATGAGAGCTGCTGGCGGAAGTCTGAACCAGCACGTTGTCCATCTGGTAAATGGACGTGTTAACCAGCCTGATCAGCAGTTGATCTTCCTTGTCTTTTTTGCAGGCCGATGAACCCAAAAGTACAACGGCAAGTGCCATGGATAATATTGTTTTCATGGAATTTTTGTTTGGTAAATTTAAAGCAGGATTAAAATTAAGAAAATGTTTTTAATTTGAATGGTCATTCTAACTCGCCGTACGCTGTTTCTTCTATATCGCCTAAAGCGAACCAGCATGGTTGAGGTTTCAGAGCAGAAAGTTAAATGTTCCGCTTATCAATTAGTTTGAAAAAATGCTCCCGGTACGTATCACCCACCGGGATAATTTTATCAGTTATCTGAATACGGCTGCGCTCAATTGAGTCAATTTTATCAAGGGCTATGATGTATGATTTATGAACCCTAACGAAACGCCCGGCCGGAAGCGATTCTTCCATTTTCTTCATATTCTGCAGCGTAATGATTCGTTCGTTTTTTGTGAAAATGGAAATGTAATCCTTTAATCCTTCGATGTACAGAATATCATCCAGGTAAATTTTCTGGATTTTGTGCTCGGTTTTTACGAAGATGAATGTGTGATTAGCAGAAGACATTTCCTGGCTTTGGGCGGGCATAACCGGGCTGCTATTTTGCTTTTGCTGTTGCACCTTTTGGGCTGCCTTATAAAAACGGTCAAAAGCTATCGGTTTTAAAAGGTAATCAACAACATCGAGGTCATAACCATCTAAAGCGTATTCAGAATAAGCGGTGGTGAGAATTACGTCGCATTTACCGTTTATGATTTTTAGAAATTGCAAACCGGTAAGTTCGGGCATCTGCACATCTAAAAAAACCAGGTCGATGTTGTCGTTCTGCACAAGCGAAAGCCCATGTATAGCACTGGTGGTACTTTCCACCAGCTCTAAAAACGGCACCTTGGCAATATAATCCACCAGAATATCCAGTGCTAAAGGTTCATCATCTACTACAAGGCAGCGTATCATGGTTACTAAAAGGTTTGATTAAAGAAGGTCCGGTAAATTTAAGGTTTAAGATCTACTACCAACTCTGAGGTGTAAAAACCAGCCTGTTGATTTATTTGCAGATGGTAACGATTTTTATAGAAGAGTTCCAGTCTTCTTTTTACATTCGGCAAGCCAATTCCGCCGGTATCGTCCTTGTTTTGCTGAGCTGTCTTATTGCTCACTTTAAACCTCAGTTTATCGCCCTCTATATTTATCAGGATATCAATAGGATGTTCTACCTGGGTTGCTACACCATGCTTAAAGGCGTTCTCAACAAAAGAAATTAAAACCAGCGGCATAATTTTCTGATTACCTGCCTGCCCGTTTATAATTAGATTTACAAATGCCTGATTTTTAAAACGAAGGCGTTGCAGCTCAATATAATTTTGCAGATAGTTGATCTCTTTGCTAAGTTCAACCATGTCATCGTTGCTTTCATACAACATATAACGCATAATTTCAGAAAGCTTGAGAATAGCCTCGGGGGTTTTTTCTGAATGCTGATAAGCGAGCGAATAGATATTATTAAGCGTATTGAACAGAAAATGCGGGTTGATCTGTGATTTTAAAAAGGCCAGTTCGGCGATAAGCTTTTCATTTTCGAGAGCATTTTTAACCTTCTCGTTCACAAACCAATCGGCCATAAACTTAAGGGCGGTACTCAAAAAAACAAAGAAACAGTTGATAAAAACTGCGCCCAAATAATATTCCCAGAAAGTAAATACGTATTTCTTGCCCCCTCCGTGGGTCATAATAATGTCGCGGAAAACGGTAGCCATTCCGTACTTAATAAGTGCTGCGCTCAATACCAGCAATAAGATGGCAAAGCCTCCCCACCAATATTTTCTTTTATTTAAAAATCGCGGGAGGATGAGCAGATAACTGATGTAGAAAACCACAATGTTTATCAGCCCGAAGTAAACGATCATCACCACCGACTTGTATACAATCTTTCCGCCTCCGCTAATGAGTAAAAAAAATAGCAGGATGCTCATCCATACTGCCGCGTGTAAAAATATCTGTCTGGTTTTATTCATGCCTGGTCATAAAGAATAGTTCGTCTAATAAAAGCAATATAACTTTAGCTAAAAATAATTTAAAGTTGTTTCTACCAACCAGCCCGCAACGTCGGCCAAAGCGATACGTTCTGTTACCAATCGCCATGGCATGAAAAAGCCCCGTTGGTATGTAAAAATTACTGGTTGGTCTAATAACTTTTTGCCTACGGAATATTTACTTTTCTTTTGATGTGTTAAAGAGCGGTTGATATTCAGGAGTTTGTCAACATCCTGCTAACGGCGCTTCTACCTGTAACCTGTTAATCATCAAAATAATGAAAAAGCTAAATTCAGTATCACCGTTTATCATGTTATTGATACCCGTGATTCTTATAATTGGTTTATTGTTTATGAACCTGAATACAGAAATTTCGGCCGAAAGGCAGCAGGCAAGCATACATTTGCAAATGCCCTCTTTCCGGGCGATGGTTCAAAACCTTTTTTAAACAAAACGTTTATAAAAAATAAAGATTAGCGTACTGGTTTGGGTATAACCACCAAACTCTCGTGGCCCTGGTTATCAATAGACTGCACGCCGAAAATGAAATTATCCTTTGAATAGCTGAGCGTAGCGCTGGTACCCTCCACAAATTCCTTTTGCTGCCAAACGGCACTGCTGGTTTCACGCATTAAAACATAGTACCCTGCCGGTTTTTCTCCTTTCGGTGCTTCCCACTTTAAGCTGGTTTTATTGGTTAACCCCGAAGTAATTACGCCCACATTTTCCGGGTGCTGAGGCGCAAGAGCCAAATTTGCCAGCGTGGCAAGGTTTAGCCGGGCAACTTTCTGCGTGTATTCATAATCCACAAAATCGGGTGTATCGCCATAATCAATTCCATTTTCAGTTCGCAGGTCCTGGTGCTGGCGTTCAAAATTTTCATTCATTTCGGTTACCCGGATGGCGCTGAAACCCTCCCGAGAAAACGCAGTATGATCTCCGCCCCGCAGAAAACGATCGCGTCGATAGATCAATTTTACGTCAGCCTGATCTACATAGCGCTCACCTGTTTCTTTAAAATACCTGGCAAAAAGCCGGGCGGCGTTGTCGTTTTCAGAACCGGTGCTGGCTCTGGAGGCGGCTTCTTGCGGAGTCTCGCCGGCAGGCACACCTTCGCTAAACACCCGCACGCTGCGGTTATCTTTTAATCCGGTTTCCATGCCGTAGGTATTTCCCACAATATCATTGGTGATCATGCCGGCAACATTCCATTTTAATTCTTTCGCTTTTTTAGCAAGGTTACTGGCTCCGTAAAGTCCCTGCTCTTCCCCAACCATGGCCACGAAAATGAGCGTGCAGTTGAACTTTTGCTTGCTCATTACCCGGGCTATTTCCATGGTTGCGGCTGTACCGGATGCATCGTCATTAGCACCAGGCGCAGCAATTTTGGCATCAAGCACGTCAGATGCTCTGGAATCATAATGTCCCGACACAATAAAAACCCGGTCGTCTGCTGCATCGGTGCCGGGCAATATTGCGAGAACGTTTTTTAAAGTCGCGTCAACCTTAATTCGCCGTCCGTCGGCTGGTTGTATAAATGTATCAAATTCGACTTTTAGCCGCCCACCCGATTCTTTTGAATACCGTTCCATCTCTGCTTTGATCCAGTTTCTTGCTGCGCCGATGCCGGTTTTGGTGCTGAGCGTATCGCTGAGGGTATGCCGGGTTTCAAAAGTTACCAGCTTTCGAACAATAGTTTCTATGTTACTGGCCGATACCTCTTCAACCATCCGGCTGATGACAGGATCTTTTTTTACAATCAGACTTTGAGCGGAAACCGCCTTGACGGCAACGATAATACAGAATAAAATAGTGACTTTTTTGATCATAAGGGGGCAGTATTTTTCTAAGAATTCCTCCCACAGAAGCATCGGAGAAATCCAAATCTCTATTTTCCAAAGTTAAAATCGTGTAACAAAGTTGTTAATGGCTCCTATAAAAACTTTAAGAGGGATTGAATAGGTTTGTTTTAAACTTAATTGAAGATTTATGAAATTACGTCCTCTTTTTTCAACCCTGCTATTTGCAGGTTTATCTATCACTTGCTTTGCACAGCAGGTTGCTCCGGAGGTAACGCAGCGCATCCGGAATGAGGGAATGGAAAATTCGCAGGTGATGAAAACCGCCTTTTACCTTACCGATGTTTCCGGGCCGCGTTTATCTAATTCTCCCGGCTTAAAAAGAGCCGAAGAATGGGCGGTTAGCACTTTAAAATCTTACGGAATTCAAAACGCCAAGCTAGAGCCCTGGGGCAAATTTGGAAAAGGCTGGCAGATAGAAAAAAATTATTCGGCGATGACGGCTCCTTATTATCATGCGCTGATTGCAACCCCGAAGGCCTGGACACCCGGAACGAACGGCCTGATCAAATCTGAAATTATGCTGGTAAAAGCCGACACCATAACCGATCTGGAAAATTATAAAGGAAAGCTAAAAGGCAAGATCATTTTGTTTGATAATGCCAACGCCTTAACTACAACTTTTAAAGCAGACGGTAATCGTTTTACGGATGGGGAACTGATGGCCATGACGGCGCCGCCCGCACCGAGAAACCCGAACGCTGCAGGTAACCCCGAGTTTGCCGCACAACGTGCCGCTTTTATGCGAATGCGTGCGATGCGTAACCAAATGAACGAGTTTCTAATGCAGGAAAATGTAGGGCTGGTGCTAAGCAGCGGTCGCGGCAAGCACGGAACTCATTTTACAAGTAATGGTGCATCATACGCCGAAGATGCCAAACCGGTAGCACCAGAATTGGAGGTGGCAGCCGAAGATTATTTGCGCCTCTTACGCCTTATAAAGGCGGGCATTAAGGTTGAGTTTGAAGCCGACATACAAACACGTTTTTTTACCAGTGATACTCAAGGTTATAATGTAATTGCCGAAATTCCCGGAACAGACAGTAAGCTGAAAGATGAGGTGGTAATGTTAGGTGCGCACCTTGATTCCTGGCATGGAGCAACCGGTGCCACAGATAACGCCGCCGGAAGTGCGGTAATGATGGAAGTAATGCGCATACTAAAAACGTTAGACCTTAAACCGAAAAGAACCATCCGCATTGCTTTGTGGAGTTCTGAAGAGCAAGGCTTGTTTGGCTCACGCGGATACGTAGCCAGTCATTTTGGCGACAGGCAAACGATGGTATTAAAGCCTGAGCAGGAAAAAATATCCGCTTATTACAACCTGGATAACGGCACCGGTAAAATTCGCGGTATTTATCTTCAGGGAAATGCCGCCGCGGGCCCTATATTCCAGCAATGGCTGGCTCCCTTTAAAGACCTTGGAGCCACTACGGTAACCATTCGCAATACCGGGGGCACCGATCATCAATCTTTTGACGCCGTAGGTATCCCCGGTTTTCAATTTATTCAGGATGAAATTGAGTACGATACCCGCACGCACCACACCAATATGGACACGTACGACCGTTTGATTGAAGATGATCTGAAACAGGCGGCATCTATTATCGCTTCATTTGTATACAACACCGCTCAAAGAGGCGAAAAAATACCTCGTAAAGAATTGCCAAAGGCACAAACTTCATCAACGGGGAATTAGGTCCGCTTAAAATAAAAACCTGTCGCTGTCATTTGAACTACGGCAGGTTTTTTCATTTTAACTCGCCTGCTAGCTTGGTTGTGAAAATCTGCGCCTCACCGGCTGGAAAGACTCTTCCGGACTCAATTAGCTAATTCAATACTTTGATGCCTTTCCGGGATATACACATTCTCAAAACCTTTTTCATACAGCTTTTCCCTGAAATCCTGCTGCACATCAAATTCGCCATGTACCAGAAATAGCGCTTTTACCCGCTTCGGATCCTGGCAAGACACAAATTTGAGCAGGTCTTCATAATCGCCGTGCGCACTCATTGACTTGATGGAGCGTACTTCGGCCCAAACATGATATTCTTCCCCAAAAATTGACACCACCGGATTGCCGGCTAGCAGTCGCCCTCCTAAAGACCTGGGTTCGCAATATCCTACCATCAATATCGTATGCTTTTTATTGCTGATGTTGTTTTTGATGTGGTGTTTTACGCGACCAGCTTCGGCCATGCCGGATGAGGAAATGATGACGCAGGGCCGCGGATCATCGTTCAGCGCCTTTGACTCGGCCACATTTTCGATGAACTTTAAATTTTTGAAGCCGAAAATATCATGATCAATTTTCTGAGTTTCCTTCACCTCCGGATTATAAACATCCGGATGATCTCTTAATACCTGCGTAGCTTTCAGCGAAAGCGGACTATCAACATAATAAGGCACATCCGGAAGGATACCCTTAAGGTCTAAACTATTTAAAGCATAAATAATTTCCTGCGTACGCCCTACGCTGAACGCCGGAATAATAACCTTTCCTCCTTTTTCTAAGCACGTATGGCGGATTATCTCTTCTAACTGGCCTTCGGTTGGCTCCAAATCTTTATGGAGCGAATTGCCATAGGTAGATTCCAGCAAAATATAATCTGCCTGCAAAAAGGTTTCGGGCGCCCGTAACAGCAGATCATTGTAGCCGCCAACATCGCCGCTAAAGGTTATTTGCTTTTTCTGTCCGTTTTCTGTAATAGTTAAATGCACCGCGGCGCTTCCCACAATATGGCCGGCATCGGTAAACAAAAGCGAAATGTCATCATCAATCTGATGCGGGGTTTTATAATCTACAATCTTAAACAGGCTTAAGGCAGCTATCGCGTCTTCCTCGTCATATAATGGCTTCAATAAGGGTAAACCCTTTCGCTGCCGGTGCTTGTTGCTGTACTCTGCATCCTGGGTTTGAATATTGGCCGAGTCGAGCAACAAGATACGGGCAAGATCCATAGTTGGCGCAGTGCAAAACACGGGGCCTTTAAAACCATCAGCAACCAGCCGGGGCAGCAATCCGCAATGATCAATATGGGCGTGCGATAAAACCATGTAATCTACCGCGGCGGGGTCAAAGCCAAAATCTTCATTCAATTCATCGGTTTCTTCGCCCAGGCCCTGGAACATGCCGCAATCAAGCAGTATTTTGGTACCCTTGTTTAATGTAATAAGATGTTTGCTGCCGGTAACATTGCGGGCAGCGCCGTGGAAAGCTATTTTCATTTCGTATTGGGTATTGGGTATTGAGTATTGAGTATTGAGTATTAAGAAATAGCCTACAACATAGATATGTTTGCCGCTGAAGTACAAGATGTGAATTTTTACAGATCTTCTGCGAATGCAAGATAACTACAAAAAAAAAAATTAGAATAAACTAAGTAAATAGTTGCATAACTATAAAATTAGTTTTAAATTCGTTTATGATTAAATCATCCCGGTTTATTTTAACAGCAGCTATTTGGGCATTGATGCTTTCCTGTGGGATAAACCGATACAAAAACGGGTTGAAAACTGGCTTGTGGATCAATAAAGATGATAACGGCGAGGTGGTTTATAAAAGCCTTGGAAGATTTAAGAACGGAAATGAAAAACGTACCTGGAAATATTTTCACAATGACAGCTTGTTTAAGACCGAAACATTTAGCGGCAACACTTCCGTTATCCGGTTTTATCATCCCAACAAAAAAATCAGCGCAACCGGCAAAACACAAATGGATTTTAACGGGATCGAACTGCATTGGTATTATCACGGCGATTGGAACTATTTTGACCCGACAGGAAAATTGTTGAAGGTAATTATTTACAAAAAAGGCGTACCGGTTGCCCAATATAAAGATAAGTTAGCTCACAGGTGAAGGCCTTCATTTTATATCAATAATCAATCGAAATATACACTTCGCACTACAAAAAAAATGGAAATAAAAGATTTAACGCGAGCCGAAGAACAGGTCATACAGGTTTTATGGACACTGGAAAAGGCGTTTGTAAAGGAACTAATAGATGAATTACCGGAACCGAAACCAGCTTATAATACGGTTTCTACCATCATCCGGATATTGGAAACGAAAGGTTTCGTTTCTCACGAGGCTTTCGGCAAAAGTCATCAGTACTATGCGCTCATCAGCCGGGAGGAATACAAGAGTTTCGCAACGGGTAAATTGCTGAACAACTATTTCGGCAACTCGGTAGAAAGTATGTTCTCTTTTTTTGTGAAGGAAGAAAAAATTGATCTGAAAGAAGCAGACGAGATACTAAAACTGATTGAAAAACTTAAAAATAAATAGCCATGGATGCCCTGAACTACATTTTGCTGGTTAATATCTACCTCGTTCTATTTTATGCTTTCTATGCGCTCCTCCTCAGGAACGAAACCTTTTTTAAACTGAACCGAATTTATTTGGTTGGCGGAGCCATTCTGTCTTTTATAATTCCTTTTATGCAGGTAGACTGGATCAGGTCGCTGTTCATCACCAAACAGGTGGAAGAAGTTACGCAAAACATCAGTATCACTTTTAGCGGTCAGAACCTGATTGTTCCTGCGCAACAGCCGGGTTTGGAGACCAGCGAGATTATCACGCTGATTTATTTTAGCGGGGTTTCGTTTTGCCTGGTTCGATTTCTTTGGCGGTTACACCAGGTGAGAGTTGCCCTAAAATCGGCAAAACCTCAACAAGCATTTTCATTTTTTAACCAGGTAAAAGTGGGTGGCGAAGTTCCCGACCGCGAAACAGTTTACAATCATGAATTAATTCATGCCCGACAATTGCACTCGGCCGATGTAATTTTATTTGAAATCATCGGCATCGTCAACTGGTTCAACCCGGTGGTTTACCTGTATCGCAAAGCCATTAAATACATCCATGAGTTTACTGCGGATGAGGCTGCTTCGCGGAATGAAGCAAGTAAAGCAGCATACGCCATGGTTTTACTCAGTAAGAAATTCGGAATACCAACGCATCAACTAACCAACAGTTTTTATAACCAATCATTATTAAAAAGGAGGATCATTATGCTACACAAATCTAAATCAACCCGAAACGCCTTATTGAAATACGGCCTGTCGGCACCGCTTTTCGCAGGAATGATGGTATTATCATCAGCAACCATAAGTCAACAAATTCAGAAATCAGATCCGCTAGCAAGGAGCAAAGAAATCTCAAAAGCCAGCGGAAGGGAACAGAGCACTTTCGGTCTGGTGCGGGAGGATTTGGCCCCAGCGGGAAGTATTATTGAATCAAACACCCAAACCAAAACGCTTTTGCAGACAGCAACTACGTCCCTTGCAGATACATTGCCTAAAAACGAACCCATTTTTACTCAGGCAGAGACCCCGCCACAGTTTCCGGGTGGAATGGCCGAATTCTACAAATATCTCGCTAAGAATTTTCGATATCCTGCCAGTGCACGAAAAAGTAACGTATCCGGCAGAATCATTTTGAAATTTATTGTTGAGAAAAGTGGACAACTGACAGAAGTGGAAGTTCTAAAAGGGATAGACCCTAAGCTGGATAAGGAAGCAAAACGTGTGTTAGTTGCATCTCCGGTCTGGAAACCGGGAATTCAAAACGGAAAAGAGGTTCGGGTTGCATATACACTCCCTATTCAAATCAACAAACAGGGGGATGGTGCAGCTCAGTCCAATCAAAATCTGGAAGGATTCAGCATGATCCCTAGAGAAGCCGATCCCTTAATTATGGTAGATGGTAAAGAGGGGGCACCAGGGGTGCTTAAAACGCTCGACCAATCCACTATTAAAGCCGTGAATGTACTAAAGGGAGACAAGGCAATTGAGAAATATGGTGAGAAAGCTAAAGACGGAGCGATTGAAATTTATATTAATTCTGCAGCCCCGAAAAAGGCCGACGTTGTTGTGGTTGAGGGCCGGGCTACGCAAGCAGGGCCGGATAGTAAAAGTACGTTGTCTAGTTTTAAGGGATTGATCATTGTTGACGGAGTTGAAATCAGCAATAGCGCATTAGAAAATATAGATTCCAATAACGTTGAATCAATGAACGTCCTGAAAGGCGAATCAGCCCTGAAAAAATATGGGGCCAAGGGGAAAGATGGTGCCGTTGAGATTACGACCAAAAAGAAATAATCTGGGTTTGTATGACTGAGGATAGATAATAAGGGAGTAGCAATAAAAACTAACTAATGCGGCTGACCTTACTTCCGGCAAAGAACCGTACTTTATTGATCTTGTGGAGAAGATGAAAAAAGGCGATTGAAATAAGATATAATTTTCAAAATCCGACTTTCCGGTTCAACTGTTGAGAATTGTATTTTAATCTATTGATTACTAACAAGATAGATTTCCCTTAGACTTCAATTGCTAATAAAAACCTTTATAGCCGCGTTCACCACATTCGGAATTAGCAAGCATTTTAATTAAATTTGAATAAATATATATTGTTATGGCAGACTTAACCTTAAATACTAAACTTGAAACACTTCCTCCTGATCTAAAATCAGAAGTGAATGATTTTGTTGATTTTTTAATAGAGAAGTCCGCCAAAAAAAAGAAAAAAAATTTTCCTCAGTTTGGTTGCGCAAAAGGTAGAATCCATTTGTCGGCTGATTTTGATGAAACACTTGAGGATTTTAAAGAATATATGTAATGACGGATTGCTTATTAGATACTCATGCGTTTTTATGGTTTATATTGGGCAGCGGAGAGCTTTCTGAAAAAGCCAAATTGTATATAGAAAATCCGGGAAACAGAAAGTTTATAAGCATCGCTTCCTTTTGGGAGATTGCTATAAAGAATAGTCTGGGTAAACTCAAATTAGATATGCCATTTCAGGAGTTGAAACTAATTACTTCTTCAAATGGTTTTGAGATTCTTCCACTCACATTTGAGCATACCGAAAAGTTAACTTTCCTGGATTTTCATCATAAAGATCCGTTCGACAGATTGATTATTTCGCAAGCACTTACGGAGAACTTAACTATAATTACCAAAGACGCGAACTTTGGCCGCTACTCTGCTCAACTTATTTGGGAATAGAAATTATCGATCAGCTTCCGCGAGGTCACCTTTTTGCGATAATTCAGAAATATCATCCGACATTACACTTCCTCTTTAAACAATCTTGCCGTAAAATACTCCCGGTTCATGCGGGCGATATTGGTAACCGAAATTTCTTTAGGGCATTCGGCTTCGCAGGCACCGGTGTTGGTACAATTTCCAAAACCCTCGGCGTCCATCTGTGCTACCATTGCTTCTACCCGGCGGTAACGCTCCGGCTGACCTTGCGGGAGCAATGCCAGTTGGGAAACCTTGGCGGATACAAAAAGCATCGCGGAAGCATTCTTACAGGCCGCAACACAAGCACCGCAGCCAATACAGGTTGCTGAGTTGAATGCCTCATCGGCAACAACTTTTGGAATAGGAATTTCGTTGGCATCAGGTACGCCGCCGGTTCCAACAGATACAAAGCCGCCTGCCTGCTGAATGCGGTCAAACGCCTGCCGGTTGGTTGACAAATCTTTAATTACCGGAAAAGCCTTCGCCCGCCAGGGCTCAATAACTACGGTTTGGCCGTCTTCAAAGCTGCGCATGTGTAACTGGCAGGTTGCAATTCCCTGTTTAGGACCATGCGGCCGGCCATTGATGTGTAGTGAGCACGATCCGCAAATACCTTCGCGGCAATCATGATCAAAATGGATTGGATCCTCGTTTTTCCGTACCAGATCTTCATTCACCACATCCAGCATTTCCAGAAAAGACATATCGGGAGAAACATTGTTCGCCTTGTAATTAACCAGCTTTCCTTTGTCCTGCGCATTTTTCTGACGCCATACTTTTAACGTCAAGTTCATATTTCCGCTCATCTTTTTAGTAGTTAGTGGTTAGTATTAAGTATTTAGATCTGCCGACCGTCCTACATCATACCTGCCATATCTTATTAATTACTTGTGAGATCTTATTTTAAAAACTTAGCAATTGTACTATTCTAAGTACTAAATACTAAGTACTCAATACTACTTATAACTCCGCTGTGTTAGCTTAACGTTTTCAAAAACCAGCTCTTCTTTATGCAATTGTTCCTGCTGGTTTTCGCCGGTATATTCCCAGGCGGCCACGTATTTATAGTTTTCGTCATCGCGTAAAGCTTCTCCTTCTTCAGTCTGGCTTTCTACCCTAAAATGCCCGCCACAAGATTCATTACGGTTTAAGGCATCGTCAACCATCAGTTCGCCCAACTCCAGAAAATCGGCTACGCGGCCGGCTTTCTCCAAAGACATATTCATTTCTTCGTTCTGCCCAACTACAATGGCATCCTTCCAGAAATTTTCCCGAAGCTCCCGAATCAATCCCTTGGCCTTAGTAAGGCCTTCTGCGCTACGGGCCATTCCACAATATTCCCACATAATGTGTCCTAAATCGCGGTGAAAATCGTCAACGGTACGTGTTCCGCGTAGCGATAACAACTTGTTGATGCGCTCTTCTACCTGCCTTTTTGTTTCCGCGAAAGCGGGATGAGTTTCATCAACGGGTTTCGGTCCGATGGCAGCCAGATAATCGCCAACGGTGTAAGGAATCACAAAATAGCCATCCGCCAGGCCCTGCATCAAGGCAGAGGCGCCTAAGCGGTTGGCGCCATGGTCCGAAAAATTGGCTTCGCCCAGACAATATAGGCCCGGCACCGTGGTTTGCAAATTATAATCAACCCATAAACCGCCCATAGTATAGTGTACCGCAGGGTAAATTCGCATGGGTTGTTTGTACGGATTCTCATCGGTAATCTGATAATACATATCAAATAAGTTGCCGTAGCGAGCCTTCACCGCATCTTCGCCCAAACGTTCTATGGCCGCAGCAAAATCAAGATATACGGCTACGCCGGATGCTCCTACTCCACGGCCTTCATCAACAATTTCTTTAGCGTTACGCGAAGCTACATCACGCGGCACCAGGTTGCCAAACGCCGGATATTTACGCTCCAGAAAGTAGTCGCGTTCTTCTTCTTTCAGATCGGTAACTTTTATTTCTCCTTTACGGAGTTTTTCTGCCAGTTCAACTGTTTTCGGTGCCCATACCCTGCCGTCGTTGCGCAAAGATTCAGACATCAGCGTAAGCTTTGACTGATGATCTCCGGAAACGGGAATACAGGTGGGATGTATCTGCGTGAAACAGGGATTGCCGAAATAAGCACCCCGTTTATGCGCTTTCCAGGCGGCGGTAACGTTGCATCCCATGGCATTGGTCGAAAGGTAAAAAACATTGCCGTATCCGCCGGTACACAACAACACGGCGTGGGCGGCATGGGTTTCTATTTTGCCGGTTACCAAATCGCGGGATACTATTCCCTTCGCCTGGCCATCAACGGTTACCACATCCATCATTTCATGCCGGCTGAATTGCTCAATAGAGCCTGCGGCAACCTGGCGGTTAAAGGCAGAATATGCGCCCAGCAACAGCTGCTGTCCGGTTTGGCCACGGGCATAAAAGGTACGGGACACCTGCGCACCACCAAACGAGCGATTGTCTAACAAACCGCCGTACTCACGTGCGAAAGGAACACCCTGCGCTACGCATTGGTCAATAATATCTACCGAAACATTTGCCAAACGGTATACATTCGCTTCCCGCGAGCGGTAATCGCCACCCTTTATGGTATCGTAAAACAGGCGGAAAACGCTATCGCCATCGTTCTGATAATTTTTAGCAGCGTTAATCCCACCCTGGGCGGCTATAGAATGGGCCCGCCGCGGACTATCCTGAAAACAGAAAGATTTTACATTGTATCCCAATTCCGCCAGAGATGCCGCCGCCGAAGCGCCGGCAAGGCCTGTGCCCACCACAATAACGGTGTATTTACGTTTGTTGGACGGATTGACAAGTTTAAGGTTGAATTTATGATTAGACCACTTTTCGCTTAATTGGCCTTCTGGTATTTTTGAATCTAACGTCATCGCTGAATATGGTTTTTATCCGGGAATGTAAATCTTATCTGAAAAAGAAAATAAACAGGGGCATGGCCGCAAAGCCTAATGGAATTAGCACACCAAACACCCATACTCCCAAAAAACGAATGAGCGGAACGTACTTATTATGATCCCAACCAAGTGTTTGAAAAGCACTCCTAAATCCATGTATGAGGTGGAAAGAAAGTGCGGCCATTGATATTACGTACAACAATACATACCACCATTGCTTAAATGACTCCCTTACAATTTTGTAAAGATCTTTCGCGATGAGGTATTGTTTCTGGGCCTGCGCATCAACGTACTCTGAGTGGATAGTTTGCGGGGCGTTCGGATCAAACGGGATGGGCGTAACTTTCACGTCACTTAAATCAGTAAGGCTTGCTTCGTACTTGGCGTAAGGTAAATTTCCCCAATGGTATTGCGCCCAAAAATTGCTCATGTGCACCACCAAAAATATCAGTAGGATGGTTCCTAAAATACCCATGTTGCGTGATGTCCAGGGGCTGTTGGCGCTTCCATTATAGGCCGCATAGCCAACAGGGCGGGCCTTGCGGTTATTGATGGTGATAATTAAAGCGTAAACTGCGTGAATAATTATGGATGCGTAAAGCAGGTAAGAAATAATTTTAATAGGCGGGAAATGGGTCATGAAATAAGAATAGGCGTTGAAAGCCTGACCATCATCATCATTAAATAATTGAATATTACCCACCAAATGTACTACCAGAAAGATGCACAGGAACAAGCCTGTTAAACTCATGATCAATTTTCTTCCTAATGTTGATGAAAAGATTTTTGCGTAATTGCTCATTACCTCGTATCGGTTTAATATTTTGAAGCAAAAGTATTTAATAAATGCCGAAAAACACATTAAAAATGGGCTTATCCGCACGGGTAAAGCTATTTAGAAACAATCTAATCCGATCATTTCCTATAGGTAAATGCCCGGTCTTCCAGATTTTTTAAACCCTGTCAGGGTTTCGCTAAAGCGCGACAACCGCATGCTTTAAAATCCCGAAAACGAGATCACTCTCCTTGTATTTCAAACAAACCCGTCCGGTAAATTTTCCAAAAGCGGGCATCACCGCTCCGTGTTTTCCAAAATGAAAGCAGGGGAGCGTAAGCGACTGCCGGCCTTTACCGCTAAGCCGAACACCGGGATGAATGTGCCCGCTGATAATGTAAAGCTGATCGGGCTCTGTTCCGGAAGTTTCAACCCGCTCGTGTATAAAAAGAAAAGGGCCCGAAACCAACGTCTTATGAATCTGAAAGTTTAGTTTGCGATACACATTCTCATTCAAAATGTCATGATTGCCGCGAACCAAGATCAATTCCACCTCTTTAAACTGATCCCGCCACAGCACAAACCAATCCCAGTCGTTATTCATGTCGCTGTGGAACAGATCGCCTAAAAAAATAATCTTCGAGGGATGATATTCTCTGATCAGGTCGCTTAGCACCGCCAGGTCTTCTTGTTCCATAGACCGTGGAATGGCGATGCCTGCTTTTCTGAAATGGCCAACCTTCCCCAGATGCACATCGGCTACGATAAGGGTTTTCTGCTGCAGCCAGAATATGGCTTTCTGCGGAAACAACAAAAGAGTTTGGTCTAAGAAATTAAGGCTAAGCGGAACAGGAGAAACCATTGTTTCAAACATACAAAAGCCTTCCCGAATTTCGGAAAGGCTTTAGAATATATGATGTTCATTTTACTATCTCACCTGAAACTGATAACGCATTTGATACCCTTCGGGAGTAATTGCGTTTATAATGGCCATATTGTTACGGGTTGCCGAAATGGCTGCGTTAATATCCTCTGATTTACTGATCGGCTTTCCGTTTATAGAAACAATTATAGTTCCTACCGGAAGCTCCAGTTGGTCAAAAAACCCGCCCTGCTCAACACCCGATACCAACAATCCGGAGTTGATATTGTATTTCTTCTTCTGGGCATCGGTAAGCGGTTTAAATGTCGCTCCCAGATTTCGGGCTGCAACCCCGGCTGCGTTATCGTTATTGGCGGTCTGCACACTCGATTCGCCTTTTAGGGTAACGTTTACGCTTCGTGCCTTTCCGTCGCGGAGGTAAGTTAACTGAACACGGTCGCCAGGGCGTAACCGGCCGATGGTTTCCTGCAAGTCTGAGGAGTAATAAATATCTTTATCATTCACTTTGGTGAGGATGTCGCCTTTTTCCAGCCCGGCCGCATCGGCTCCGCCTCCATCAACCACGTTAACGATGTATAGACCGTTTATTACGTTTACACCCAACTGCTTCGCTTTCTCGGCATCAAGGTCGTCAAAACTGATACCGATATATCCCCGCCGTACTTCACCAAATTGTTTAAAGTCATCTAATATTTTCTTCGCCAAATTTACTGGTATGGCAAATCCGTAACCCTCATAGTTGCCAGATTGCGATGCGATAGCAGCATTAATCCCAATCAATTCGCCCCGGGTATTTACCAATGCGCCGCCGCTGTTGCCCCGGTTAATGGCCGCGTCAGTTTGTATGAAAGATTCAATTGCTGTATTCAATGCCGGCTCTCCGTTTTGAGAAGGCCTTTCAGACTGGGCCAAAATTCCAATTGTACGACCTTTCGCACTCACAATACCCGCTGTAACCGTAGTGTTCAAAGCGAAAGGATACCCAACGGCTAAAACCCATTCGCCCACACGAACTTCATCAGAGTTTCCAAGTTTTACAACGGGGAAATTACTTCCTTCAATCTTGATCAAAGCCAGATCAGTATTTGGATCTTTACCGATTACTTTCCCTTCCAGCGAGCGTTTATCCGGAAGAATGACGCGAATTTTACTGGCGTTATCCACTACATGGTTGTTGGTTACAATGTAGCCATCATCAGAGATTAAAACCCCTGAGCCCGAACCCATTGACGGGCCTTGGGGCGCCCGGCGGCGGTTGCCGAAAAAATCTTCAAACATATCCTGAAAAGGATCACTTCCCCCACTTCTACCCTGGGTGTTTGTGGTGGCACCGTACGTGGTTTTAATGTGCACCACTCCAGGCGTTACGGCTGCGGCAGCCTGCGTAAAGTCAAGATCGCCGGTTGATGAAACTATTTTTGCAACCGGTGTGTTGGCAAAATAAACCTTTTGTCGCTCTTCGAACGTAAGGTTGCTGTCGTTTTTGTTTTCCACCAGCTTATATGCGCCAATAGCAACCGCCCCTCCAATGCAAGCGGCTAAAAAAGTAATCCCTATCTTCTTCATGTTAAAAATTTGATTAATGCGTATGTGATTTCTTGTTCAAAATTAATACCAGTTAAACGATCTCGGGCTGTTTGCGGTACGCCGGGCTGTGTTAAATAATGTTAAACATTTCTAATAAACACCTGGTAAAAACGTGCAGCCTATAAATAAAAGGAAGAATACCAACAAAAGTTTTATCATCGGGGTATTAATGTTAGCGGTAGGTTTTTCTGTTTAACTTATCGAAGTTTGCAAGTACGGCCAGCTTAAGTATCCGCCTTATTTATACCATTAAATTATGGAAATTCCGTTTTCTAAATATCAGGGTGCAGGTAACGACTTTGTTCTGATAGATAACCGTGATGAGTTTGTAAATCATCAGAATGCATCCTTGATCCGGCAAATTTGCCACAGGCGTTTTGGCATTGGTGCCGATGGAGTGATGTTTCTTCAAAAAACCAGCGCATTGGATTTCGAGATGATCTACTACAACGCCGATGGAAGGCCGGGCACCATGTGCGGCAACGGGGGCCGATGCATGGTTGCATTTGCCAAACACCTGAACATGATCAACACAGAAACTAACTTTTTGGCAGTTGACGGGCCGCACTATGCCACAATTTCAGACGAGGGAAGCTGGGTGAGCCTGCAAATGATTGATGTAAGTACTATTTCCAGAGACTCCCGGGCTTTCGTTCTGGATACAGGATCGCCGCACTACGTACTTGAAGTGAAGGATTTAAACCATAAAAACGTTCGGGAGGATGGAAGGGAAGTTCGGAACAATTCCACCTACGGTAAAGCAGGCATCAATGTAAATTTTGTGGAGGATTTTGGCGACCATTACTTCGTGAGAACCTTTGAACGCGGCGTTGAAGACGAAACTTATGCCTGCGGCACCGGCGTAACTGCGGTGGCTTTGGCTATGGCTAAACAAAAAGGGTTATCTGGACAAATTAATACACCAATCAGCGTGAAGGGCGGCCAGTTAAACGTTCGGTTTGATTATGACGGAACACGCTTTAGCAACATTTTCTTAGAAGGCCCGGCTACTTATGTTTTTGAGGGAGTTATTGAAACTGGCGCTACAATTTAGATAACCATCTTATGGTAAACTTCTGCCAGCGGCAACGTAAACCAAAATGTGCTGCCGGCCTCGGGCATGCTCTCGGCACCGATTTCGCCCTTATGATTTTTAACAATACCGCTGCAAATGTATAAACCAAGGCCGAGCCCCTGCACTACGTTACCGGTTTCTTCCACACGATAAAAGCGGTCAAACAGCAGCGGAATTTTTGCTTCCGGCACACCGATACCAAAATCCCTGACATACACTTTGGCCATATCTTTTTCTACTTCAAGGCCAACATAAATGTCTGTAGCGGCGGGCGAAAACTTAGCTGCGTTCGATAACATATTTACAATTACCTGCTGTATCCGCCTTGCATCTGCATCAACAAAAGTCTCCGGAATTTCTTTAATTGTGTAACGGTGATGCGAAATATGCTGCATCTCCTCAACGGTTTCGGAAAGCAGCTCGTGCAGCGGCAAAATTTGTTTATCAAGCAGCAGTTTGCCGCTTTGTATCCGGGTAACGTCTAAAAGTTCGTTTACCAGATCTGTAAGGCGGTCAACCTGTTTGTTTGCGTTGGTTACAAAAGGGCGCAACGAGAAAAACTCGGGTACACTCTGGGCCCTTCGGTCTAAAATCTGCATGGAGGCTTTCATACTGGTTATTGGAGTTTTTAGCTCATGCGATGCAATGCTCATAAACTCATCTTTCGCCCTGTTTTGGTTTTTTATTAGTTTTTTTGAATCAACCAACTGCCGCACCAATTGCGCAGCAAACCATCCGGCGCAGCCTAATATAACCACAATAAATACTACGTTCAAGTAAAGCAGTAGACTGGTAATGGCCCGGAAAGCTTCGCCTAAAGTACCGGCAAAAGCCCGCTGATGATAGGCCAGCTTGCTATTCAGAAACTCTATTTGCTCTAAGTACCCCAGCCTTTTGGAGGCCGTAAGTGTTTGCAGCACGTTTTGTTTTCTGATAGATTTACCAATACGGTGCAACCTGCCAATATATTGATCGGCGGCAGCCCATTCCTGCACTGTTTTTTTAAAGTAAGATACCCGATTAAAATTTTTGAAAAGCCAGATCATGTCCTCTATATCAGCCGACTGGTTTCGAGCCTGTAAAAAGCCGCTATGAACTTCCGCGTTGCTAAGTTGGTGCTGCAAACCCGTGCGGGCAATACTGTCGCCTATTGGAATGGCTATTTCATTCTCAAACAGGCGATAATAGCGACTATCAGCAGAATCAAGATAGATAATGAGCGCCCGTGTTGCTTCCTTTTGCCCTTTCGAATATTCTGATTCAACATTGGAAAACGCTCTGATGGCCGAAAGTATGCGGATAGAAAGGTAATTGAGTCCGATAATGGACGCGGCGGAAATCAGAATGACGATGCCAATGATGAGTGCATACCTACGATTTTCCTGTAAAGGGCCCATGGATTTGAAAAGTTAAGAGTGGTAATGGAACCTTTTACGGCCTTAATCCATAAAAGGTTCTCAATTGTGGAAATAAAGGATTTCGGCACAACTTATTTGGAGGCTTTCGCAGATAATTTCTTTGTTAATCCAAAATTCTGGTTAGGTTTAGAAATTTTTAGCTCATTAACTTGCTTAAATTTTTTAAGCCCTCAAATGTTAAGAGTTGAAAACAATAAGCCATGTAAAATAGTTTATGCCATTTGCCGGCATGAATTTTTGGGCTATCTTATTGAGCCACATATTGTTCAGCTAAACTCAAACGGCAATTTTTCCCTTACATTTCAAAGGCTTTTCAGCAATACAGCTAAAGAATTTTTATCTTTTTTAGACGAAACCGACCTCAAACTCATCAAACTTCTGGAAGAAACCGAGCAAAGTCACATCATCAAGCGCTTTTACAAGAAGCCGGTGCGACCCATGGAGTATTTCAGTACGATTTTTACCAGTCAGCTTTACGAAACTTTCAGGCCGAAGATTGAAAAGAAAATGCTCGAAGCGCTTTCTCTGATGCAGGGAAAAGAGTTGTACCTGATGGGAAAAGAAGGCTGGCCGGTAGAGCGCCGCCTGCACATCGCCTCTGAAGCGGCTACAGTTCTGTTTCATTTCAGGCGCAACGATACCGAGACCCGCTATTTTCCTACCATAAAATATCAGGGTTTGCGCATTGAGTTTATGTTTAGGGATGCCCAGCTTATTTGTAATTATCCGGCCTGGCTGCTTATAGATGATGTTTTATATTATTTCAGCGAAGCCATTGAAGGGAAAAAGCTCCAGCCGTTTTTAAGCAAGCGTTACATCTCCATACCGCGGTCATCAGAAAAAGCCTACTTCGAAAAATTTGTTGCGCCCCTAATTGAGAAACATTCTGTGTACGCCGAAGGCTTTGATATACGAACAGAAAAGTTTGAAGCGCAACCGATGTTAAAGGTTTTGTATGTAGACGGCGGCATATCGCAACTGCAGCTTTATTTTCGCTATGGCGATTTCATTTTCCCGTCGGGGAGTGATACCCGTGTATCTGTTCGTACGGAAAAGCAAAACGATACCTATATTTTTCATCGCGTAAAGCGGAATTTGGCCTGGGAAAAAAACAAGCTGAACCTTTTAAAAGAATTAGGTCTCAGAACAGATGCGGGAGTTTTTAGCCATTTAGAGGTTGATGGAGAAACCCAGGCAGAATCTGAAAGTGCCGCCTTTGATGTAATTAACTGGCTGAATGAAAATCACGAAGAATTGTTGAAACACGGTTTTACGTTTGAACAGCCCGAAGGCGGCAAACGGTTTGTTTTGGGAACCAGCAAAATCAACCTGGAAGTAAAAGAAAATAACGACTGGTTTGACATCCATGCCGTGGTTCATTTCGGGCCGTATGAAATACCGTTTATCGACCTCAAAAATCACATTCTCAATAAAATCAGGGAGTTTAAATTGCCTTCCGGCGAGATTGCCGTGATCCCCGAAAAATGGTTTGCCCAATTTGGCAACCTGCTTCAATTTACCGATGGTGGAAACCAACTCCGGCTAAAAAAGCACCACGTAGGCTTAATTAATGATTTTAACAACAGCGAACTGGCTGTCGTATCCATGAACCGCAAGTTAAACAAGCTCCTTGATTTTACAGAAATGCATGAAATGGAGCCGCCGATGGGGTTTAATGGTGTGTTGCGCCCCTACCAGAAAGCGGGATACAACTGGTTCCACTTTTTGCGTGAATACAATTTTGGCGGTTGCCTTGCCGATGATATGGGCCTGGGAAAAACGGTGCAGACGCTGGCGCTGCTGCAAAAAGTAAAAGAGGAAAATGAACCGCTAAACACCCAAACCACCTCGCTAATTATTATGCCCACTTCGCTGATCTATAACTGGCAGAATGAAGCCCAAAAGTTTGCCCCCGCATTGCGCATTCTGGTACATACAGGCAGCTTACGCAGTCGCGATAGCAGTAATTTTTTTGAACATGATGTAATTATTACTACCTACGGCGTTGCCCGTGTAGACGCAGAGCTGCTTAGAAACCAATATTTTCATTACATCATTTTAGACGAAAGTCAGAACATTAAAAACCCGGCATCCAAATCATTTAGGGCGGTACGAACTTTTAAATCAAAGCACAAACTGATTTTAAGCGGCACCCCGGTGGAAAATACAGTTAACGATCTTTGGACACAAATGTCTTTTATCAACCCCGGCTTGCTGGGAAACCAAAATTTTTTCCAGACGGAATTTGTAATTCCGATAGAGAAAAAGCGGGATGAAGAAAAGGCTCGCCGGCTGCAGGCCATGATCAAACCATTTGTGTTGCGCAGAACCAAATCGCAGGTGGCAACAGAACTTCCGGCAAAAACCGAAAACCTTTTTTATTGCGAAATGACCGATGACCAGGGGGAGTATTATGAGAAGATCAAATCTGAATACCGCAATGAATTGCTAATGAGTTTAGAGGACGGTTCGTTCAGTAAATCGCAGGTGCAGGT
>JBGTBV010000242.1:0-1531 GCA_041749185.1 Daejeonella sp. | reverse complement strand
ATTCAACGTAAGGCTATGGATATTGATTCTTTGGGTGAAAAAACGATTGAACAGCTTTATCTCCTTGGCCTTGTTAATAGCCCGGCCGATCTTTATGATCTTAGGGAGGAGGATCTCTTAAAGCTTGAAGGTTTTAAGGATAAGTCTGTTAAGAATTTGCTGGATGGCATAGAAAAATCGAAGAATATTCCATTCGAAAGCGTCTTGTTTGCCATAGGTATCCGTTACGTAGGTAAAACAGTGGCGGAGAAACTCGCGAGATATTTTAAGACGATAGATAAAATTGCAGGCGCATCGAAAGAAGAATTACTTGCAGCTCCGGAAGTGGGTGAAAAAATAGCTCAGAGTGTATGTGACTTCTTCAAGCTTCCGGAAAACATCAGGGAAATAGCGCGCCTCCGTCGTACGGGGCTGAATTTTGAAAGCACTGCGAAAGAGCCCGAAAAAGAAAGTGATGTATTGATGAATAAATCTTTCGTTATTTCAGGCGTATTTCAGAAATATGAAAGGGAACAGCTTCAGGACATCATCATAAAGAACGGGGGAAGAGTAATGTCATCTGTTTCCGGGAAATTGGATTATTTACTTGCTGGTGATAATATGGGGCCGTCTAAACGCGAAAAAGCCGAAAAATTGGGGGTGAAAATCATTTCCGAAGTAGATTTCGAGGAACTAATGAAAGGGATAATCCTTTAAGATGATGAAGCTCAATTTTCTGAAGTTCAGAACCAATTTGATATTAAAAAATAGTAAGACACTGCGATCAAATGTAGCCTATACGAATGCCCAGAAAATCGGAATAATCTTTACTGTTGAAGATAAAGCAAAACATGAAACGGTTAAAGAATTGATAAAGAAGTTTGAACACGACGGTAAACAGGTTCAGGTAATCGAATTTCTTCCTGACAAGAAGGAGAATTACGAATTCAGATTCGATTTCTTTACCGATAACGACTTATCGTTCTGGGGAAATATTACTTCGTCAGAAGCCTTAAAATTCGCAGCTACACCATTTGATTTTCTTTACTATCTGGATATAGACGCAAACCCACTAATCCTTCACATATTGGCATTAAGCAAAGCTAAATGCAGAGTTGGAAGGTCCTGGGACGATGGGCGTTCTTATTTTGAATTCATGGTCGAGTCGGTCGCCAATTTCAAAATGATGGTGGATACGATGTATAAATATACTGTTCAATTAAAATAGGAAAATGAAAAAACTGTACGGAACAGGCGTTGCCCTTGTAACGCCGTTTACCGAAACGTTGGAAGTGGACTATAAGTCACTAAAAAAACTATTGACATATACATCAAGAGGTGTAGACTACTTTGTCGTTATGGGAACCACTGGTGAGGCTGCCACGTGTTCAGAGGACGAAAAAGCGGAAATATTAAGGTTTGTAAAGAGCAACAACCCTAAACGCCTGCCAATTGTCTACGGAATTGGTGGTAACAATACAAAGCAGGTAGTCGAGTCAATCCGTTCATGTGACTTTGAAGGTGTCGATGCTATCCTTTCAGTTAGTCCTTA
>JBGTBV010000241.1:0-25843 GCA_041749185.1 Daejeonella sp. | reverse complement strand
GGGAAAACCTCTGCTTCCAAAAAATCCTCACAGGTTTTTTTGATCATTAACTGTTCTTCATCAAATTCTTCCGGGATAAAAATATCTTCAAAAGAGGTTTCGCGGATGATGAACTCGCCGCCTTTTATTGATTTTTTTTCTGTGGTTTCCATAGTAAGGAGTATTGAGTAATGAGTATTGCGTATTGAGACAAGACCAATGCGGTTTAATAGTTGAATTAGTTTTTAGAGTGGTTTTAAAGGGTATTAGGTAATGCGAATTGCGACA
The DNA here is from genome assembly GCA_041749185.1 of Daejeonella sp. GTDB lineage: Bacteria > Bacteroidota > Bacteroidia > Sphingobacteriales > Sphingobacteriaceae > Daejeonella. The sequence goes on along the minus strand of JBGTBV010000241.1, from coordinate 25,576 downwards.
GGATGAACACTTTTTACTGGTTAATAATTGCGTTTTCATTGTTTCGTATTGCAACAGTGGGGCGCTCGGTATATTTCGCAATACTCAATACGCTCTACTCAATACTAAAAGACTTCAAATATCCCGGCGGCCCCTTGTCCGCTACCTACACACATGGTTACCATGCCGTATTTTTGTTTTCTGCGCTTCAGTTCATTAAAAATCTGAACAGAGAGTTTGGCTCCCGTACAACCCAGCGGGTGGCCCAAAGCAATCGCTCCTCCATTTACGTTCACTTTCTCATTTTCTAATTCCAGCTTGCGTATAATAGCCAACGACTGCGAAGCAAATGCCTCGTTCAATTCTATCAAATCCAATTCCTGCTGTTTCATGCCGGCTTTTTTCAAGGCCATCGGGATGGCTTCGATAGGGCCTATGCCCATAATACGTGGCGGAACGCCTGCTACTGCGTAGCTTACGAGTCTGGCGATGGGTTTCACATTTAGTTTTTTAAGCATAGCCTCTGAAACCACTAATACAAATGCGGCCCCATCAGATGTTTGGGAGGAATTTCCTGCGGTTATTACCCCGTTAGCAGCAAACACGGGTTTTAATTTAGTCAGCTTCTCAATTGTGGTATCTGCCCGCGGACCTTCATCGGTATCAACCACATATTCACGCGTTTTCTTTTTCAGGTTTTCATCCAGGTAAGTTTCCCTTACCGTGATGGGTATAATACCATCCTTAAGATTACCATTTCGAATGCCCTCTACAGCTTTTTTATGAGAATTCAACGCAAATTCGTCCTGATCTTCGCGGCTAACATTGTATTCTTTAGCCACGGCTTCGGCGGTAAGCCCCATGCCCCAATACCAATCGGGGTTATTTTTTGCCACTTCCGGGTTGGGCACCAGCTTCCATCCGCCGAAAGGCATACCCGACATTACCTCAACCCCGCCGGCAATAATGCAGTCTGCCATACCACACCGAATTTTGGCTACAGCGGTTGCAATAGTTTCCAGACCGCTGGCGCAATACCGGTTTACGGTAACTCCCGGAACTTTATCGGTATTTAAGCCCATCAGTGAGATCATCCGGGCAACGTTTAAGCCCTGCTCTCCTTCTGGTGTAGCGTTCCCGACTAGTACATCGTCAATCTCCTCCTTATCCAGATTAGGGAATTGAAATACCATATGCCTGATGACATCAGCCGCCAGATCATCTGCCCGGGTAAAACGAAAAACTCCCCTGGGGGCTTTGCCTACTGCTGTGCGGTGTGCCGCTATGATATATGCTTCGTCCATCTTTTTAGTATTGAAATTTGCGTATTGAGTATTGAGAAAATGAGGAATAAAATATGGTGTATTATGCTTTTAGTGACTTTTGAAGGTTTTAGTTCATTTTTTGTATTTCAGCAATATTATCAAGTACGTCTTCACATATAGCCGAATCAACAAAACCAAGGCGTTCTGCAATGACCATTTGAGTTTGTAGCTCATAAGATGACCCGTTTGAAATTCCCAAAAACTGAGCGAATTCTCCTTTACTATTTCTTCCAGCCCCTTCTGAAATGTTGGATGGGATAGAAACTGCACACCTGCGAATTTGAGAAATCAGTCCAAACCGTTCATCGGGAGGGAATCTGGCTGATACTTCATAAATCTTCACGGTAAGGTCTACACCTTTTTTCCAAATTTTTAATTCCTTAATATTATGCATCGTTGATAATTGATAAACTTCTATCCGAAGACAAGTTGACGGCATCGCATTATAAATTGCACTACATCGCAATACTCAATACTCATTACGCAATACTCATTACGCAATTACTCCCTTCTAATTCCTCAACGGCTTGCCTTTCGTTAAAATGCTCTGTATCCGCTCCAATGTTTTCTTTTCTCCGCAAAGCGATAGAAACACTTCGCGTTCCAGGTCTAAGAGATATTGTTCGGTAACCAGCGTGGGCGCAGACAAATCGCCACCACAAAGTACGTAGCCCAATTTTTCAGAAATCTTTTTATCATGCTCAGAAATATAGTTCCCGGCAAACATCGAATTCGCCCCGGCATAAACTATCCCCATACCTGATTTTCCGAGCACCCGAATATCCTTCCGGGGAACCGGCATTACATAGCCCGCTTCTGAGAGTTCAATCGCCTTGCTTTTGGCATCTGCAATTAAACGGCTTCGGTTCATGGTTATATCATATTTATCGTTCTGCAAATAGCCCAGTTCATAGGCTTCTACGCCCGATGTGGAAACTTTTGCCATGGCGATGGTGAGGAACCGATCCTTAAGGGCATTTTGTTCAATCTGCCCCTCCCTAAAATCATCAGAAACACGTAAGGCAAACTCCTTTGAACCGCCTCCTCCCGGAATTAGCCCGACACCAAATTCTACCAGACCCATATACGTTTCGGCATTGGTTTGCACAAAATCTGCGTGAAGGCATAGTTCGCATCCCCCGCCGAGCGTGAGGTTATGTGCCGCGGCCACAACCGGAATGGAAGAATACCGCACCCGCATCATGGTGTTCTGGAACATTTTAACGGCGATGTTAATCTCGTCCCAATCTTGCTCTACTGCCGCCATAAATACCGTCCCGACATTAGCGCCGGCAGAAAAATTCGCTCCGTCATTACCAATTACCAATCCGCGGTAGTCTTTCTCGGCCAGCTCAATTGCTTTGTTAATACCCTGAATTACCTCGCCGCCGATGGTATTCATCTTTGTGTGAAATTCCAGATTAAGAATTCCATCGCCCAAATCTATAATGGTAGTACCGGCGTTTTTCCAGACGGTTTTATTAGCACGAATGTTATTAAGAATGATAAACGCATCCGTTCCGGGAACTGGTTTGTAGGATTTTGAGGGGATGTCATAGTATTTTTTCTTTCCGTCTTCAACCGTGTAAAAGGCCGTAATACCGGCAGCCAGCATTTCATGAACCCAGGGTGCGGCTTCGTTACCGTAAGCTTTCATTGCGTTCACTGCATCCTTCACACCCAGCGAGTCCCAAACCTCAAAGGGGCCGAGCTCCCAGCCAAAACCCGCCCGCATCGCATCGTCAATACGGTATAATTCATCCGAAATCTCGGGAATGCGGTCTGAAACGTATTCAAACAATCCGTAAAACGAGGTTCTGAAAAATTCTGCCGCCCGATCAGCGCCCTTCTCAAAAACTTTCATCCGTTCAGGCAGGTTTTCAATAAGTTTGGTGGCTTCGAGCGTGCTTGATTTTATTTTTTGCTGCGGCTTATATTCGAATGTATTCAGATCAAGTGACAAAATTTCGCTCTTGCCTCCCTCACCTTTCACCTTCTTATAAAATCCCTGCTGGGTTTTATCGCCAAGCCATTTATTCTCCTGCATTTTGCGGACATAAGCGGGCAGTTCAAAAAGCTGATGGGCTTTATCCTGAGGTAGATTTTGATGAAGACCGTTCGCCACATTAATCATGGTGTCTAAACCCACCACATCGGTGGTCCTGAACGTGGCCGATTTTGGCCGGCCCAACGCCGGGCCGGTGTACTTATCAACTTCCTCTACGGTAAGTTCCATTTTATTTACCAGATGAAGCAGCGCCATGATGGAATATACCCCTACCCGGTTGGCGATAAAAGCAGGAGTATCTTTGCATAAGACGGTTGTTTTGCCCAGGAACTTATCCCCGTAGTGCATTAGAAAATCAACAACTTCTGCATCTGTTTTTGGGGTCGGGATGATTTCCAGCAACCTCAAATATCTTGGGGGATTGAAAAAATGAGTACCGCAGAAGTGCTTTTGGAAATCTTCGCTCCTGCCCTCGGTCATTAGATGAATCGGAATTCCGGAGGTATTGGAAGTAATCAGCGTTCCGGGTTTGCGGTACCGCTCCACTTCATCAAAAACAGTCCGCTTGATGTCCAGCCGTTCTACCACAACCTCAATAGTCCAATCGCAGGAAGCAATATCTTTCAGATTATCTTCAAAATTACCGGTGGTGATGAGCGTAATCACTTTTTTAGAATATACCGGAGAAGGGTTGGATTTCAGCGCAGTCTCTAATGCAGTATTTACAATTCGGTTCCTGATCATTTTATCCTGCAAAGAAAGGCCAGCCTTTTGCTCCTGCGCTGTTAGTTCTTTTGGAACAATATCCAGCAGCAAAACCTGTACGCCGATATTAGCAAAATGGCAAGCTATACGCGATCCCATAATGCCTGAACCAAGCACTGCTACCTTTTTGATGATATGTTTTGATTGAGTGTTCATCGGTTAGACTTATATTTTAATTTGATATTTATATCTATCAGCTGATGGGCATGCAACTATTTTATGAGAACCCTGTTTGTATCCGATCTCATCCCTTGTAAGATTGTGCCAATTGATTAATTCTGTTTAAAGTAGCGGTTAGTTGCTGCCGCTCTTCTTCTGCTATATGTATGTTAAGATATTCGTTAAACTGGCGTACCACGTCTTTGGCGATCAGTTTTTTTTCTTTTCCCAAATCCGTGAGTAAAATTTTAACAGAACGTTTATCAGAAGCATCCGGCCGACGGTAAATCAAGCCGAATTCTTCCATGCTTTTCAATGTTCTGGAAAGGCTCGTTGATTTTACACCGAGCAATGCGGCAATTTGAGATACCGCTGTTCCACCTTCGTGGATATTGATTAGCAGATAACCTGAGGTTTGCGTAAGCCCATAGCCTGATGCTATCTGATTGTACTTATTTGCAACACTTTGCCAAACGATTTTCAAAAAATAATCAACGGTCTCCTCGGGTTTCATAAAATACTATGCGTGCATAACAAACTTAGAAATAACATTTTTATAATGCAACAAAAAGCGCAAATTTTAAAACAGACGCCTCCATTTTTCGCAACCACACATCAGAAATTTTTCAAAACTGATTGAGTAATATTTTCCCCAATTCATTTTTTTATTTGCTATATTTCCCCAACAAAATTTTTGAGACAACACAAACAGAAAAGCGTGAAATTTAAAAAAAGCGGTTAGGATATGTAATAACCGCTTTCCTTTAGAATTGCGCATTACTTCTCTTCACTTTGCACAATTGTTGCCTTACACCCTACAGAAGACCATTAAATTTTAACGATATGAAAAGTTTTACTTCCCGTTTACTGAACAACGAAATGACCTCTAAAGATGTAGTGATCTCTTTCTTAGGAATTATCTCTACCACTCTTTTAGTTATTCAATTGGTAGATATTAGTTTGTTAAACTAATCAGCGCCGGTACGTACCGGTAACCATATTTTTCAAATACATACGGTATTTGGAACGCCTCTCAAATGCTCCCCGGACTTTTTTTAAGTCCGGTTTTTTTTTGCCTGTAAATGATTAGCGGCCCCGGCGGAAAACGAAATAATTACCAGCCCATGGCGGTATCATCACCCCGGGGATCAGCGCCGGGCTGGTAAGCACCCGATGGGGTTATTAATATGGCATCTACGCGGCCAATAGCGCCACGCTCCGAAAATTTATAACCCTTTTTGTTAAGTTTCATTTTTGTCAGACTGTCAACAGCTCCGTGCTCTGCGAAAACCTCATCAGGCAACCATTGATGATGAAACTTTTTAGAATTCACCGCCGCCTGCATGGATTGGTCGAACTCAATTACATTCAGTATTGTTTGAAAAACCGAGGTGATGATGGTTGAGCCCCCGGGTGTGCCGACAACCATGAAGAGAGACCCCTGCTTTTCTACAATAGTTGGGGTCATAGAACTAAGCATTCTTTTGTTCGGAACTATCGCATTTGCCTCTCCTCCTACCAGACCATACATATTTGGAACGCCTGGTTTCACCGAAAAATCATCCATTTCATTATTCAGAAGAAACCCGGCCCCGCCCACAAAAACCCTGGCGCCATAAGAGCCGTTTAGCGTGGTGGTAACTGAAACCGCATTTCCCTGGCGATCCACAATCGAAAAATGAGTCGTTTCTTCACTTTCTCGGTTGTTAATAAGCCCCGGATTGATTTCAGCGCTCAATGAAGCTTTACTCCAATTCATGCTCTTCATCCGCGAAAGCGAATAACTTTTTGAAAGAAGTTCTGATTGCGGCACTTCATAAAAATCCGGATCGCCAAGATGTTCTGCCCGGTCGGCATAAACCCGTCGCTCGGCCTCTACCATGAGCTGAATTGTAGAATCTGAATTGAATCCCCAGCGTTTAATGGGATAGGGCTCAACAGCGTTGAGTAATTGTATCAGGGCAATCCCACCGCTGGAGGGAGGCGGCATGGATATGATCTGATAATCTTTATATTTTCCGGTTAAAGGCTTGCGCCAAACGGCCTGATAATTTCTGAGATCATTTAGTGAAATCAAACCGCCGCTGGCCTTCATTTCTGAAACTATTAACCCGGCAATATCGCCTTCGTAAAATCCCGCCCTGCCCTCATCGCGAATATGCCGAAGTGTTTGAGCAAGATCAGGTTGAACTACCAGATCGGCGGCAAGCCATGGCTTGGAGCTTAAGTAATAATTTTTGCCCGGATTGTACTTAATAAAGCTTTCGCGATTGCCGTTAAGTTCGTCGGCCTGGTTTTGTGTAAGATGGTAACCATTTTCGGCCAGATCGATAGCCGGCTGCAACAATTCTTTCCAGCTCAGTTTTCCGTATTTTTGATGGGCCTGAACCATCCCGGCTACGCTACCCGGAACACCGGCGGCAAGAGCCCCGTAAAGGCTTTTATCCGCAATAGCCTGCCCGGCAGAATCAAGATACATATCTCTGCCCGAAGCTGCAGGTGCTTTTTCCCGGTAGTCTAGTGCATCTGTTTGGCCGGACGACGACCGATACATTAAAAAACCACCGCCCCCAATGTTGCCTGCGTTCGGATACACCACGGCCAAAGCGAATTGAACGGCAATCGCCGCGTCAACCGCATTTCCACCCTTCTTTAAAATATCAAGGCCAACCTTAGAGGCCAGCGGATGGGCAGTAACCACCATGCCGTTTTTAAACTCGCCGGAATTGTTTTTAGCTAATTGTCCGCTTACGCAGGAAGAGAAAAGTGCCAACAGGATTAAAAACGTGGCAACGTGTGTATCATGTTTAGCTTTTAACATCCGTTTGGGTTCTATAAATTTTTTCAATAATCGTTTTATTTTTCTCTAAGATAAACTTCCGTTTCAGACTAAGCTTGGGTGTAAGTTCCCCACCTTCAATGCTCCATTCGGCGGACAAAAGTTCAATTTTTTTTACCCGTTCCCAGTTTCCGAAAGTTTGATTAAAAACGTTGACTTCTTCCGCGAGCTTTTCAAATACCTTTTCATTTTTAACTATCTCTGCGTTTGAATTATATGGGATTTGCATTTTTGCACACCACTCTTTAAGGGCCGGAAATGATGGCACGATCAGGGCGGAAGGGAAACGCTCATTTTCTCCCAAAACCATTATTTGTTCAATAAAAGGTGACTCTTTAAATTTATTTTCTAAAACCTGAGGGGCAATGTATTTGCCGCCGGCTGTTTTGAAAATCTCTTTCTTTCTATCGGTAATCTTCAGGAACTTTCCATCAACCAGTTCTCCAATATCGCCGGTATAAAAGAAACCGTCTGCATCAATAGCCTGGGCGGTCAGATCGGGGCGTTTGTAATAGCCAAGCATTACATTCGGACCCTTGCAAAGTATTTCGCCATCGGGGGCTATCTTTACCTCAACTCCCTTAATAGTTTTGCCTACAGTACCAAACATGGCTTCGCCCCGGGCCAGACCGTTTACGCAAATAACCGGAGAGGTTTCGGTAAGGCCGTAACCCTCGAGCACCGGCATATTTGCCGCCCAAAAAACGCGGGCCAGCCGGGGCTGGAGTGCGGCTCCGCCAGAGACCAACGCCATAATATTCCCTCCAAGGGCTTCCCGCCACTTATTAAAAATTAGTTTGTTGGCTATTTTGAGCTGAAGCTGATACCAGGATCCGTTTGTTCCGTCCATCTCATAACGCAAGCCCAGGTTTAAGGCCCAAAAGAAAAGTTTTCGCTTTGTTCCCTTCAGCTCGGCACCTTTGGCTACAATACGATCATACACCTTTTCGAGCAAACGCGGAACAGTTGTAAATCCATGAGGTTTGACCTCATTAATATCAGCAGCTATCGTTTCCATGCTTTCTGCATAATATACAGAACAGCCAATGTAGAAGTACATGTAGATTACCATGCGCTCAAAAATGTGCGAAATAGGTAAAAAACTTAGGGCTTTACCAAACCCTGGTGGATACAAGACAGACGAATTGATTACGTTGGAAACCAGATTTGAATGGCTTAGCATCACGCCTTTGGGTGTGCCGGTGGTACCGGATGTGTAAATGAGCGTTAAAATATCATCGGGCAAAACTTCAGTCCGGTATGCATTCAGATCAACGCCGGCAGCATTTTCGCCCAAGCTAATTACATCTTTCCAGTTAGAGGCACCCCGAATCTCGTCAAAAGAATAAATTTTTATTCCCCGATTAAGTTCATCGCAAGCAACTTTAACCTTGTTATACAATATCTGATCAGATACAAATACAATTTTTACTTCAGCATCTGCCAAAATATATTGAATGTCACTTTGCGCCAGCGTGGGATACATAGGCACCTGAACGGCGCCAAGCTGAATGATGCCAAAATCGCAAATGTTCCACTCCGGCCGGTTGGCAGACATTATAGCCACTTTATCGCTCTTGCCGATACCAAGACCCACCAGCCCCCGACTTAACTGATCAACAAGGTTTAAGAATTCGGCGGTTGAGTATGTTCGCCACACACTGTTATGCTTGCCGGCCAGCAGAACATCTTTGGGATGATTTATTTTGGAATGCTCTAAAAGATCAAATATTCGGGTAATAGCGGCCATAGTAAATATATCAGGAAAGCAAATTAATTAAAATAAGCTGTGGTGCCAAATGAAGACCGCCAGCAGCATTATATGCCTGGAAACTGACCGAAGTTAAAGTGGCAGTTATCGCCTCTGGCATTGTATTTGAAAACTTCCGATTTGACAACAAGCCCGAATTTGGATCAAATCTGAAAATTCGCGGCCATAAACTAAATTACAGCACATGAGAAAATTATTTTTACTTGCACTAACGGTTGGTTTTATTTTGCTGGCGCAAACGAACACCCAGGCTCAACAAACTTACAAGAACGCCATCGGAGGTCGTTTAGGTACGGCAAACGGCATCACTTACAAAACGTTCTTTACCGGGGACAGGGCTTTGGATTTCATTTTAAACTTCCGATCAAGCGACAATCAATCTACTTTTCGGTTTACGGGCCTTTACGAAATTCACAATAATATCAACAACGCCCCCGGATTGCGATGGTATTATGGCCCCGGTGCCACCATCGGATCAAGAAATTACAAATCTAATGATGACAACGACCTGATTGTAAGTCTGGATGGAGTTTTGGGTCTTGATTATAAGTTTGATGGTGCCCCTATCAACTTAGCGCTCGACTGGAAACCAGCTATTGAAATTACACCCAATACGCAATTTGACGCAGAAGGCTTTGGCCTTTCTATCAGATTTACTTTTTAATCTGGGTTCATAACGAATAAAAAAGGCTACTTCGCGGTAGCCTTTTTGTTGAAACTGGTTTTAACTTATAAGCTCAGCCACCCGTTACGAACCTGTAGCTGGGCGGAGGTAGGATTTTCTACCGAAACGATGCGATACCTTGCAGCAGGTTTTTTTATCAATTCCAATTCCAGGGTTTGCAACAAACCATCGCGGCTTACCAGAACTGCAATTTTATCGCCCACGTTTTTATGAGACATTGTACTTTCCAAATCGCTTACGCGAGATCCGTCAATAGAAATTATTTCATCGTTTACGTTTATGCCGCCTAACCATGCTGCGCTGTTTCTAATCACATTACTGATGGTGATTTTCCCATCATTTTCTGATGTGGTGACTCCTAAAAACGGATCATTTTGCTGCGCAGCAGTGTTCTCCAAAGTTAACCCGGCGTAACCTAAAATGCGATTGTAATCAATCATTTTGGTGCCGTTCACATAATCGGCATAAATTCCATCGAAAGATTTTCCGGCAATTTTTTCAGCCATGGCTTTAAATTCAGCATCAGTATATCCACGCTTTAATCGTTTATAATATTCATCGTACATGGCATGCATCAAATCGTCAAGGCTTTTTTGACCGTTGCTGGCGTTTCTAATCTCAAGGTCCATCACCAAAGCAACTAAAGCTCCTTTATTATAATACGAGATGCCGGTGTTTTTCGAGTTTTCGTTGGGGCGATATTGTTTAATCCAGGCATCGAAGCTTGCTTCGCTAACCGACTGAATGCGGTTGCCCGGCTGATTTTCAACAGTACTTATTTCTGTTGCAACCTGGTCCAGATAACGCTGCGGACTGCTGAAATCTGCCCGCCGAACGATCAGATTGTCGTAGTAGGCGGTAAATCCCTCGGCTATCCATAAGTTGCTGGTGTAATTCTCTTCATCGTAATTGAACGGCCCTAAAGCTATCGGCCGCATTCTTTTCACATTCCAAAGGTGAAAGTACTCATGCGCTACTAAAGCCAAAAATCCACGATAGGTGTTTTCATTGGTGTAACCAAGCCTGCTAGCTCCAAGCACGGTTGAATTTAGATGCTCCAAACCGCCACCTCCAGAATTGCGGTTATGAATAATAAATACGTATCGCTTATTGGGATTTTCGCCAAACACTTTGGTTTCCTCTTCAACAATCCTGGCCATGTCCGTTTTCAGCCGTTCTTTATTATAGTTTCCTCCACCATACATAGCAACCTGATGTTTTACCCCCGCGGCCATAAATTCAAATATATCCTGGTTGCCAACCTCTATCGGCGAATCGTATAAAATATCGAAATCAGGGGCGTAAAACGTGTTGCTTTTGCCGCTTACATTCTCCAGTCCGGTAGATATTTTAGTCCAGCTTTTTACAGGGTTAATGGAAACAGTTGCAGGCTGCTGAATTTGTCCATCAACATACATGAAAATGCCGGTTGGCGACAAAAACGCATGCGAGATATCTACAAAACTGGTCCGCACTGATACCTCGAATGCATACACCCGGTAGTTTACTGTCACCTTATCGCTTTTACCGGTATTTATTCTCCACGTATTTTTATTGATCTTTTGAGCATTGAGCGGCCCTTTGGTACCCTTAGCAGAAAGGCTCTCCACATTTTTAGCAAACTCTCTGATCAGGTAAGAACCGGGCGCCCAAACAGGCATTTTTATATCTAACTCGTCTTTTTTATTGCCCGATATCTCCATTTCTACGTCCACATAGTGCGCCTGCGGCTCCGAGAAAGAAACTTCAAAAGTTATTTTGTTTTGGGCCTTGACCATGCTGCTAAGTGTTGCCATCGCTAATAATAGAAAGAAATATCTGCCTGCTAATTTCATACGTTGCTTTTTAACAAAAGTAATTTTAAAAAATTCCCGGCAAAATAAGCAGGGAAGTTTAGGTGTAAAATAGTTGCTACACCCAACTATTAAGCGTTTTAGTAAATAGCTTTGTGGGCGGAAACTATGAACGAACCCTTAGCTCATTCTTTATTATCTGTATCTAAAAAATATTTAATATCCTTTTACAGGAAGGTTTCGTGCCCGGAAATAGAACGATACCAATATGTTTTGGTTCTGATTGATGATAATAATGAACTATTAAGTCAGAAAGCGTTGGCAGAGAGATTAGAAATTGACAAATCATACATGGTTGCCATATTGGATTATCTGACCGAACGTGGATATGTAGTGCGTGAAAAAAACCCAAAAGATCGTCGTGAACAGCTAATCAGGTTAACTCCTGCCGGGAAAAAAGGGGTTCCCGTATTCCGAAAAGCCATTTGCGAGCTAAACCAGCAGTGCTTGAAAAGTGCCACCGAACAGCAGGTACGAACATTTAACGAAGTATTAAACCTTATTCAGAGCAATTTGTCAGATGCTCAGAGATCTCAAGACCTCCCCGATCTGAGAATTAAAGATCACCAATCAAACAAATGAAAACCAAGCACATTTTTTATCTTTCATTAATTGTAATAGTAGTGGCCGCGGTAATTTACCGTCTTACGCAAAACCAGGGAGCAAAAGCCGGCGGGGGTCCCGGAGGGCCTGCAGGCCCTGGCGGAACGCCGATAACCAATGTAAATGGTGTGGTGGTGATCACAGAAAGCTTTGCAAATTCGCTTTCCGTTTCCGGATCAATTGAGGCGAATGAACAGGTGCAGTTGAGGAGCGAAATTTCTGGCCTTGTTACCGGCATTTATTTTAAAGAAGGAAGCAACGTAAGCAAGGGGCAGTTGCTGGTAAAAATTAACGACCGCGAGTTACAGGCACAGCTTGCTCAGGCGCTGACAAGGGAAAAACTATCTTCAGAAACCGAATTCAGAGCAGGGGCTCTATTAAAAAAAGAGGCCATTAGCGCAGAGGAATATGATGTGGCGCTGGCAGATTTGCGTTCATTACAGTCGGCCACGCAGTTGATCAGGGCGCAGTTGGCAAAAGCGCAACTTCGGGCTCCTTTCAGTGGTAAAATTGGGTTGCGAACCGTATCAGAAGGCGAATATCTTACGCCAACCACGCCCATTGCTAATCTGGTAAATATAAATCCGGTTAAAATTACCTTTTCTGTACCCGAAAAATATGCCGGCCAGATTAAACTCAATTCTAAAATTTCTTTTACCGTGGCCGGCTCAAACAAAAAATATGAAGCGCAGGTATATGCCATTGAGCCCAGTATAGATTTGAGCACCCGCACGTTACAGCTAAAAGCGAGAGCTGATAATCCCCGAGGGGATTTGCTGCCAGGTTCATTTGCCGATATAACGTTGCCCCTATCTAATGTTGAAGATGCCATTTTAATTCCTACCGAAGCGATTATACCTGTATTAAAAGGGAAAAAAGTATTCATCACCGATAAAGGGAAAGCAAAAGAAGTAATGGTAGAAACCGGCACACGTACAGATAAGTCAGTGCTCATCACCTCCGGCCTGAACGCAGGAGATACCGTGCTAACAACCGGAATGATGTCTTTGAAGCCAGAAGCTCCCGTTAAAGTTAAGATTGTGAACAAATAATTTTTACAGCGTTTCTAAGCTGGTTTCTCATTTAATGAAGTAACCGAATCAAGCAGTATTTATCGCACCAAAAAAAATTGTTATGAGTATATCAACCACCAGTATTAAACGCCCTGTGCTGGCCATCGTTATGAACCTGGTGCTGGTTCTGTTTGGTGTAATCGGCTTCAAATTTTTGGGGGTAAGGGAATATCCCTCTATTGACCCTGCCATCGTTTCAGTCAGGACCAGCTACCCCGGGGCAAATTCAGATATTATCGAATCGCAGATTACTGAGCCGTTGGAGAAAGTGATTAATAGTATTGACGGGATAAAAAATATTTCATCGGCAAGCAACCAGGGCTCCAGTTCCATCACCGTAGAGTTTAATCTTGATAAAAACCTGGAAGAAGCTGCAAATGATGTTCGCGATAAAGTCTCGCAGGCGGTAAGACAGTTACCGAAAGATATAGATGGCTTGCCAGTAGTTTCAAAAGCCGATGCGAACTCCGAGTCTATTATCGCCATGACTGTACAGAGCACCAAACGCAATCAACTGGAGCTGAGCGATTATGCCGAAAACGTAATTTCGCAGCGGCTGCAAACCATTCCGGGGGTTAGTGGCGTACAAATTTGGGGGCAAAAACGTTATGCCATGCGCTTGTGGATAGATCCGGCAAAGCTGGCATCGTATAAACTCACTTCGCTTGATGTAAAAAATGCCCTCGACCGGGAAAACGTAGAACTCCCCTCAGGCAAAATTTCCGGCGACGCAACTGAACTATCCGTTAAGACTATCGGTAATTTATCTACCGAAGAACAGTTTAACAACCTCATCATCGTAAGCGATGGCGACAACATTATCCGCTTACGCGATGTGGGTACTGCGGTGCTTGGACCCGAAAACGAAGAAACCATGCTCCGGCAATCGGGCACGCCCATGATCGGGATGGCCATAGTACCACAACCGGGGGCAAATTACCTGGATATTTCAAAAGAATTTTACAAGCGTTACGAACAGTTGAAGCAAGATTTGCCGAAAGACTTTAAACTGGACATTGCTTTAGATAACACCATATTCATCAAACGATCTGTAACCGAGGTTGCAGAAACCATTATCATCTCCCTCATTCTGGTTATTCTGATCATCTATTTATTTTTCAGGGACTGGAGCATCGCCATGCGCCCGCTTATTGACATTCCGGTATCACTCATCGCCACGTTTTTTATCATGTACCTTTTTGGGTTTTCCATAAACGTACTCACACTTTTGGCCGTGGTGCTGGCCACCGGTTTAGTGGTAGACGACGGGATTGTTGTAACCGAAAATATCTTTAAAAAACTGGAAGAAGGCTACAGCCCAATCGAAGCGGCCATCAGAGGTTCGAACGAAATTTTTGTGGCGGTAATTTCAATCTCTATCACCCTTGCGGCGGTTTTCCTTCCGGTGATATTTTTGGAGGGATTTGTCGGGCGGCTATTCAGGGAATTTGGGGTGGTAATTGGTGCGGCGGTTCTTATTTCGGCATTCGTATCGCTTACGCTTACGCCGATGCTAAACGCCTATCTAATGAAGGCAAACCAGAAAAAAACCAAATTTTACAACCTTACCGAGCCGTATTTTGAGAAAATGACCAGCGGCTATGCAGAATCGCTGGAAGATTTTCTGAAAAAACGCTGGTTGGCCTACCCTATTATAGCCGGCTGCATTGGCCTAATTGTTTTATTCTGGCTGGTGATACAGAAAGAAACCGCACCCTATGATGACCGTGGCGCAGTAAACGTAAGCATAACCGCCCCTGAAGGCGCATCTTACGAATACACCGATGACTTTATATTGAAATTAACGGAAATGGTAGAAGATTCCATTCCCGAAAAGCGGATCAATTTAACCGTTACCTCTCCCGGCTTCACCGGATCGGGAGCTTCAAACACCGGCTTCATGCGGCTGCGGTTTACCGAACCTGGCGAACGCGAAGCCAGTCAGGCAGAATTGGCAGAAAAATTAACAAAAATAACCAGAGGCTATAGCGAAGCCAAAACCTTCGTCATACAACAACCCACCATTTCTGTAAGCCGTCGCGGCGGATTGCCTGTAAATTATATCATCCAGGCGCCCAATTTTGAAAAACTTCGCGAAAAGCTGCCGGTATTTATGGAAACCATTGGTGCGGACCCAACTTTTACCGTAACCGATGTGAACCTTAAGTTCAACAAACCCGAGATTAACGTGTCAATCAATCGCGAGAAAGCAAAGAACCTGGGCGTATCGGTTTTGGATGTTGCACAAACCCTCCAATTTGCTTTAAGCGGACAGCGTTTTGCCTACTTCAACATGAGCGGAAAGCAATACCAGGTAATTGGCCAATATGACCGGCAAGACCGGAATGACCCGTTAGATCTCACGTCTATATTCGTGCGGAATAATACCGGGCAGCTTATTCAGCTCGATAATCTTGTACAGGTTGAAGAAACCAGCACCCCCCCCCAACTTTACCACAACAACCGGTTTATGTCTGCTACAGTTTCTGCAGGGTTGGCGCCGGGCCAAAGCATTGGCGACGGCATTGAAGCGATGGACGATGCTGCCGCAAAAGTTTTAGATGAGTCTTTCTCTACCGATCTGGGTGGCGAATCAAGGGACTTTCAAGAGAGTTCTTCCAATACCTTGTTTGCTTTTGCGCTTGCGCTTCTGCTGGTTTACCTCATACTTGCCGGTCAGTTTGAAAGCTTTATTGATCCTTTTATAATCATATTAACCGTACCAATGGCCGTTGCCGGAGCTTTTCTCTCGCTTTGGATATTCGGCCAGACCTGGAACATTTTTAGCCAGATAGGCACCATCATGCTCATCGGGCTGGTCACGAAGAATGGTATCCTGATCGTTGAATTCGCAAACCAGCTCAAAGAACAGGGTAAATCTGTTCAGGAAGCAACTCGCGAAGCATCCACATCCAGATTACGGCCAATTTTAATGACCAGCCTCGCCATTTCGCTGGGCGCCCTACCAATTGCAATGGCTTTGGGTGCGGCGGCAAAAAGCCGGATGAGCATGGGAATTGTAATTATCGGCGGCACCATGTTCTCGCTGATTCTTACGCTGTTTGTAATTCCCGCCATTTATTCAATGTGGTCTAAAGCTCACAAACATAACCCCGAGTTTGACAGGATAATGAAGCAGGAAGAGCCGGTGGCCGAACTGGTTTAATTAATTTCCAAAAATTATCAAAGTTTAATTCCCGATGTATTTCAAAACAATGAATTTTAAAATCTTATTTGTTCTTCTAATCCTGATTTTTTCTGTTGCTGTTAACCCGGGCAATGCTCAACAAAAGTTAAACCTGAAAGAGGCGGTTGAAATCGCCCTTCAAAATAATTTCGATATTCGCATAACCAGCAATGATCTGGAGAGCGATAAAACTGACGTCGCTTTGGGCCGATCTGCTTTCTATCCCATTGTAACGGGAAACTTCAGCACCAGCAAAACCATATCCAATACCAGCCAAACATTGAGCAACGGTGATGCCCAGGAACGCAGTGGGGCCCAAAATTCTAATCTGGCTTATGGCCCAGTGGCAAACTGGAGAGTTTTTGATGGGTTCGAGATTTTCGCCCGGTATGATCAGCTTAAAGAGTTTCAGAAACTCGGCGAAAGCAATTTGAAGCTTGTTATCCAGAACACCATTACCAATGTGGTAACCAGTTATTATGACCTGGTGCAGCAGCAACAGCAAATACGTGCGCTTACAACCGCCCTTGAAATTTCAAGGCTCCGGCTTCAAAACTCGAAAAGCAGATATGAAATAGGGCGGGCCGCCAAACTGGAAGTATTGGCCGCCTCGGTAGATCTTAACACAGACACGACCAATTTGCTGCGCCAAATTGATGTTTACCGAAATACAAAAATCCAACTGAACGAACTGTTGGCCCGCGACCTGAGCATCGAGTACAGTATTGAAGATACTATCATCATTCAGAATAATTTACAACTGCCAGAATTGCAGGCTGCGGCCGATGAGCAAAACCCGCAGTTGCAGGCTGCGCTAATTGAACAGCGCATTGCCCAGTTAACGCTGAAACAGGTTAAAGGAAACCGTTACCCGGACATCAACTTATTCTCGGGATATAATTTTAACAATTCTACATCAGAGCTTGGTTTTGCCCGCCAGTCGCAAAGCCGCGGCTTAAATTATGGCGTTTCGGCGTCCATTAACATCTTTAACGGCTTCGCCCAAAAGAGAAACGAAAGAAACGCCGAACTGGAGATTGACAATACCGTGCTGGCTTATGAACGCCTGTATCAAAATATAAATTCGCAAATTGCACGGCTGTTTCAAACCTATCAAACCAACATCCAATTAGTGCGATTAGAACGGGAAAACCTGGAAGTTGCCAACCAAAATTTGGATATTACGTTAGAAAAATTCAGGCTCGGAAGCGTGGCACCTGTAGAATTCAGGGAAGCACAACGAAACTACATTGATGCGAACGCACGATTTACCACGGCCCAGTTCCAGGCTAAACTGGCGGAAATTAATTTAAAGCAGCTTGCAGGTACTATTTCATTAGATTAAGAGTTTCTTAAAAAACCTTTAGTCTCACATCGGATTTAAAATCAGGAAAAACTCATGATTTTTTAACCGGAGATTAAAACTTAATCAATGAATAAACGTATAAGCTTAAACCTTATCAGAACCGGCAATAATCATGAACCTTCAGATGGAAGTATACAAGCATAAATCAGTTCTTTTAATTGACGACAGTTATATTGATAACCTAATTAATCAGAAGATCTTACAGAATAACCACTTCGCTGAAAACATCAAAGTAATAGACTATCCGGCAATTGCTTTCCAGTTTGTGCGGGAAAGCCTGATAACCGGAAAGAATACGCCAGAGGTTATTTTTCTGGATTTGCGTATGCCCGAAATGAATGGCTTTGAATTTCTGAAAGCTTTAGAGTCTATTCCGGAGCTGAAACCGGATCAGATCAAAATTTATATCCTTTCTTCGTCTTTAGACCCAAGCGATATGAAACAAATTAAAGCTAACAAACTGGTGGCTAAATTCATCGGCAAACCGCTAACCCGACAGGTTTTAGCAGACATCTAAATGTTTTTAATTGCTGACAGCGGCTCCTCAAAAGCTGATTGGATTTTAAGCAGGGCAGACGGATCAACGGAAATTCAATTTCGTACCAGCGGCATTAATCCTTTCTTTCTATCTGAGAAAGACATCATTAAACTTCTAAACCGAACTCCAGAAATACAACCTTACCTTACCCAGGTAAAAGAAGTTTATTTTTTCGGAGCAGGCTGCTCCAGTCCAGACAGTCGGGAAATTATTTCAAACGCCTTATCTAAAATATTTCTTAAAGCTTTTATTAATGTAGAAAGCGACCTGCATGCAGCCGTTTATGCCACCTGCGGAAATAGTTCAGGCTTATGTTGCATTTTAGGAACCGGATCGAACATCACGTATTCTGATTCCAAAGAAATTGAACCTGGCAAACACGGGCTCGGTTATATTTTGGGCGATGAAGGCTCGGGAACTTACTTCGGCAGGAAGTTACTCACCGCTTACCTTTACGGAACGCTGCCGGATAAGCTTCACCAGGCTTTTAAAAAAGCATACAATCTGGAGAAAACTGAAGTGATCAAACAGGTTTACGAAAATCCCTCACCCAATTTCTATCTGGCTTCATTTGCCAAATTTATGGGAGAATTTGAAGCAGAAGCTTATATCAAAGACTTATTACGAACGGGTTTTAACCTGTTTATTGAAAGTAACATCAAATCATTTTCAGGTTACACAAATCTTACCTGCCATTTTATCGGCTCGATAGCGTTCCACTTTCAGGATGTTTTACGGGAAAGTTGCCTGGAAAATCGTATTACCACCGGCAAGATTCTTAAACACCCAATAGAAGAGCTGAGCCGGTTTATATTACAGCGTGAGAACGTGCTTTAAGATATCAGTTTTTAAAGATCAGCGTCCTGGCTATCAATTTGCCGGTTTGGTTGGATCGGGCTTCCGCCAGATAGATGCCTGCCGGCATGCCGGTAAGGTCTGCGCTCAACTGCCCGTTATTCTCAAAACTAAGTCTTTCTACCTTATAACCTTTCATATCTAAAATCAGCAAATCAATCTTTTCACCTGGTTCAGGCTTCAGGTTCACAGAAAAACGATCGAAAACGGGATTTGGGTAAACCGTGATCCGGGGAGTTGCGTGGGTAATGATTGTTTTGTTTCCGGCGGCTTCTAAATTATGCCGACTAATTGAAATGCTGAACCGCTTATTTCCGAAAGTGTCTGGCGTATTTCTATCTATCAGAAACGGATAAGAGATCGGGCGGTCAAGCCTGATTAATTTACCGGGGAACATGGCGTCTTTCAAAAATATCCCGGCCCCATTTTCAAGAACCGGCAGTTTGGTAAAATTGAGTTTTATAAGCCCACTGCTCCGGGCATTCACTCCAAGCTTTATTTCTTCAAACCCGATGGTATCCGCAATAAAATTTACCGCAAATCTTTCATTTTCCACAGAAAGGCTGTACAGGTTTACGGTGCTGCCAGAAAAATAGGCCACGTTTTGTAAATGTCTGGTCGGCCAATCATTTGATTTGAAAACCAATGTAGTCTCATCCCGGTTAACGTGGTCTTCCAGACTTATTTTCATCGTATTGTAATCCGGTTTTCGCTCTACGGGTTTTTTAACTTTTTCGGTTGCGAATAGAGAATTTGATTCAGGAACGGATAATAACCTTGCCGGCAAATTTTCAGTTTTGCAATCCTCTTTAAAGGTAATTGAACTGTTGTTTGCAGTCGTGCGAACGTAAAACCCCTGGCCGGTTTGAATGTACTGCGAACCGTCGTTATTCGATATTCCGGAGAAATACGTTGCCTGACTTCCGTTGGGCTTAATCACAATTACTTCATCAGAAACTGTTGGCGAACGGCTGACCTTATTCCAATCAATTGCCGAGGGATAAGGATTGCCGATAAGATTGTAGCCGTTATATACGTCGCCCGGATTGGTGCTGTTGCTTAAATTGACTTTAACATCTGCTTTATTGATTATGCCTTTATAAACTACGGTTGTAGCCTCTGGCGGCATGTAGGGCGAATTTAATTTCGCAGCGTTGAGCGCATACGTTCCCATCTGCTTACCTCTAAAAAATGCAAAAAAGCCGCTTCCGGAGCCTAATGAAGTCGCCAGATTGGCCAGCGGGAGAAATGAAGGCTGGCCAGCCGAAGCCGGTTCATTGTAAAAATTTACAGTTTGGGCGAATGGCTGAGAAACTCCACCCTGATCAAACCCGTTTAACACCCCTCCCGGCCCGGTGATAATCATATAGTCTTTAAGCTGTTCCAGGCTTCTTTTTGAGCCTGTTGGTACCAAATTATCGTTTATGGGGGATGACAATGACCGGTTTCCGCGAAAGCTTAAATCGTTTCCGTTTCCGCTCAGATAAACCTGAACATTTACTTCGCCGATAATGTCACATCCGTTAACAAGCGGCGCAATTGCCGACGCGGTTGTTTCTGTAGATAACATGACCAGATTTCCGTTAGAAGCGAGCTTTGCTGCTGTCCCCGTGAGCGACAACCTTTCTCCGATTTTTAGTTTGCTATCCAGTGTTACGGTAGCCCTCCTGCTTTGAACGTACGTTTTCAGCAAATAACTGTCTTCAGTGTTTTGGTTAAACCGGATGGAATACGAGGTAGTGCCGTTACCGGCGAGAACCAGATTTGACTGAGACGAACCCTGTAGGCTTCCCGAATCGAAAAAATGCGGCACCGAGTTTAAAGTTAACGTTCCGCTACCTATCTGAAAGGTGTTGTAATCAAGGACATCCAGCGTGCCGGTAATTGTTAAATTACTTCCATCCTCAAGGCCGCATGCTCCGCTTAATTTATCAATGGTTAGGTTAGAGAGTGTATAATCGGCAGGAACAGATTGCCGGAATCGTAAAATTGTTGGGTATGCGGCGTTGCCCCGGATGGATACGCTCGAAGAGGCTGAACCCACCAGATAGCCGTTCCCGGAGAAAATGCCCGGTGCGGCCGAAGCACCATTAGCACCCAAGACCAGGGTCTGCGGAGAGAGAACCGCCACAGATAGGTTGTTCAGTGCCAGCTCGTCGCGTACCGTAAAGCCAGACTGGAAAACAACACCAGCGGTGCGGTTCAAAGTGAATTTTTTAAGCGCTATTCCCGAAGCAACACGCAAAGGATTTATTTGAGCTCCGGTCACATTAGAAATGATTAAGCTGGCCGTTATGCCTCCGGCCGATATGCTGCCTAAACCGGTTACCGAGCCGGAAATTGCAAGTATATTATTATCATTAATTACCAGTTGATCGTTTGCATTAACCAGCGTAATATCGCCAGAAAGACTGATTTGATTTTCGGTAAGTGATGGTGAAAAACTCAGTGTTCCGGATGTTTTATTGACGACGACGTGCGCATAGAAAAAATCGCCCGCAGCAGAAGCAATTGTGGAGTTGGCACTACCAGTGAGATTTAGCGTAATGTTGGGATACTTGTTTAATTTATTAAAACTCCCGCCCGCGGTTGCAGTCAGGCTGCCGTTTAGGCCTAATGTCATCCCTGCCGGCACCTCAAGGGCAAAATTCTGAATATTTACAGTAGATAAGTTCCAAATTCCGGTGCCAGACCAAATGCTGTTATTGTATAGAATAATATCGGCCTGCAAATTTTGGCTTACCCATAAATTCAGAACGCCGTTATTGACGATACTATTTCTGACGCGTAACGTACTGGTATTTACAGAAACTACCAGGCTCGCTCCAGATTCAATTGCTAAACTTAACAATGCCGACGACACCGGCAAGGCAGTATTCAGATTTACAACCGTACCTGATGAAATAATTACCTCATCATTGTTGCCGGGAACTGCCGACCCACCCCAGGTGGCAATATTGCTCCAATTTCCGCTAGCCTGACTAATTTTAACCGCGGCATAAGCGGGTTGGAAGATCAATACTGAACTAAGGAAACTTAGGGTGCTAATTAGATAGATGAAGCATTTATCCACTTAGAAATATTCAAATGAAACGTCATTTAAATATAATAAATGTACAATAAGAAATAAACTATTATAATAAGAAATTATGACTTAGAAAAAACAACTTTTAAATAGGGCGGATTATCTGCTTAGGATGATAATTCCTGCCGCTGGGTTTTAAGTTTATAAATTCCAATTGCCAGCGCTCCTGCAATTAAAATAATTATACCGCTATCTAAGGGCACCGGATCATCAATATCGAAACACGTTACCCGATCTTCGCGGCATCCGCCCGGGCAGCTTAATGGATCATCGCAATCGTAAATCTGGGCATCTGCAGATAGTGGCATAAATAAGGCGCACAGTAACAAGATAACTGACAGAAACTTAAGCATTACTTTCATTCAAAATATATGGTCATACTGCGGTTTCTTCCGCAGTGATAGTTAATTTAATAACCAGGTAAAGATACGTGTTTCTCAAATTCGACAACAATTTAAAGGTGTCTTTTGACAAACCTCGCCTTGATTTTTAAAAACTAAATACCTACAATAAATTTCGATCGGCCAATCAACTTCTCATTGGCCGGGTTTCTGATTTCTATAAGATACACTCCCTTAGCTAATGCAGAAACAGGTATTTTTATTGTATCCGTTGCCGAAAAAAAGTACGTGTTCACCTTCCTTCCCTGCGCATCATAAATAGAAATTTCGGTTTTTTCAATTACTGGTTGATTTAGAGTAACCTGTAAGCTATCAGATGTTGGGTTAGGGTAAATGGCAAAGCTCGAAATATTTTCTTTGAAATCAGAAAGGTCAAGTTTATAGCTCTCCGTATACGAAATAGTACCGTTACTGTTGTACTGTTTTATACGGTAGTAAACCACTTTTGGCAGCGGATTTTTATCTACATAAGAAAAGGCCGACAAAGCGGTTAAACCTGCCCCGTTTCTTATTTCCCCAATTTTTTCAAACACCGTATTATCGGCAGAAACCTCCACCTCAAAATAGTTTATTTTTTCAGCAACTTCCGTAGTCCAGCTTAGTTCCACATTTGCGTTCACCTTTTTAGCGACGAACAAAACGGGCGACGCAATAATAGCCGGCCTGAACAAAACCGAAAAGCGGTTAGAGCCATAAGTAGCAGGGATGCTTCGATCAATTGCGAAACCATAAGAGCTGTTCGCGGTCAATTCAATGAGCGAATCGGGAAAACGGGCATCTCTTAATAATAACCGGTAGCCCTCCCCCGCACTTAAATCCGTAAAGTTAAGCTTGAACGCTCCGCTGGTGCTGGCGCTTACATACAACTTCACTTCTTTAATCTCCTTCGCATCGGGCATCGCATTAATGGATACGATTTTCCCGTCGGCACTTAAACTGCCAACTAAAACCGGATTGCCTGCAAAATATACGGCATCGTTATTATCAAACTCCGCCTTTAAACCCGGCTTAAATACAATAAGGGTTTCATCCTTCAACTGATCCTGTTCAATATTTACTCGCAGAAATTTATCTTTTGCCGCTGCACCTAAAAGGTTCTGGCCGATACCTGGCTGGGAAGCCAAGAGTTGTTCAGACGGGCGGCTTAATAATCTACCTGCCGGGTTTGACACCGATTTGTGCGTTTCTGAAAACGTAAAGGTGCCGCCACCCACAGCAAGTTTCCGCACATAAAATCCCTGCCCCGGTTGAATATACCGCGAAGCTAAGGCATCGCCAGAATTAACAACCACCGCGATTCCGCTTACTTTTTTTCGGGTTGCGACGCCACCTCCCGGTTTAATGATCCGAATTTCATCAGCTACCAGCGCACTGTTACTGGCGTAGACCAATTCCCAATCTATTGCCGCCGGATACGGATTTCCTACGGCATTTATACCATTATAAAGGTCAGATACATTGCCCGTATTGGTAATCGGAACACTGATGTTTCCCTGATTGATTGTACCGGCGTAGTTCCCGGTAACGTTTTCGGGAATCGCATAAGGCAAATTAACTTTATTGCCGGATGCGTTGGTACGATTACCGCGAAAGAAAACAAAGCTGGCACGACCAGGAACCGCCCGCTGGGTAAGCGAAGCCACCGGGACGAATGATGCAGCGTTAAGAGCCGGCTCCGAATAGGTTGTCAGGGTGATGGCTTCGGCATTGCCGCCGCCTGCATCAAAACCGTTTGCAACGCCGCCCGGACCGGTAATAACCATTTGGGTTTGCATTTGCTGATAAACTGTTGGCGATGAGTCATCCACAACCGGGATTGAAATCATTCTGCTTCCGCGATTGCCAGCGCCTCCGGTAAAATAGCTCTGGACATTTACGGCACCAATCACCTGAGCATTTCCGCTTAGCGAGCCTATCTGCGCATAGCCGGTAGCGGTAGACTGTAAAGTTAATTTCCCCGCCGACACCAAAGTGCCATTGGTTACCTGCACCAGATTGGTTGATAAAACCGGGGAGGTAAGCGTAACCAGAGGCGAAGCGGCTGTGTTATCAACAGTTAAAATTCCATTTAATGTTGCTGGCAACCCACTGCCGGTACTTTGGGCTGCAGTTGATTTAAAAGTATAATTGGCATTTGCAGAATACGTGCGGCTGCCTGTTACCTGGATAGCACCTGTTGTTCCGGTAGTAAGAATTCCGGCCGCGTTAGCTACAATGAGAGTCGCATTCGTATTAAGCGTAAAAGGGCCGGGGCCGTTTACAATAAAATTACCGCAGTTTAAAGTTCCGTTTACGATCAGGTTTTTGGCAGGCGAATTTGTTGTGAGGGCGATTACATGCCCGGCCATAATCCTGATCTCCAGGGCACTCCCGTTGGGGAAAATTTGAGAGGGATAGAAAGTGATATTATCTAATGAAATTTCCCAATTAGTAACAAGGCTCCAATTACCGGATGAAACGGTTCTAAAATAACTGGCCCTGAAAAAAAGATTGTCTGCGGTGCCGGGTGTAATGGTTCCGCTTAGAATGTTGGTAAACTGGCCGCCAATTATTATGCTGCCAGTACCGGTTACGTCCACTATTTTATTGTCATCGTTCCCGTTTCCGTCACCGGTATCAATAAATCCAAAATTACCCAATACCGTTACGGTTCCGGTAGTCACTGTCAATTTACCAGATCTGCTCCCGTTACCATAGATCAGCACATTGCCCCCAACCGTTAAATTACCTCCATCCACAGCAAGCACGTTCATGTTTCCGTCATCAATATCCACATTACCTGCAACGTTGAGGGTGTTTGTGTTTAAAATTTTTAACAGGGTTGCGCTACCGCCGGTGCTTAGCACCAGTGAGCTGCAGTTTGCAATTGCCACATCAATATTGACTGTTTTGCCATTCGGAATTGTAACCGCGTCTGCTGAAGTTGGGACGCCTGAAGGGCTCCAATTATTCGCTGTGCCCCAATTTGCATTTACAGCGCCGGTAAATGTTTTGGCAACGCCACTTGCCGATATAGAGAGCACAGTAAAACCAAAAAGAAGCAGAAAAAAGAAATCTTTTCTAAAAGTAGCGTTCTGCATAGGC
>JBGTBV010000240.1:0-2072 GCA_041749185.1 Daejeonella sp. | reverse complement strand
AACGCTGGGGTATAGGTTCTTGCGCCGAAAGGTTGGCACAGCTGGAAAGTACCCAAACCCCTATTATTAGTTTTAATCGATTCATGAAAAATTTCATTATGGCAGCAAGATGTGCAGGTTCAATGAAATCGGCAAAACCGTCCAGATCAAAAATTAAAAGATTTATAGGTCCGGAACGGGCAAACACGCTGTTAAATCTCTGTCTCTTGAATTACCTTTGCGGACTCACCAGTCACTTTGTATAAGAAGTCATTAACCTATTGAAAATCAAATACCTCGATGAAAATAGATTCCAGCTATTCTGAAAAATTTGAAAACCGTCATATCGGGCCAGACGTGCACCAGGTTGAGGAGATGTTAAAAGTCACAAAAGCAGGATCTATAGACGAACTGATCGACCAGACAATCCCAGGTAAGATCCGGCTCAAAAAAGCCCTGTCGCTTCCAGCTGCGAAGTCAGAATATGAGTTTTTAAAGGATTTTAAGAAGATCGCTTCGAAAAATAAAGTTTATCAGTCTTTTATGGGTATGGGGTATTACAACACCATCACCCCTGGAGTGATACTGAGAAACATTCTTGAAAATCCGGGATGGTACACGGCATACACTCCCTATCAGGCAGAAATTGCTCAAGGACGCCTTGAAGCGTTAATCAATTATCAAACGATGATCATTGATCTTACCGGTATGCAAATTGCAAATGCTTCCTTACTTGATGAAGGTACCGCCGCAGCTGAAGCGATGCACCTGATGTTTGCTTCCCGAAAAGCATCAAAGAAGTCGGCAACCAGATTTTTTGTTGATCAAAATATTTTTCCCCAAACCCTGGATGTGCTCAAGACCCGTTCGACTCCGATTGGTGTTGAACTGGTGATAGGCGACGTACAGACGCTTGACCTTACGGATCCTACATTGTTTGCTGTGTATGTTCAAAATCCGGATAACAACGGTGCGATAAAAGATTACAGCTCGTTCGCTAAAGAAGCTCATGAGAAGGATGTATTTATTGTTATGGGCGCAGACCTTATGAGTCTGGTGATGATGAAATCTGCTGGTGAGATGGCTGCGGATGTTGTAGTTGGCTCTAGCCAAAGATTCGGAGTACCGATGGGATTTGGGGGACCGCATGCTGCATTCTTTGCAACAAAGGATGAATTCAAACGTCAGATGCCGGGAAGAATTATAGGAGCTTCGTTAGATGCAAGCGGAAATCCTGGCTACCGGATGGCCCTGCAGACACGCGAACAACACATCAGAAGGGAAAAAGCGACGTCAAATATTTGTACTGCACAAGTGCTCCTTTCTGTTATGGCTGGAATGTATACTGTGTACCACGGCCCGGACGGACTTAAAAAAATCGCTGGTCGAATTCACGGTCTTGCGATAACGCTGGCAACAGGTCTTAAGACTTTAGGGGTGAAGCAGGTAAATGAATCCTTTTTTGATACACTAAAATTGGAGGTAGTCGACAAAAAAACGCTGGAGAAAGAAGCAACAAAAAGAGAAATAAACTTCCGATATTTTGACGATAACCATGTTGGCATTTCTATCGATGAGATCACTACTCCTGAAGACATAAATAGGATACTCGAAGTATTTGGATCAGCCACAGGAAAGAAACCTGTCCCCATATCTGCAAACGGGCAGGAAGTAAAGTGGCCTGAAGCATTGAAACGCAAAACTTCCTTTTTAACCCACCCGGTATTTAATACCCATCATTCGGAGCACGAGATGCTGAGATACATCAAGCGTCTTGAAAACAAAGATCTTTCCATGGTGCATTCTATGATCGCGTTGGGCTCGTGCACAATGAAATTAAATGCGACTGCCGAAATGATTCCCGTTACCTGGCCTGAACTTGGTAATATCCATCCGTTTGCGCCTTCGGACCAAACGATGGGATATCAGGAAATGATCACAAGCCTTGAAGCATGGTTAAAAGAAATTACAGGATTCTCGGGCGTTTCCCTCCAGCCCAACAGTGGTGCCCAGGGAGAATATGCAGGGTTAATGGTTATTCGTGCCTACCATCAGGACCGGGGTGAGGGCCATCGTAATATTTCTCTCATACC
>JBGTBV010000239.1:0-22324 GCA_041749185.1 Daejeonella sp. | reverse complement strand
TTTTATGTAGCCCTGGCATGCGGCATTGTCGCCATCGCTTCGCTGGTGATAGACGACCGGATAATCAATTACCTGGCGAAACTGTATGACACTCCCGATATCATCATCAGCATCGTTTCCGGCGGCCTTGCGGCGATGTTTTTTCTACTGGGCAATCAGAAAAAACGGAAACATCCCGAAAGGATATTTAGTAATGAAGCCCTTATATTTTTAGGCGTTTTATTCACCGCCTGCTGCATTGCGTTTTTAGGGAAAACCTTTGATAATGGCAGCGGCCATTTCTCCGTTCTCTTCCTCATATCAGTAGTAGTCTACGGATTCCTCGCCAGGAAATTCAACTCCAAATTGATCTGGGCATTCGCACTTATATCTCTTGGAAGCTGGTTTGGCACCGAAACCGGTTACCAAACAGACTGGTCGCGTTATTTTTTAGGGATGAATTATCCGCTGCGCTTCGTGCTATTCGGCGCAGCATTAGTGGCGATAAGCCTGGCTATCAGAAAATTCAAAATCCTTGAAAGTTTTTACAATACCACCTACATCATTGGGTTGCTTTACCTCTTTATTTCGCTGTGGCTGCTCTCTATCTTCGGTAATTTTGGCACGCTTGATGATTGGTTGGAAGTAAAACAGTCAGAATTATTTTATTGGGCCATCGTATCTGTGCTGGTTTGCATTGCTTTTACATTTTACGGCTTACGCCGGAAGGATGAAATTGCCCGCGAATTCGGAATAACTTTTCTGCTCATCAACCTTTACAGCCGCTATTTTGAATACTTGTGGGACATTACCGACAAGACCATTTTTTTTAGCGTACTGGCGGTTTCCTTCTGGCTTCTGGGCAGAAAAGCAGAAAGAATCTGGAACCTCGAATTTTTAAAAAAATAGCGGCCCCGTCAGCTATGAAAATTTTTAGCCTAAAAACCCAAATCATCCATACGACGCATATTTCTCAGAATATGACTCTGTTTCCGATATAGCAACCGTCCGGGTTTAACCGGCGACCACTTTCTGGGATTTGGCAGTATCGCGATAAGCATAGCCGCCTGACGTTTGGTTAAGCTTTGGGCAGATTTGCCATAATAAACACGGCTGGCCGCATCAACTCCATAGATGCCATCACCGGTTTCAATTATGTTTAAATACACCTCCAATATCCGCTCCTTTCCCCAAATCAGCTCAAGTAAAATTGTAAAATAGGCTTCCAACCCTTTACGGATGTATGAACGGCCCGGCCAAAGAAAAACATTTTTAGCAGTTTGCTGGCTAATTGTACTTCCGCCACGGATAGCACCTCCCGACTTGTTTTTTTGGAAGGCTGTTTCCATCGCTTTAAAATCAAAACCGTTATGCGATAAAAACGTGGCATCTTCACCTGCAATAGCGGCCTTTTTAAGGTTTGAAGAAAGCTCGTCAAGTGTAATCCAGTTTCTGTCAATCCTGATCTTTTTTTCAACGGTTTTACTTTCAAAACCCCGTTGAATCATCAGCAAAGTAATGGGCGGGTTCACAAAGCGATAAACTAAAACCCATAGAATGGTGATCGCAAAAAACCATAGAATTACCTTGGTAATTATCCGTCCTAACTTATTCCCTTTTGGCTTTACAGTTCCTTTCCTGGCCATTTTATAATTTAAAGAAGATAAATGCTCCTACCCCCGGCAATTTTTAATTATGCTGTTAGTGTTTCAGCTTAATTGGTATCCAAATCTCTTCTTCAGAATTCGGATCGCCATTTTTATACTTTTCTCCTAATATTTCAAAATGAGGCCGATTGTCTAATAAGAAGGCTGAATTGGGTAGCCAGTTTGTAAAAATTTGTCGAAAGGTTCTATCGTCAGTGCCGGAGCCTTGATGAACAAATATAGCGTATAGCCCTCCTTTCAAATTAAAGGTTTCCATATTATCAGGAACGGAGTCAAAATCAGCTACCTCGATAGCCGCCCATTTTTCGAAGTACTTGTACGGTTCAAAATCACTGAAATAGGATGGGTCATAGACCTGCACTGAGTAAAGCTGACTACCAACAATGTTCTTGATTTCCCTGCGTTCCGGCATAAAACTGCCCCATAACTCAGCAGTTGAATTCTCTCTGAAAGACATGATTTTACGTTTACCAACTAACTTTTTTTCAGTTAAAGTTTCTATTCGCGGATTCATGTTGAATTGGCTATTGGATTACGATCTGTTACTGTTCCGATACTTTCGCTGACTAATATCAGATTAAATAAAAAATGCCTCCTGAAAAAATCAGAAAGCATTTTGAAATATTTCGCATGCCGGCCATCTATGCAGGCAAACCAATTAAACTTTATTCAGCTACCACTTCAAAAGGAACCTGAACCTTTACTTCTTTGTGCAGGTTTAGGTTGGCGATGTACTCTCCAACAAATTTGGGTTCTGTTTCAAAAGTAATGCGGCGACGGTCAACTTCAAAGCCTTCTTTCTTCAAAGCATCAGCAACCTGGATGGTGTTAACCGAACCAAAGATTTTTCCACTCTCGCCGGCCTTCGCCCCAATGCTAAGCTTAACACCTTCTAAACGGGCTGCAATGGCATCCGCATCCTTCTTAATTTTATCCTGCTTAAACGCGGCTTGTTTTAAGTTTTCTGCTAACACTTTTCGTGCAGACGGAGTAGCCATGGTTGCAAAACCTTGCGGAATGAGAAAGTTACGTCCGTATCCTGGCTTTACTTTTACAACATCATCTTTCTCGCCGAGATTTTTGATGTCTTGTTTCAATATTAATTCCATTTCGCTTCTCCCCTATTTTAATGAATCAGTAACATATGGCAGTAAGCCTATGTGGCGGGCACGCTTTACAGCCTGAGCCACTTTTCGCTGGAATTTCAAGGAAGTTCCGGTTAAACGGCGGGGCAAAACTTTACCCTGATCGTTTATAAACTTCAATAAAAAGCTGGCGTCCTTATAATCAATAAATTTGATCCCGTTCTTTTTGAACCGGCAATATTTCTTACGTGTGTCGTCCACCTTGGGAGCCGTAACGTACTGAATTGTATCTTTTGCCATTATGCTACACCCTCCGTTTTAGTTTCTTTCTTTTTGTTGAAAGCGCCGCTGCGTTTTTTCTCGCTATAAGCCATTGCGTGCTTGTCCAGGCTGATGGTTAAAAACCGCATCACACGCTCATCACGTCTGTACTCGATCTCAATTTTGTTAATCATCTCACCCGGAGCGTTAAATGTAGTTAGGTGATAATACCCGGTTGTTTTTTTCTCAATCGGGTACGCTAGTTTTCTCAAACCCCAATTGTCTTCATGGACAATTTCGGCTCCGTTATCGCTCATTAGCTTGCTAAATTTGGTCACAACCTCTTTAGCAGCCTCTTCAGATAACAACGGGGTAAGAATGATCACTGTTTCGTACTGTTGCATTTTTGCTTATTAATTTTATTTCTCCGCTTTTATAGCGGAGCGCAAAAATAGGGATATTTTTCTATTAAGCAAACCCTTTCTCCGATTGATTTTCTGGGGATTTGCTTTTGAAGTTAGAGTCCTTTCGGACGCAACAACAATTTTGTTTCCAGGCTGTTGCAAATAGCAAACAAAACAAGGTTATGAAAATCAAATGGATTGCTCTTGCCGGATTACTCTTAGCCGGGTGTTCAGAAAATTCTAAAAATTTTTCTTCAGTAGCGGTGGGCATGTCGGCCGCCGAAGTTCTCGAAATCGTAGGCGAGCCGGATCGGAAACGTGATGTAGGAATTGTAAATCTTTGGGTTTATACAACCGCAGACCGAACCGTAGTGATGCGCCGCGATACCGTTTACGATGTTATCACCTCGGCCTCCGCCCGGATAGATTCTATTGAAACTTCATTAGATAACCTGGGCGACCGCATCGAAAATCAGGCAGAAAAAGCCGGCGAGAAGCTGGACAGTTTATCACGGTCCATCAGAAGTCCGGCAAAAGATACGCTTTAATCAAACCGCTTAAACTCGTCAAATGAACATTTCATCAATTAATCCGGCCAACGGTAGGCTTTTAAAAACTTACCAGTCACATACTGCAGCCGAAGCGAAGGCTAAGATAGACCAAACTCACACTGCCTGGCAAAGCTACAGAGAGACTTCCTTTAACAATCGGGCGGAATTTCTAAAAAACGCCTCAGGAATATTATCTGAACGCAAACAAGAACTGGCCGAATTAATGGCTCTTGAAATGGGTAAACCGATTAATCAAGGTATAGCCGAAATAGAAAAATGCGCAGGTGTTTGTGATTTTTACGCAGAGAACGCCGCCCGGTTTTTGGCAAATGAAGAGGTAAAAACTGAGGCCGGTAAAAGCTATGTTACCTTTAAACCCGTCGGGGTAATACTCGCCGTAATGCCCTGGAATTTTCCGTTTTGGCAAGTGTTCCGATTTTTAAGTCCGGCATTAATGGCAGGCAACTGCGCCGTTCTTAAACATGCTTCAAACGTGCCCGGATGTGCTCTGGCTATTGAGGAGATTATAAAAGATTCCGGTTTCCCTGAATTTGTTTTTCAATCACTGCTGGTTGATAGTAAAGCCGTTGATACAATTTTAGAAAATGAATACATAACCGCCGTAACATTAACCGGGAGCGTAGCGGCAGGCAAAAAGGTGGCCGAAAAAGCAGGGTCGCTTTTAAAGAAAATGGTTTTAGAACTTGGTGGAAGCGATGCCTATATAGTTTTGGAAGACGCCGACTTAGAATTGGCGGCAGAAACCTGCGTAACCAGCAGGTTGTTAAACGGCGGGCAGAGTTGTATCTGCGCAAAGCGGTTTATTGTTGTTGAAAAAGTTCAGGAGGATTTTCTGAAACGCGTAAAGCAAAAAATGGCAGATCAAACTATGGGCGATCCGCTGTCAGAGAGCACCGATATCGGGCCTCAAGCCCGCAACGATCTCCGCGATGAGCTGCACAAGCAAGTGCTGGAAAGTATAGAAAAGGGGGCCATTTGTATTTTAGGCGGAGAAATCCCTGCAGGCGATGGCGCATTTTATCCGCCAAGCATTTTAACATCCGTTAAAAAGGGGATGCCCGCGTATGATGAGGAACTATTCGGGCCTGTTGCAAGCGTAATTACCGTCAGGGATGAGCAGGAGGCTATTCGGGTTGCCAACGATACTGTTTTTGGCCTTGGCGCCTGTGTTTTTTCTAATGATGTGGAGCGGGCGGAGAGATTAGCCGCAGAAAAGTTAGAGGCGGGATCTTGCTTTGTAAACGCATTTGTACGGTCTGACCCGCGTTTGCCTTTCGGCGGAATAAAGCAGTCCGGCTTTGGCCGCGAGCTGGGTGTTTACGGTATTAAAGAGTTTGTAAACATCAAAACGGTATATATCAAATAAATTGAAGCGCCAGCCCAATCAGCCACGCCAATAACACCGAAGCAGAAAAGCTCATGAGCGTGCCGATGAGTACGTATTCTGTTTTCCGTTGCGTGCTCGCTTCCTTATCATTAAATCGTAAGATGGATTTGGCCGCAATTAACAATCCTACTGCGGTGTACTGATTGATCAGGATGAAGGTTAAAATCAAAAATCTTTCAAAAAAGCCGATCCACATTCCGGCCCGTGCCAATCCTTCAGCATTTACGCCCGCCTCGTCACGCCATTTTTGGGTAGCCATTCCAATTAAAATACCCATCGGCCAGCTAATAAACAGGTAGGCCGATAGGATCAGCAATGTTTGGCTATCGCTATAAATTGCGGCAAAAAATTCATTTGCTGATTGCCATTTGTCGAAAACAACAACCCATATTAAAGCCAGCATTAACACATAAAGTAGCTGATCTGTAAAAACATAAACGGATTTTCGTGGTCGGAATTCTTTCCAGATACCCACTATTATACGTAACAGAAACACCAGTAATGGCAGCCACCAGATTAGCCAGAGGCCAGCTAACAAATAGGCCAGACCCGCCGAAATCAGCGCTTGCAAATACAACCCTCTCGCTTTCCAGTGAGGAGTGCCACCTCTAAAGCTTCCGGATGAAAATTGAAAAATAAGCTCGGCAAAAAGGTGCGCAATCAGCAATCGCAGCAAAATAGTTATCGGTTCACTCATCATTTTTTAATGTGTATCAAAGCAGAAATATAGTGAATGGTTTTTTCAATCTCTTTCCATTTAGCAAGCTTGAGCCGGTTATTTACTGCAGACTGGGCTATACTTAATTCATCGGCCATTTGCTGCTGGGTTTTCTTCTCAAGAGCCATTAGAATTACTTCCGCCTGACTGGCTGTCAAGCTATTAATTACCACCTCCATGAGCATGCAAATAATATTTAAATGCTCATTGGTTTCATGAACCGGGGTTACAACTTTAAAAAACTCATCTGCAGAAAGGTTATCAAATGCCCGCCCGGAAATATGAAACGCCTCTCCATCCGAGTCGAGAACGCTGTTGCCGCGATAAGCTATTTGCCCGCTACCAATCGCCATACGTGCATCAAGAACGATCTTTTTTTCGATCAGATTGCCGCTTTTTAACCAGCATCGTAACTGCAATCCTCGCCGCAAGACTTCATATCCGTCCTCAAAGACTATTTGAAAACTGTCGCCGCGGAATATTCTGGCTTCTTCGGCGCTCGTCCACGAAATTATCAGGTCGCTAATTTGCCGGATCAGGTTTTCGCGTTTCTCGGCGGGAACCCTGGTAAAGCCATTAATATCGCCTGTTAAAACAAAATAGTTTTTCATTATTAGTTTATATGCTGATAAAATCTTTATGATTGCTTCGGTTATAAATTTAAGTTTTATCTATCCGCTAATGTATGGATAACAACTAAATATCTAATAAATAATAGATAATTATATTTTATCTACTATTTAGTGGATAATATGTGATTATCCAGAATTTAGTGGATATCAAATATGAATTCTTGTGAACGTAACTGTAAAATGGAAAAAGGACTAATCATCTTCAAAAAAAACCCCGAATTAGGCAAAGCAAAAACCCGTCTTGCAAAGGGAGTGGGCAAATTAAACGCCCTAATAATCTACAAACATCTGCTTTCGCACAGCCTTAAAGTCAGCCTGGCGGTTAATTCCAACCGCCTATTGTTTTATGAAGATTGCATCTCCTATCAAGACGAGTGGCCGCAAACTCATTTTGAAAAGTATATTCAACATGGCGACTCGCTTGGAGAACGAATGTTTCAAGCTTTTGAATTTTCCTTCTCTAAAGGAAATAGCAAATCCATTATAATTGGAACCGATTGCATGGATCTTGATGCCGGAATGATAGAGAGTGCTTTCGCGGAATTAGACCACCACGATTTTGTAATCGGGCCGGCTAAAGACGGGGGCTATTATTTACTGGGCATGAACTATGCCGAGCCGAGCTTGTTTCAAAACAAAAACTGGAGTACTAATACTGTGGCGGCGGAAACGCTTGCAGATATTTCGGCTCTGAACAAAACCGTATGTACACTTCCCGAATTATCAGATATTGATACAATAGACGATCTCAGCGAAGAACTAAAAAAGCTAATTAACTGGAACCAAACGGCGCAAACCGACCCCAACGAGCTGTAATACACCATAGCAGAGCCGTTCCACCAAGTAATGTTGACTGTTAACTGACTTTCGCCGCTCCCGAAAAATTGATAAAAAGGTATCTTTGTGCGTTTATAAACGAAGATTTGAGAACGAATCTGATTCAAATACAATGAGCAAAAGAGGTAGGGTTTTAGTGGCCATGAGTGGTGGAGTGGATAGTTCGGTAGCGGCAGTGATGCTGCATGCGCAGGGCTATGAAGTGATCGGCCTCACCATGAAAACCTGGGATTATGCCTCTGCTGGTGGCTCTTCAAAAGAAACCGGCTGTTGCAGTCTGGATAGCATCAACGATGCCCGTGCGTTAGCCGTTGGTTATGGTTTCCCCCATTATATCCTGGATATCCGCAGCGAATTTGGCGATTTTGTAATTGATAATTTTGTTGATGAATACCTTTCGGGTCGCACCCCAAACCCCTGCGTTTTATGCAATACCCATATTAAATGGGAAGCTCTGTTAAAACGAGCCGATAAACTGGACTGCGAATTTATAGCCACCGGCCATTACGCCAATATTCGTTTGCAGGAGAACGGCCGTTATGTGATCTCTAAAGGAAAAGACGAAAATAAAGATCAATCGTATGTACTTTGGGGGGTTTCCCAGGAAAATCTGGCACGTACTCAATTTCCTTTGGGAAGTTTTGCCAAATCAGAAATCCGCCAAATGGCAAAAGATATGGGGCAGCTGGAGTTGGCTAACAAACCAGAGAGCTACGAAATCTGTTTTGTTCCCGAAAACGATTACCGGGCTTTTCTGCGCCATAAAGTGGAAGATCTGGATGAGCGTATTGGGCCGGGCAATTTCGTTTTAAGCAACGGAAGCGTGGTGGGAAAACATCAGGGCTACCCCTATTATACAATCGGGCAGCGCAAAGGCCTGGGGATTGCGTTTGGTCATCCGATGTTTGTAACGCGTATTCTTCCAGAAAGTAATACCGTAATGTTAGGAACTGTTGACGAACTTGACCGCACATCGGCCACTGTACGCAACCTCAACTTGGTAAAATACGCGGCTATTACAGACCCTTTAGAAGCCATCACCAAAATCCGATATAAAGATGCAGGTGCCATGAGCTCTATTGTTCAGGAAGGCGATAAAATGAAAATTGATTTTCATCATGCCGTTTCGGGAATCGCTCCCGGCCAGTCTGCTGTATTTTACGAAGGAAATGACCTTTTAGGTGGCGGGTTTTTGATTTAGTTCACCGTCGTTTTTAAACCTTGGGAATTGGCAGACAGATTTAGCTTTGTAAACTGCCCCGCTCCGGCTTGGTGAACTCCGCTTTTTTACCAGGCGTTTTGGCCGAGAAACCGCCCGCCTATTTTGCATTACCTTTATTAATACCTTACTTTGCAGCCAAACCACCTGTTTAATGGCTAAAAATCTACTTATTGTTGAGTCACCTGCAAAAGCTAAAACGATTGAGGGCTATCTCGGGAAAGATTTTCTCGTAAAATCCAGCTATGGCCACATACGTGATCTGGCCAAAACCGATGACGCCATTGATACCAAGAATAATTTTGCCCAGCGCTACGAAGTACCGGCCGATAAAAAAGCCGTGGTTAACGAATTAAAGAGGTTGGCGAAGGATGCAGAAATGGTTTGGCTGGCTTCGGATGAGGATCGCGAAGGAGAAGCTATTTCATGGCATCTGTTTGAAACGCTGGGCCTTAAAGAAGATAAAACCAAGCGCATCGTTTTTCACGAAATTACCAAACCGGCCATTCTCAAGGCGATTCAATCGCCACGTAAAATAGACTATAACTTAGTAAATGCCCAGCAGGCACGCCGCGTTTTAGATCGGTTGGTGGGTTTTGAGCTCTCGCCGGTATTGTGGAAAAAAGTAAAACCCTCGCTATCCGCTGGCCGTGTTCAATCTGTTGCAGTCCGTTTAATTGTTGATCGCGAACGCGAAATAAACAAATTTAACGCTGATGCGGCCTTCAGAGTGGTTGCCATTTTTTCTACCGGAAACGAAAAAGAATTATTCAGGGCTGAACTTCCCGAGCGGTTTAAAACTGCTCCGGAAGCTGAAGGTTTTTTAAAGGCTTGTGCTGAAGCAATTTTCACTATAAAAAGTCTGGACACACGCCCAACCAAGCGGAGTCCGGCGGCACCATTTACAACTTCTACCCTGCAGCAGGAGGCCAGCAGGAAACTTGGTTTTTCGGTTGCCAGAACCATGTCTGTAGCGCAAAAATTATACGAGCATGGAAAGATCACGTACATGCGTACAGATTCTGTTAATTTATCAGATACGGCTTTAAATGCCGCTTTCGCGGAGATACGATCCGCTTACGGCGAAAGATATCATCAGCAAAGAAAATACAAAACTAAATCGGCAGGTGCACAGGAGGCGCACGAGGCCATCCGCCCCACGTATTTTGAGAATCACACAACTACCGGCGATGCTTCTGAGCAACGTTTGTACGACCTGATCTGGAAGCGGGCCATCGCCTCGCAAATGAGCGATGCTCAATTTGAAAAAACAACTGCCCGCATCACGGTTTCTACACGCCCGGAAGAATTTGTGGCCAATGGTGAAGTGATGAAATTTGATGGATTTTTGAAGGTTTACATGGAATCTACCGATGAAGAGCAGGATATTAATTTAGACGAAGACTCAGAAAACTCCATCCTCCCGCCCTTATCCACGGGTCAGAAATTAAACCTACGCGAATTATCGGCAACCGAGCGTTTTACCCGCCCTCCGGCCAGGTATACCGAAGCCAGTTTGGTTAAGAAACTGGAAGAGCTTGGTATTGGACGGCCATCCACCTACGCTCCCACCATCTCAACTATTCAAAATCGTGGCTATGTAGTTAAAGAAGAGCGGGAAGGGAAATCCAGAAGTTTCCGGGTTCTGTCTCTGAATAACAACTTGGTAGCATCCATCACCAAAACGGAAATAACCGGCGCCGAAAAAAATAAGCTTTTCCCAACGGATATTGGTGCTATCGTAAACGATTTTTTGGTAGAACATTTCAAGGGAATTGTTGATTTTAACTTCACAGCGACTGTTGAGAAAGAATTTGATGAAATAGCACAGGGCCTTAAAAACTGGACAGAAATGCTCAGCACGTTCTACACACCGTTCCACTTAGAAGTAGAAAAAACTACGCAACACGCAGAACGGGCTAATGGCGGCCGCGAACTGGGTGCTCATCCGGAAAACGGGAAAAAAATAACCGTACGAATTGGCCGGTACGGACCGTTTGTTCAAATTGGCGAAACTTCTGAAAATGAAGCGGACGAGAAGCCCAAATATGCGAGCCTGCGCAGCGGACAGATGATAGAAACTATTACGCTGGACGAGGCATTAGACTTGTTCAAACTACCTTTCACGTTGGACGAGTATGATGGGAAAGAGGTTAGCGTGGGCGTTGGCCGTTTTGGACCGTATGTTAAATGGGGCGAAAGCTTTATTTCGCTTCCTAAGGGCGAGGACCCGCTGGCGGTAACTTTGCCACGTGCGGTTGAGCTGATCAAACAGAAAAACGAGGCCGATGCGC
Source organism: Daejeonella sp. (assembly GCA_041749185.1). GTDB lineage: Bacteria > Bacteroidota > Bacteroidia > Sphingobacteriales > Sphingobacteriaceae > Daejeonella. The sequence goes on along the minus strand of JBGTBV010000239.1, from coordinate 11,269 downwards.
CCGTTTCTGAGTATGAGGGCTTACCGGTAACTAAAGGAAAAGGGCGTTTCGGTCCGTTCATTAAGTGGAACGATCTATTTATAAACGTGCCGGTACGTTACAATTTTGAAAACCTGAACAAAACCGAGATTGATGAACTGATCAATAAAAAGATAGAAAAAGAATCAAACCGATTTATTCAGCAATGGACGGCAGAGAAAATTGCGATAGAAAATGGGCGCTGGGGACCCTTTATCCGTTTTGGCAAACAAATGCTGAAACTGGGAAAAAATGCCCACACGAATGATAAATATACACCCGAAGAATTGGCGGTTTTGTCTTTAGATACGGTAAAGAAATTCATTACAGAACAGGTGCCCGACGCTTTTGCGGCAAAAGTTAAAAAAGTAGCGGCAAAAGCTCCGACAAAAAGGAAAGCTCAGCCCGGGAAGAAAGTTGCGGTAAAAAAGAAGTAATTGTTTTAGGGTTTAGATCGGTCGGATAGGTTTGGGTGAAAAGGAAGAACGCGAATAGGAATACCAACTTTAAGATTTGGTTGAGAAAGATTTAGCCCATGGGGTGTTAAAACTTAAATCTATACTTTATTTGGGCGTGCCCCGGCCTGCCCTGAGCCTGTCGAATGGGGGTCGGGCTTTTCGCTGCAAGTCCTCATTCGCTGCGTTTCACTTCGCTTCATTCCGGGCTTTTCGCTGCAATCCCTCACGCAATATTCAATACTCAATACACAATACAATCTTAAATGAAAAAAGACCTTCCCGAAAATATAGTTGAAAATGTTGCCATTGCCGTAGTTTTAGAAAGTGCCACGCCCGACAGTAAAAGCTGGAATGTGTACCTCATCAATTTAAAAAACGAACCCATTGAAACCATACTGGTGAGTTCTAAAGGCTATGGCCAGAAAGACGGCGCCGAGGTTAAAACCTCTGTATTGCGCCACTCAATAGGCGATTTAGCACCCCGGGCGTTTGCCCAGATTGAACTGATAGATGAACAGGTTTTTGGACTAACTAATGAATACTGGCTCAGTTATTACATCAAAGGCCATATCTACGATAAAAAATTCATTTTTTTGCCCGAAAGTATTGTTGAATCAAACATGATTAGGGTGCCGGTTCTGAACAAGCCGGGCGTGATGATCGCGTAAGCAGACACCCGCGGCATTTAAATATCGAAAGGCTAAATCTCAACTTAACCTGCGCTTCATTTTTGCAAGGAGTTTGTTGTCGTCAATCCGAACATTTTTCGTTTTGATGGCATCGTAAGTGAGGCCGGCAGCGATTGCGTAAACAGCGTGGTGCAAAACATCGATACCAATGGTTTCAGGTTCCTGCTCGTTTATCGGCTTGGCCAGTTTCAATGAGGGCAGCATGACTTGTTCGGCCGCCCAGATACCCAGAAAATGAGCCGTAGTTGCTTTCCAGCGTTTCAATCCGATAAGGGTTAATAAGCCGCGTACCATTCCCCATGACGTGCCGTAAGTCCAGTGAACTTCCTGGGCAACTTTTGACTTTTGCTCTTTAGAAGTTGCTTTAACATCCAGCACTTTAGCCACAGCGTCTACCGGGGCAGAACTTGGCTCCCTTTTGGTAATCTTCATTTCAATCATTTGCGAAACGGTGATGGCTACGGTACCCACCAGACCGGCAATGAGCCCAACGCCGATGGCGGTGCCCAGTTCTTCTAAGCTGTTGGTTTTTGTGGAGATTTTCATAATCTTGTTTTCTGGGTGAAATGAGTTATTGTTACTGATAGAAATCAGTATTTTTGAAATTTGTTTTAAGAAGTATCCTCAGCACTGTTTCGCGACAGCGTTACCGTTAAAATGGATTTACTTGCAACAATTGAACAGCCTTTCTAATAACAGATTGTTTGTTATTTTTACTTCATGCTGGAAAATCTAGACCTCCACAAGGTTTTGGTACTCGATATTGAAACTGTTCCGCAGTATCCATCTTTTGATCAGGTGCCGCTACATTTTACCGAGCTGTGGGCACAAAAAACACAGTACCAGCGCCGCGAAGGAGAAAGCCCCGAAGAATATTACGCCAGAGCGGGTATCTGGGCGGAATTTGGTAAGATCGTTTGCATCTCTGTAGGCATATTCTCCGGCACAAAAAACCAAACGGCCCTGCGGGTAAAATCTTTCGCCGACCATGATGAGGCTGTTTTATTGACCGATTTTATCGCTCTCCTAAAAAAGCAACCTGCATCTTTACTCCTTTGCGCACATAATGGTAAGGAGTTTGATTTTCCGTATTTGTGCCGCCGAATGTTAATTAATTGCCTGGAAATTCCCGTGCAGCTTCAGATCGGCGGAAAAAAACCCTGGGAAATAAACCATCTGGATACGCTTGAGCTCTGGAAATTTGGCGATTACAAAAATTACACTTCCCTAAATCTTTTAGCCGCGGTTTTCGGTATTCCTACTCCGAAAGACGACATCAGCGGAAGCGATGTGCATCGCGTATACTGGCAGGAAAAGGATTTAAAACGCATTGCAGTCTATTGCCAGAAAGATGTGATCACCACCGCCCAACTGCTGCTGCGGTTTAAATGTTTGCCGCTCATTGCAGATGACCAGATAATGCTGATAGACCAATGATCGGCGTTGAAAACCTAAAAGTAAGCTTCAGAGCAGATAAGGGTTGGTTCGAGGCGGTGAAGGGCATTTCATTTGATCTCAAAAAAGGTGAAGTTGTTGGTATTGTTGGCGAATCCGGATCTGGAAAATCGGTGACCTCTTTAGCCATCATGCGCCTGCACGACCCGGCGGCAAGCAAAGTAAGCGGCAAAATTTTGTATAAGGATATTGATTTGCTCGGCCTGCCTGCCAAAAACATGCTGGAGTATCGCGGGGACCGCATTTCGATGATCTTTCAGGAACCCATGACCTCCTTAAACCCGGTGTTAACCTGCGGTTACCAGGTTGCCGAGGCGATACAGCGTCATCGAAAGGATCGGAGAAATGTAAACATCCGGGAATTAGTAATTGATTTGTTTAATGAAGTACAACTCCCCTCGCCCGGGAACATCTATAACAGCTATCCGCACCAAATAAGCGGCGGACAAAAGCAGCGGGTAATGATTGCCATGGCGCTCTCCTGCAACCCCGAGGTGTTAATTGCTGATGAACCAACAACCGCCCTGGATGTTACGGTTCAAAACACCATTCTGCAACTGCTCGTCCGGCTAAAAAATGAGCGTAATATGAGCCTCATTTTTATATCGCATGACCTGGGCGTGATTGGCGAAATTGCCGACCGCGTGCTGGTGATGTATAAAGGTCAGATTGTTGAAACTGCAAGTGTGAATGAAATTTTTCAAAATCCGCAACACCCCTACACCCGGGGTTTGCTCGCGTGCAGGCCTTCGCCGGAAGTCAGACTCTATAAATTGCCTGTGGTTGATGATTTTTTAGACCCCTTGAAAACTGAAACTTCTGCACCCAACAAAACCATTGCGCAGGTAATTGAAAAATTCAGAATAAACGAAGCTCAATCTGCCAAAAGGCGAACGACTATATATTCCGGTGAACCAATACTCCGTGTTGAGAACTTAAAAACCTGGTTCCCGATAAGTGAAGGAATGTTCAGGCCTGCAAAAAATTTCACAAAGGCAGTTAACGATGTAAGTTTTGAGGTTTATCCAGGCGAAACGTTGGGATTAGTTGGTGAATCTGGCTGTGGAAAAACTACATTGGGCCGTAGCATTTTGCGCCTTGTGGAGCCCACCTCCGGGAATATTTTTTACCGCGGCACCAACCTAATAAAAATCGCGGCCGGAGAAATGAGAGCCTTCCGGCGAAATATCCAGATCATCTTTCAGGATCCCTACTCATCTCTAAACCCAAGATTAACAGTGGGCCAATCGTTGATGGAGCCCATGCAGGTACATCAGGTTTATCAGAATAACCAGCAACGGAAAGCGAAAGTGCTGGAACTGCTTGAACGTGTAAATCTGAAGGCAGAGCATTTCAACCGTTATCCGCATGAGTTTTCGGGCGGTCAGCGCCAACGAATTTCAATTGCCCGGGCTTTGGGCCTGCAGCCAGAATTTATTATCTGTGATGAATCTGTGTCGGCTCTTGATGTTTCTGTTCAGGCTCAGGTGCTAAACCTGTTAAGAGAGCTGCAAGAGGAATTTAACCTCAGCTATATTTTCATTTCGCATGATCTGGCGGTAGTTAAACACATCTCAGATCGGATGATGGTGATGAACAAAGGGCAGATTGAAGAGATTGGAAACGCCGAAGAGGTTTATCACCACCCCAAAAGTGAGTACACCCGGAAATTGATTGACGCCATCCCAAAAGGGATTTCTGTTCATTTCTAAGAAGTAGTAGGTTTAAAATTAAATTCCAGTGCCTTACGATCCCAGTTCCCGGTTTGGGCTGCCGCCTCATACGTTGATTCAAGGAATTTCAACAACGTTGCTTCCGGGTTTGCCGATTGCCTTACCACATCGTACGGTAAAAAATACTCGCCCATCTCCTGGCTAAAAAATGCCTCTTCGGGTTCAACAACCTGTTGGCCGAATGAAGCTGGCGTAGGATAGCAATATGAATAGAACACCGCATGGGGCGATTGCTCACTACCCGGCCAAAAGCCGCAACTACTCACCTCGTGCGAATAGGCTTCCTGCATAATCACGTCGGGCATGTTAGGAGCTCCGCCCGGATGTTTTGGCGCAGTTTTGCCAGAGAACCTGGTAACGGCCAAATCAAATGCGCCCCAAAAAAAATGAACCGGGCTGCATTTGCCACTAAACCTCGACCGGAATTCGGTGAACACTTTGTTGACAGATACCAGTGCCCGCCAAAAATTTTGCATCATTGCCGGATCATACGACCTATGCTCTTCATCCTTCTGAAACGGAACGGCGTTTTCCACCTCATTAGGGCTGGCATAAATTTGAGCTTCAATTCCCATATTATGTAACCTGGAGAACAATTCCTCATAAAACAATTTAACGGGTTGCGGTCTCAACGCAACACTTTCGCGTTGTCCCGTACTCAAAATAATATCCAGTTTATGCTCAAGGAAGTCAAACTCGATTTCAAAAATCCCCCCGGCGTACGGTACACTGCCGGTAGTTAAGCCTTTAGGCGAAACATACAGCGTAACGTGCCATGAGTGATTTACCCAGGGCATTTTTGTTAACCGTATTTTACCCACAATCTGAGTCCACAGGTGCACGGTGGCAAGCGTGTTTTTCCAGTGATTGAAATTCAATTCTGGCCAGGCAAGCATATTTTTAAGTTGATTTTCCATCGGCGTTAGAGTAGGATTCGCTAAACGACTTATGAATTCATGGTGGCAGCTATCCTGAGGTTGTACATAAAAATAAGCACCCAAAAGGTTATTTACAAGTTCTCCGGAAGATACTGATCCTATCCCGGCATGCTAACCGCCGATACTTGAGTTTTGTAAAATGCGTCTCAAATAATTAATCTGCCCAAGGTGGTAGCTTAAATGGGCTGAAAGGTGAAACAAGAAATACTGAACTGACATAGGCTTACCAAAAACAATTATGGGATATTCGGCAGCCAGGTAATCTTCGCTCAAATCTGTCAAGGTTGCTTGTAACATTTTGCTGGTTTCACCAATCATCTGTATCAACTCCCGCTTCGGTACTCCGCTTGCGCCGAACTCATTTTCCCGGTTCCGATGGTAATCTGTTTTGCCAATTATCGCTCCAATAAAATGATTCAAGTTTCCAACCAAATGCAAGGCGAGGTTGCCGCCCGAGTTAGAAATTCCGGGATTAACAGCCCACAGAAAACGCTCGTCAAACGAATCAACCTCGGTTTCAAGCCGGATTAAGTTAGCCTGAAACACTTCTATAAGCTGTGAAATAGCGGATGGATTCATTAAAATCAGATTTATTTACAAGGTAAGCCTTATCTTAGAAACAAATACAAATGGTATGTCAAAAAAGAAAGCAAACAACTTCGATCTGGTTCTAACCAAACTCATTTCGGATGTTTTTGAAAAGGGTGGGAACAAACCGCTCAATTACAAGCAGGTAGCTGCAAAATTAAATCTCAACGACGATGAAACCCGCGAGGCGGTGTTGGATATATTGAAACTGGAAACTAAGAAGGGAGTACTTTCTGAACCCGAAAAAGGAAAGTTTCGCTTAAACGAGTTGAAAACCTATGTTACCGGCCGGGTGGATATGACCGCTGACGGCTCGGCATTTATTGTAAACGAAGAAGAATTTGAGAACGATATTTTTATAGCTCCGCGAAAGCTGCGCAACGCGTTGCATAAAGATATTGTTAAGGTTTATGTCTACGCCAAAAGCAAGGGAAAGCGTAAAGAGGGCGAAGTGGTGGAAATTGTTGAGCGTGCCCGGATGGAATTTACCGGTATTGTTAAACTCTCAGAAAAGTTCGCATTTCTTGTTCCCGACGACCGCAAAATGCTCCACGATATTTTTATACCGATAAGCGATGTAAACAACGCCCAAAATGGCTATAAAGCTATCGCCGAAATTGTTGACTGGCCTGAAGGAGCCAAAAACCCGATCGGCCGTATTAAGCATGTGCTGGGCAAACAGGGAGAGAATAATGCCGAGATGAACGCCATTCTGGCCGACTATGGCTTTCCGCTTTCTTTCCCGGATGCTGTGGAGAAAGAGGCCGACGCCATTTCTGATACCATTAGCAGTGAGGAGATTGCCCGTCGCCGGGATTTTAGGAAAGTTCTCACTTTTACTATTGACCCGGTCGATGCCAAGGATTTTGACGATGCGATCTCGTACCGTTTAAAAGAAAACGGAAATCATGAAGTAGGTGTTCACATTGCCGATGTATCTCATTATGTATTGCCCGATTCGGCGTTAGATGCCGAAGCTTTTGAACGCGGCACCTCGGTTTATCTGGTAGACCGGGTAATACCCATGTTGCCAGAAAGGCTTTCTAACGGACTATGCTCGCTTCGGCCAAATGAAGATAAACTCTGTTTTGCCGCCGTTTTTGAATTGGATGCTGAAGCCAACGTAATTAACCAATGGTTCGGCAAAACCATTATTCATTCAGATAAACGCTTTAGTTATGAAGATGCGCAGGAGGTGCTGGAGAACAAAACCGGCGAATACAGCACTGAGCTGCTCAAACTAAATGAACTGGCGTACATTCTGCGGGAACGCAAATTTAAACATGGTGCGATCAGTTTCGAAACTACCGAAGTAAAGTTTAATCTGGATGAACATGGCAAGCCTGTTGGCGTTTATGTAAAAGAGCGCAAAGATGCACACAAGCTGATTGAAGATTACATGCTGCTGGCCAACCGGAAAGTGGCAGAATTTATCGCCAAAAAGGGCAAAGGAAAACAAAAATTAACCTTTGTTTATCGGTCGCACGATGCGCCGAACGAACAGTCTTTACTTAATTTCGCCCAGTTTGCTTTAAAATTCGGGTATAAGATCAACACAAGTTCTGATAAGGAAACCGCCCGCTCGCTAAACCTGCTGATGGAAGATGTAGAAGGTAAAAAAGAGCAGAACGTGCTTACACACCTGGCTATCCGTTCAATGGCGAAAGCGGTGTACACTACCAAAAAACCGGCGCACTACGGCTTGGGCTTTGATTTTTATACCCATTTCACCTCGCCTATACGCCGTTATCCGGATGTGATGGTCCACCGCTTGCTGGCCCTTTACCTGGCCGATGGCAAATCTGTAAATGAAGAAGCGTACGAAAAAATGTCGGTTCATTCTTCGCAAATGGAGAAAAAAGCGGCTGATGCTGAACGGGCTTCGGTAAAATATAAGCAGGCCGAGTTTCTTGAAAACAATATCGGCGAGGAGTACACAGGCATTATTTCCGGGTTAACGGAATGGGGCATGTATGTAGAAATAATTGAGAATAAATGCGAGGGGATGGTGCGTTTACGCGATATAAACGATGATTTTTACGTGCTTGACGAAAAAAATTACTGCATTATCGGCCAGCGTAAAAAGAAAAAATACCAATTGGGCGATGAGGTAACCATCATGGTAAAGAAAGTAGACCTGAGCAAACGGCAGATTGATTTTAAGCTGGTACGATAAATTTTTGGCAGGCTGCTATTTTTTAAATTTGAGGCTGGGCCAATACTCAGGAAACCGTTCAGCCCCGAATTTTATCAAGCAGGGTGTTGAGCTGGTTAGCCTCCTTTGCCGTTAAGGTGGTGTTTATTACTTCGTGGATGTTCATTTCCAAGTCTATACGTTTTAAAAGCTCAAGCCCTTTTTCACTAATGACAATATCAACCGCACGCCGGTCTTTCTCATTGGTGCAACGGCTCACCAGGCCTTTAAGCACCAACCGCTCTACAATGCGGGAAGCGTCGCTCATCTTGTCAAGCATTCTGTCTTTCAGTAAATTAATGGTAGCCGGTTGCGGGTGTTGCCCGCGTAAAATGCGTAAAATGTTAAATTGCTGCATGGTAATGTGATATCGGGCAAACCGCTTTTTTAGCAAATTGGTTACCCATCCATACGTATACAGCAGGTTGATGACCGCTTTGTGATGAGCACTTTCAAATTTCTTGCTGGCTATTTCTTCTTCAAGTTTCATATTGCTTTTCTGATGCTGATCTTTTACTCTCAGAACTAATCAATTGTTCGTTTTTCTGGTTTTATTTTCCGCTTTATCCTTCTCCCTACCATAACCCCACGGACAGTGGCGGCATTTATTTTTACAGCAGGTTCCTCTTTTCAAATGATAGCTGGCGGTAAAAACCAGGTTGCCGTTTTCATCCAGATAATAATCTTCACCCTCTTTCAGCATTTACCTAAAATTTTAATGGGAATCTGATTTTCGTAGTATTTTTTTAAATCCCGGCCATCGCCGTGTATGGTCCATACTTCAACAGGTTTAACGTTATTTATCATCCTGATAATATCATTCCAGTCTGCATGATCAGAAATGAACAGCTCCATTCCGTTGTGCTGATGCCGGTGTTTCCAGCCCGAAGCGAAAACACGAACAACGTTATGGGCACGGAAATAACTGTCGAACGTTGTGGGCGGCACCAGATAAATGAAACCGCTCCCGGGTTGTTTCATCAATTTGCGATTATAGGGCAGATAGTTCCCGATATTAAAACCAAAATTTTCGTACAATTTATTTATCGGCAGGATGTTAAAATGAACGAGAATGGTTTTAGACGAACAATTCTCTGAAATCAGATGAATAAGGCGTTGTGCCTTTCCCAGAGAATAGGCACCCAACAAAATATTAGAATGGGTATCGTTCAGTTTGGCTATTTCCGTTACCGGATTGGGATGACGAACCAGTGGACTGGCAAAAGTTGTTTCTGTAATTAGCACGTCAGCTTCAACAAACTGAAGCTGCTCGCAAGTTTCGTCTAACTGCAACTTAAAGTCGCCGGTGTACAGGTAGCGAATTTGCCCGAACTCCATTAATACTTGCGCTGAGCCCAGAATATGCCCGGCTGGGAAAAAAGTGACTTTTACCAGGCCGAACTCAAATGTTTCGCCGAATGCATAGATGCTGAATTTATTTCCGGCATTTTTGCGATACCGGAGCTCCATAATGCCTGCGGTTGGGGCGGTACAAAATACCTGGGTGTTCCCCGGTACGGCATGATCGCCGTGGGCATGCGAAATTACGGCCCGGCCAACCGGTTGCTGCGGATCCAGGTAAAAATCGCCAACAGCACAATACAAACCGGATGTTGTTAAAACTATGAAGTCCTGATTGATCATGCCAGCAGTGGATTCATAGAAATAAACTGTTCATGAAGTTTCAAAACCTGTGGGATTAACAATTGCTTTTCATCATTTATTAGCGTAAAGCTAGCCAGCGGTTGTTTTTGATCATCGCTTAACTGGCGGTCCATCCGAAGTTGAACATCGGCAGCCGAAATTTTATCGCGTTGCATTACACGCTGTATTTTCAAGTCAGTTGGAGACTTTACCAGGACAGAATAATCGCACATTTTATAAGAATCTGATTCAAATAACAATGCCGCTTCCTTCAAAATATAGGGTGCATTTCTTTGATTGGTCACCCATGCGTCAAACGCCCGGAACACCGCCGGGTGCACCAGATTATTTAATAATCTCAAAGCGTCGGCATCCTGAAAAACAATATCCGCAATGTATTTACGGTCTAAACTTCCAGAAGCTGAAAAAGCTGTTGTACCAAAGGCAACGGCAAGCTGGCGCATTAAATCTTTGTCAGTGTTCATCAACTCGCGGGCTTCCGCGTCAGCATAGAAAACAGGGATTCCCAGCAATTCAAAAATTTTGCAAACCGTTGTTTTGCCGCTCCCGATTCCGCCGGTGATACCGATTTTTAAAGTCATCTTTTTTGGGATAATGGATAGAGCGAGAATAAAAAAATGCGTGGTGCTTTCAAAAATCTCCCGGCTATTTTAAAATTATGAAATCAATAGCTTGCGGTTCTATACTTAGTATTTTGCAATACTCGGGGAAGCGTGTTAGCCGGACAGGCAATTGCGGATAATTATTCACTTTCCATCCGGCAAGGTTAACCGTGGCTTCAAAAGATTCCCGATCAATTTGCGGATAAGTGCTCAGTGCCACCAAATAGGTGACTTTCACTTTGTCGGGCAGTAATTTTATGTCGCTGTAATTCTTGTTGTTCAGCACAGTTATCGGCACTTCCTGAGTCATCTCGGTAAATTCATCAACCGGAATTTTTACATCAATTACCGACGGATAGATGTTGATATTCGCCTTTGCGGGCTTTTTTAGCGGAAGGTTTGCAGAAACGGTGTTGCTGATGTTTTCAAGCCGGAGCTCTTGTGTTTCCCAAACATCAATCTTAACAAGATCATCAAATGGTCCCGTTACGGTTACATACTCCGGTATCAGCTTTACCTGATCAGACACATCATACTGATTTTTGAAAGCAATATCCTGCACCACCCGAACCGGAACTTTTTTAACCGATCTGGCCGAAAAATCAAAATACAGCGTGTCTGGCTGTACAAAAATTACTTTTTGGTCTGATTCCAACTGCCGGTTAACCAGGTTCAACTGTTCTGTAAACGTAACATAGTTGCGCTTGCTCAGCGGTTTTAAATTTACGTTAACAGATTGCGGGTTTATGCGCAGTTTAGAAAACAACAATTGCCAGCCCGTGCCTTCAACCTGCAGTTGCACGGTATCGGATTGGAGCGGATGAAACGCTTTGTTGAGCGGAAAATCAGAAAATTTCACAAGCGTATTTACCGGATAAGCATACCGGTTTGATAGAGCAAAAAACAACCAGGCCCCCATTGCGAAAAGC
>JBGTBV010000238.1:0-11894 GCA_041749185.1 Daejeonella sp. | reverse complement strand
GCGAGTTTTGCTGTTCCATAACAGAAACCCGATAGATAGGTCATATAAACAACCTGCCCAGCTGAAGAAGTAGTGAACCCAGGAATAATTGAATAAAAACCCAATAACGGGCATATCATTTCGGGCGGGCAGCCATATTTTTAATGGTAGGGCATGTATGAGCCAGTCGCTGTTTATTTTTGCCAGACCCGAAAAAAAATAGACTATACAAACCATTAATTTTATTGCATCCACACACCATTGAGGAATATATCCGGAAAGAAGCTGCTTATTACGATAGGCATCAACTGAGAAATAACGCTGAGCGGGTAAAAACATCATCATCAAAAGCAACAGGCTGACGAAATAATAATGGTTGAGGTAAGTGCTTTTATCAATCAGTTCAATATAAGTAAAGCTTAAAAACAAACTGATTATTGCTATACGATAAAAGTATCCGATAGCCACCAAAAAAGCAGATAAGGCACAAATGAAAAAAACCAGGTAGGTATAATTGCCTGCTGGTTTGATAAATTCAAATCCGTAAAAAGAAAAAAAATGAGCCGGTTTTATGTAAAGCATATAGATCCACCCCTTAGCCCAGAAGCGGATTATACTCAACAAAAGCATTAATCCAATGGCAATTCTAAATATGGATAATGGTGCAGCATGTATAGATTTCTGAAAATAATTGATCATGGATGGTGCCCTTTAATCACCATCGTTATCAGTATACGTGACCGTGATGCTCATTGCTGATGTCATATCTACTTTAAGCAAACGCACTGCTTTTTGCATTTCGTTATATACATTAACCATCGCCTGGTTGTTGGTATTTACTTCGTTATACAAATTGCCTGAAAGTAATCCGAGTTTTTGACTGACCAGCTCGAATTGTGTATTGACTATTTGTGACAATAAATTGCCCGTACCACTGTCTTTCGCTTCCAAACCGTTCAGGTAGTTTTTTAAGGAAGGTCCCTCAACGCCTGTAGAAACACTTTTGCCGTTGAAAAAATCAACTGAGGCCTGGTGGGCAGCTTTAGCAAGAGAGAGCGAAATATCCCTTTTATAAAAGCCTTCCACTTTATTGGGGGAAACTACACCGTTAAGCATCGCACCTGATGGGATACCAAATTTTCCGGAACGGATATACCGTTCGAAATTCAGCACATAACTGTTAACCAGAACGGATGTGGATGAACTGGCATCAATACCCGTTTTGTTTACAAACTCAGTGCGATAGCTGGTATTCCAATCTGAGTTTACTTTTGTAAAAACAGCATTCATTTTTTGGGTAATCCGTATTAGATAATCAATCCTTTTGGCCGCATCAGGGGCGGTTGTATAGAATGATAAAATGGATTGATCTGTAGACCCAAGCCCATTAATCATATAATCTAAAGCGGGGAAACCTACCGTTGTGTAGGCCGCCGGAACATCCAAATTAACTGTACTACCGGCTGCTATATTTGCGGCAATTGCGCTTTCATTTGCAGGGTATATATTAAAATAAGAACGGAGCGCCTGCTCCTGGCCCGGACCAAAATCAAATAATTCTACCTTTTGCCATTCGGTATACGCATCTACCCAGGCTGTTCTGAATTCTGTTAACGTATTAATGGTCGGGGTAGTTGTAAATGCATTAGATTTTGCCAGCATCACGTCCAACTTCAATTTAAATTTTCCGTAAGCCGGGATGACGATATTATCGGCGATATTGGCGAGCATCTCTTTCCTGTCTGTAGCTTTGCTATCAGACTGCTCAGAAACGATCTCTCCTTTTTTGGAGCAGGCGTACAGGCTCGTTGCAGCCAGCACAACAAATACAAATCCTATTTTTTTTACTTTAAAAATCTGCATAATAAAATGGGTAAATCGGCTCTCCAAAAAAAATTATCAAACCAACATTTTTAGATATCAGGAATTATTGAAGGTTAAACTTGGCTCTGATAGCAGAGTTGGCTGTGGCGATTTTAGCCGGGGTTATATCCCAAAATCCACCAGCGGGAGATAATAACGTCGTTAAAATGCCATCAGAAAAGGCAGCATCCGCTTTATTTATAGAACAAAAACGTAATGAGTAAATAAAACCTGCGCCTTCGCCAATATCGTGTGCCCTGTCTGCGTCTGTTGTTCTTGTTCCCCACTTGGTCAGATAACCTACTGCTGCCGAAGCGATGGCAAACTCAATTTGAGATCTGATGAAAGTTGCCTGTGCCTGTAATTCCGCTTTATCGTTGTTAACTATCGCAGCTCTTCCTTTCAAAAATGCCGGATAAATTTGTGCGTAATTCGCTTTATTGTACTCCCAAATATAAGAGCCAAGACCAAATTCTGCAGTTCCTCTAACTGCATCAGTTGAACCAGCAAGGTAAATTGGGCTTGATGTCAGCAGTGCATAGGCTTCATCCCAGTTTTGCTCTAATTGCGTGTAACTTTTACCAGAAACCAGTGTAGAGTTATCGGCAGTTAGGCCGGTATTTAACAGCACATTGCCAATGTAGTCTAATTGTAAAGCACCTATCAAAGATTTTTGAATGATCTGAGAAGTCTCCATTCCCCGGGCGTCAACCAGTCTGTTTCCTAACTTGCCGGCAACACCTTTTTGTGCGATCATTCCTGATGACAGGCTTATTGCGGCCATGTCGGCAAACTGAGTATCAAAATAAGATCTGACAGCCTCTGCTTCTGCAGTGGGTTTTGATGAGGCTACTATGTTACGCAGTTGTATACCTGTACCATTTAGCGACGCATAAGAATCTGTAAACGGAGCGGCAGAGTTAATAAACATGTTTTTAAACACCGCGGCATCCAATTGCACAGTTGTGCCTGTTCCTGCATAGGTATTAATTGACTGAAACATTTTATAACGCGTATTACCTGTAGTAAAATCTACGGTTGATTGCCCGGTTAAGTCTAAAAAAGAACTCGTGTAGGGTGTTGAGGGTGTTAAGGTTGAGTAAGCAATGGTTTCCCGTAACCCTGGCTGTATCTCGATTGCTTTATCTTTTTTACAGGATACGAATACGCCAGCTATTGCGGCAACAACGGCAATATTCTTGATTGATTTTACAGAAAAGTTCATTCGCTATATTTATTTAGATTAATTATTGATTGCAAAGATATTTAGATTTACGATGTTTCCAAACTGTTTATAACAATTCTAAATAATAAGCAAATGTCATTGAGCTTATGAGGAAAAACCGACGATACCATAATGGCAGCCTTTGTAAACCATTGCTTCGTCGGAGTATAAATAAGCTTCGTCGGAGTATAAATGAGGCACCGTAGATTCAAGTCGGCGACGAGGGCTGCGACCTTACAAAAAACGCCGGGAATCAATTAACTCCAGGCTTTTGAGTTTTTCTAAATTCAACATTGCCACACATTTGGGCTGTCTGCCGGAGTATTTGCAGTTAAAAGGGATAGAATTCAATTTTTAATATTGCCCGGTGGCCAGCATAACCAGGGTGCAGGCCTGCAATGTTTCAATACCGTTTTTTTCCGCTAATTCTTCCAGTTCGCGGTTTTCGGTTCCGGGATTAAAAATAATCCGGTTTGGCCGGGTTTCAACAATGTAATCGAAATATTCTGCCTGATGCTGCGGACCCACATACAGGGTGATGGTATCTACACCTGCATGAATTTTTTCGGGTTTTTCAATCGCCGTTCCGGCAACCTCGCCGGTTTTAATGCCCACATTTACAATTGGATGGCCATGGGCGCTCAGGCGTTGAGCGGCCAGATAGGCGTACCTTCCGGGATTGGTGGTTGCACCTATAATTAATGTTTTTTTCATGTATTCGAATTTGAACGCTGCGACAAAATAATTCGCTTTTTGCTCCCTGACTCCATTTTGGTATGCGCAGTGTTTCAATCATAAACGCTGCAGCATCGTCAATGGTTTTCAAAATGGCCGCAGCCTACCGCTTAATTGAATTTCATGACTGCATCGGCACAATTCATTCCATCAATAGCAGCCGAAACAATTCCTCCGGCATAACCGGCACCTTCTCCGCAAGGAAAAAGACCTTTTACCTGCGGGTGTTGCCAGGTTTTTTTATCTCTGGGTATCCTTACGGGAGATGAAGTTCTGGATTCAACCCCCACTAAAATCGCCTCGTTGGTAAAATATCCTTTTAATTTACGGCCAAATAACGGCAGGGCTTTGCGAAGCCGCTGATAGATGAAGGGTGGCAAAACGTTGGCAAGGTCTGTGCTTCTGGTGCCGGGAAGGTAAGAGTTAACCGGCAAACTCGCAGAGGTTTTTCCGTTTACAAAATCAACCATGCGCTGGGCCGGAGCTACCAAATTGCCGCCGCCGGCAAGGCAGGCTGCTTTTTCAATTTCCGACTGATATTTCAGCATTCTGAACGGATCTGTAGCCGGCCCGGGTACGTCTTCCAGGTTTACCTGCACCACCGTTCCCGAATTTGCAAACGGGTTGTTCCGCCTGGAAGGCGACCAGCCGTTAACTACCACTTCATTCTGCTGTGTTGCGCATGGAGCGATAATTCCACCCGGACACATGCAGAATGAGAACACGCCGCGATCATCAACCTGCTCAACCAAACTGTAATAAGAGGGAGGCAAAAACGGGCTTCGCACTGCGGTATGGTATTGTGCCACATCAATAAGTTCCTGCGGATGCTCAATGCGCACACCTAAAGCAAACGGCTTCGGCTCAATTAACAGGCTTTGCCGGTGCAGCATCAGAGGAATATCATGCGCAGAGTGACCGGTTGCCAAAATTACCGAAGCTGCTAAAACCGGTTCTCCGGCCTCGGTTTCAACGCCCTTAAAATATCCGCCTTTTACAATAAGCCCGGTTACTTTGCAATTAAGCCGGATCTGCCCGCCTGCGTTGACAATGCTTTGCCTGATGGAGGTAATTATTTGCGGCAGTTTGTTGGTGCCGATATGCGGCCTTGCGTCAACTAAAATATCGGGCGTTGCGCCATATGCCACCAGTATATTTAGTATCCGGTTAACATCGCCCCGCTTGTTTGAGCGGGTGTACAACTTCCCATCAGAATAGGTACCGGCACCGCCTTCGCCAAAGCAATAGTTCGATTCGGGATTTACAATGCCGCTTTTATTGATGGCGGCCAAATCCCGGCGGCGGTCTTTAACGTCTTTGCCCCGCTCAAGCACAATGGGCTTTAAGCCGAGTTCTATGCAACGGATAGCGGCAAATAGTCCTGCCGGACCGGCACCCACAATGATAACCGGCCTGCCCTGCTCAACGTCAGGGTAGTTTATCGAGAAAACTTCGGGATGATGTTCTTCAGCGACGAAAACCTGAACTTTTAAACGATATAGCGCTTGCCGGCCGCGGGCGTCTATTGATCTTTTTAGAATCTCCACATGATTGATCTGAGCCGGAGCCAACTGCATTTTTTCGGCTGCTGCACTTTTCAACTTCCCCGCATCGGCAATATCTTCTGGCAGCAAAACCAGATCAAGTTCTTTAATCATAATTTAAATGAGAAGATGAACCGGAATATTTCCCTGCTATTCTTCGCTTGCACCTTTGTCAACTTACCGTGATTTTTATTCCGGCCTGCCGCAAATATTAAGTTCGATCTGAAACAAAGGTATGAAAATTGACATCTAAGGTGTAAATTGTCCAAAAATCAAACTTATTATGAAAAGGCTCTTACACATTTTTATAGCAATCGTTGCGGCAACTTCCTTAAGTTCCTGCGGCTACAACAGTATGGTCAAGCTCGATGAGCAGGTTACCTCTCAATGGGGCCAGGTAGAAAACGTTTATCAGCGGCGGGCAGATTTAATACCCAACCTGGTTGCATCGGTAAAAGGGGCTGCAAACTTTGAACAGGAAACACTCACCAAGGTAATAGAAGCTCGTGCGAAAGCTACATCGGTACAGGTTGATCCCACCAAATTAACACCAGAATCTATTCAGAAATTCCAGGCCAGTCAGGGGGAGTTAAGTGCTGCTCTGGGCCGCCTGATGGTAGTTTCAGAACGCTACCCGGAATTAAAAGCAAACCAGAATTTTCTGGAGCTTCAATCGCAACTGGAAGGAACCGAGAATCGCATTTCTACCGAGCGAAGGAGGTTTAACGAGGTAACCGAACAATATAACACCAAAGTGCGCAGCTTTCCCAATAACCTTACTGCCGGACTTTTCGGTTTTGAGAAAAAAGGTTATTTCCAGGCTGAGGCAGGGGCGAACAAAGCTCCAACAGTTGCTTTTTAGGAGGATTATCTGATCAATCAAGCGCATTACAATAGCCCTGAATATTTATTTTGGGTTTTACATTTTTGCTTTAAGGAACATGAAAATATTTAGCGAAGAGGAACAGCAGCGCATAACCGACGCGGTAGAGGCCGCAGAGCGTTTCACTTCGGGCGAGATACGGGTTTGTATCGAAAAAAAATGCAGCGAACCACCTTTAGACCGGGCTGCCAATTACTTTAAGAAGCTGGATATGCACAAAACAGCTAAGCGCAACGGTGTGTTAATTTATATCGCGACAGAAAATCACCAGTTCGCCATAATTGGCGATGCGGGTATAAACCAGGTTGTTCCACCTGATTTCTGGAAGGAAACTAAAGAAGCCATGCTTAAACATTTTAAGGCCGGCGAATTAGCTCTCGGGATTATCACCGGCGTGGAGATGGCCGGCCAGCAGCTAAAAACTTTTTTCCCTTATCTGGAGGATGATAAAAACGAACTTCCCGATGACATCTCTTTTATGGACGGCAAATAAACTTCGCGTCTTTTTTAACAACACCCTCAATGACCCTGAAAAACTCGCTCGTTCTTCTTCTTTTCTTAAGTATCTGCACCGCTCTACGAGGTCAGAATCTTCCGGAAAAACCAAATAAACTTGTAAACGATTATACCAACACCTTATCGCAGGCAGAAATAGCCCGCCTTGAGCAAAAGTTGGTTGCTTTTGACGATTCTACCAGCACCCAGATTGCGGTAGTTCTGATTAAATCTCTGGAAGGGTTTGATATTGCCGACTATGGCGTACGCCTGGCAGAAAAATGGGGCATCGGCGGAAGCGAAAATGACAACGGCGTTTTGCTTTTAGCAGCAATTGGCGACCGAAAAGTGACTATACAAACCGGTTACGGCGTTGAAGGAGCCCTGCCCGATGCCATCGCCAGAAGAATTATCGAAAACGAAATCACACCGAATTTCAGAACCGGCAGTTATTTCGCCGGATTGGATGAAGGTACATCCGCAATTATTTCTTACACCAAAGGCGAATATCAGGATGCCCGCCAAAAGCCGGAAGGCAAAAAAGGCCCTTCCGGCGTGATCATTTTTGTGATCATTATGGTTATTGTCTTCCTGATCTCCAGAAAAGGCGGCGGTGGTGGCAGCCAGGTTATCGGCGGTCGCGGTTCCAGTCCGTTCTGGTGGTTACTTTTAGGCTCGGCCTTAGGGCGTGGCAGCCGCGGGGGTTTCGGAGGATTTTCCGGCGGTGGTGGTGGCGGTTTCGGCGGCGGCGGTGGTGGTGGTTTCGGAGGCTTCGGCGGCGGTGGCTTTGGTGGCGGTGGCGCAAGCGGTAGCTGGTAGAAAGATTTTGACTTACGATTTTTGACTTACGATTTGATTCGAGATTTTAATGCAGGAACTAACCTGGAAGCTTTTATCTTCTGAATATTTATTTAAAGATACCTGGGCTACGCTGCGGGCGGATACCTGCCAGATGCCTGGCGGAAACGTGGTTAGCCCGTACTACGTGCTTGAATATCCAGACTGGGTAAATGTGGTTGCCGTTACTGCTGAAGATCAGGTTTTACTCATCAGGCAGTACCGCCACGCCGCAGGTCGGGTTTTTCTGGAGATTCCCGGTGGCTGTATTGATCAGGGAGAAACGCCGGAAGAGGCCGCCAGGCGGGAGTTGTTAGAAGAAACCGGTTATGCTTTTGAGCAGTTAGGACTGCTTACCGTTTTATACGCCAATCCGGCTACGGGAAACAACCGTACGCATTGCTTTTTGGCAACCGGCGGCAAAAAAGTACAGGAGCAAGCACTGGACGGAGGCGAAGAAATTTTAGTGGAGCTGGTGGGTAAAAGTAAGTTAAAAGAGCTTGCACAAAACAATCAATTCGGACAGGCGCTCCACACCAGTTGCGTTTTTTATGCGCTGATTAAACTCGGTTTAGTCGTCTAATCGCAGGCATCTTTTCTACGTGTGTCAATCAGGTGAACAATTTTCCATCCTTCATTTCCCTTTACTAACTGGAAAGAATTTACGCCGCAATGGCTGAATTTATCTCCAATATAAAACTGATAGCTCGTCCAAACGCTGGCCAGGTTGGCATCAATTAAAACCTGATCAAACGTGATTCGCTCGTCCCAAATCTCTGGATGCGGGGTTCCAACTGCTTTTAAAAACTTTGAAGGTTCATCAGTTTTAACCTGAATATCTCCCGAACTGTTAGAAATTGTTTGCATGATCATCCCCTGAGAAAAAGTTGCGCTAACCAAACTACTGTCACCCTTTCGCATTCCCTCAAACAACTGGTTTATTACCTTTTTTACGGCTTCCGTTTCGGGTTTTGCGCTTTGCGCCGATGTGGCAAAACCGCTACAAATTAAAAGGGACAACAGAATGAGCTTTTTCATAAAATGAACTTACAAAAAATCCAATTACCGGACGATGGCAACGGGGTTATAACTATTTAACTATGATTCATCTAATAGCTTCTCAACTTCAGTTTTAAGAATGGGCAGGTGATTAATTACTATCGCCCAAATGCTTTCCGCATCAATAGAATCATAGCTGTGGATAATTTTATTTCTGGTATCTACAATCCTTCGGGCATTGGATAAGTTAATACCTGGTTGCACTTTTAATAAGATATTAGTTGCTTCCCCAATAATTTCAATATTACGTTCAACAGCATCCTTAAGCATGCGGTTCTTGATGTAATGTTCAAAAAGCTTAGGTTTACCAATATAATTTTCAATGTTTTCTATTGACGACAGGATGTCGAACAATAGCTTTCTCACCTTATTGTCCATAAACAAGACGCTTATGACTATTAATTTCTTGGATAAAATAAGGATTCCTCAGTGAGCTTTCATTTATTAAATCTATTTCTCGGTCGAATAACTCCCTAAGTCCATCATGTAAGTTCCACCACAATTCACCCTGCCGCAATGGTTCAATTCCTATTTTAAATTTGATTATAAAATCCAGGTCACTTTGTGAGTTGAATGTTTCAGATGTTACAGACCCAAACACAAATGCCCTTTCTACCTGATGTGACTTAAATAGGTTTGAAAGTGCCGCTTGATTCCTTTTAATTAAATCCATAGTAAAACAAACTTACAAAATTTAGATGTGCCTCAATTCACGAGCATACAAAAAATCCCGTTACTCATTTAGGGTAACGGGATTTTTATCTTGAGTTCTTTATTGTCCCCCCTCGACTCCGCTCGGGGTGAAGCAACTCCGCTTAGGTGAGTACAAAAATTGTTAACTCATCTTCAGTTTTTTCTGAATATCAGCCACGTAACCTTTAAATTTTTTGTCGGTATCAATCAGATCGTCAACGGTCTGGCAGGCGTAAATCACGGTAGAATGATCCCGGCCGCCAAAGAAAGCCCCAATTGACTTTAAGGAAGTTTTGGTATGCAGTTTGGCCAGGTACATAGAAATTTGCCGGGCTTGTACAATTTCACGTTTGCGGGTTTTAGATTTAACCATCTCTATCGGCACTTCGAAATACTCGCAAACCAGCTTCTGAATATATTCCATAGAGATTTCCTTGGTAGAATTTTTGATAAAATTCTTCAGCATGGATTTGGCCAAATTCAGGTCAATCTCCTTTTTGTTCAGCGTTGACTGGGCTAGCAATGAAACCATCGCACCTTCCAGTTCCCGTACATTGTTGTCAATGTTATGCGCTACATATTCAATCACTTCGCCAGGCAGTTCAATACCATCAGAGTACATCTTCTTTTTCAGGATGGCCATCCGGGTTTCCAGATCAGGAATTTGCAGATCGGCCGAAAGGCCCCACTTAAAACGCGATAGAAGCCGTTCTTCTAAACCTGAAAGATCTTTCGGCGCTTTATCAGAGGTAACAATCAGTTGCTTTCCGGATTGGTGCAGATGATTGAATATATGGAAGAAAATATCCTGCGTTTTTTCCTTGCCGGCGAAGTTGTGTACGTCGTCCATAATGAGCACATCCATCGCCTGGTAAAAATTTACAAAATCGTTGATGTTGTTATTTTTTAAAGCATCAACAAACTGCTGGGTAAATTTTTCACAAGAAACGTAAAGAACCAGCTTATCAGTAAGGTTTCGTTTAATTTCATTTCCGATAGCCTGCACCAAATGAGTTTTGCCAAGGCCAACCCCGCCATAAACCATTAATGGATTGAAAGAGGTACCTCCCGGTTTCCCGGCCACGGCGTATCCGGCCGAACGGGCCAGACGGTTACAATCGCCTTCAATAAAATTCTCGAAAGTATAGTTCTGGTTAAGTTGCGGATCAACCTGCAGCTTCTTTAAACCGGGGATCACAAAAGGGTTTTTAATATCCTTGTTTAACGAAACCGGCATCGGCATGCTTTGGTTTTTGCCCTCGGCACCGTTGCCGTTAGACGGCATGTTGGTGGTGTATGGTTTGTTATTGGATGATTTCTCAACCACTATATTGTATTCCAGTCTTCCCTCGTCGCCCAATTGCTTTTTTACGGTTTTACGCAACAAGCCTACATAATGTTCTTCAAGCCATTCGTAAAAAAATAAACTCGGTACCTGTATGGTTAAAACATTGCCTTCTAATCTCAGGGCTTTGATCGGCTCGAACCAGGTTTTGAAGCTCTGCGCCGGGATGTTGTCCTGGATGATTTGGAGACAGTTTACCCAAACATTTGTACAAGTTTTTTCCATGTTCATTTATAATAATCTGATTTACAAGTAGTGGTGATAGAAATGTTGATAACCCCCGGGAACACCGAATATTCACAAAAAAATCTGTTTAAAAAACTATATTTTAAAATTCGGCGTAACTTCTTGAACTACAGATAAATAAGTTCGATTTTTGGTGTTTGAACGCCTAAAAAAGAAGTCAATGCGACCTAAATTTATTCCCGCAAATCCTACCTGATTTATTAACGTTTCCTTGCCTTTCAAATTACGTACGACCGCCGGTTTATCCATAAAAGTGTGGGTATGCCCGCCTACTATAAGGTCTAAATAATTGGTGTTTTCTGCAAGTACAATATCTGAGACTTTCTGATCAGAATATCGGTACCCTAAATGTGAAAGACAGATAATTATATCACAATTTTTGTCCTCTTTTAACAATTTTTCTGTTGCTAATGCTTTGGCTACCGGGTCTAAATAAACCGTATTCCCGTACTGCACTTTGTTAACCAAACCGTTTAACTCTATTCCCAGACCGAAGACGCCAATCTTTAAACCGTCTTTCTTAAAAATTTTGTACGGCTGGGTACGGTTGTGTAGCAATGTATCAGAAAAATCATAGTTGGCATTCAAAATCGGGAAATTCGCGTGCGGAAGTTGTTTGTAAAATCCTTCAACACCGTTATCAAAATCATGATTGCCCATTATCCCCGCATCATATCCCATCATGCTCATCATTTTTATTTCCAGTTCGCCACCGTAAAAATTAAAATAGGGCGTGCCCTGGAAAATATCACCGGCATCGAACAGCAATACATTTGCGTTTTCGTCCCGGATTTTAGTGATGAGCGCCGACCGTGCAGCTACCCCGCCGCGGCCCGCATTTCGTGAGCCATCCATCGGGAAAGGATCAATATGGCTGTGCACATCATTGGTGTGCAGAATAACCAATTTAACAAAATCGTCTTTCGCAAATACGCTTCCTGGCTTAACGCCCAAAGCCAAAAGCGCAGCACCAGCGGTGGTGCCGCTTAT
>JBGTBV010000237.1:0-9948 GCA_041749185.1 Daejeonella sp. | reverse complement strand
ACCTGGCCTTCACGCTTCATAAAACGGGTAACCGCAATACGGGCTGCTTCTATTTGGCGGCTGGTAATCCAGGCGGGCTCTAATGATTTAATTCCGAAAGAACCGAATGCAAGCTCTGCGCCACGACCGGCCAAGCCTTTCATTCTGCCTTTTTGCATCTTTCTAAACTTCGTTCTTTTTGGCTGTAACATGCTATTCTATTATATCGTTAACCGATGTATATCTAAATTATTTTTTTGGCCTGAAACCACCACCGGAGCCGCCGCCACGGTTCTGTCCACCAGCACCGCCACCCCGGTTCTGGCCACCACCACTGCGGTTTTGCCCGCCACTACGATTCTGGCCACCGCCTCCGCGGTTATCACTTCGTCTGCCATCTCCTCCTCGTCTGTCATTACCCTGGCCTCTTCTATCCCCGCCCCCAAATGATGCCTGGCTACCCTCGCCTCTACCTTTTACACCGGTTGTTTGGCCAATGTTGGGAGATAGATCGCGTTTACCGTAAACCTCTCCTTTACATATCCACACCTTTACGCCAATTTTTCCATAGGTGGTTAAAGCTTCCGCTAAAGCGTAATCTATATCTGCACGGAACGTATGCAAAGGGGTTCTGCCATCTTTATACTGTTCGGTACGGGCCATCTCGGCGCCACCTAAACGGCCTGAACACATAATTTTTATACCTTCAGCTCCCATTCTCATGGTTGAGGCGATGGAAGTTTTCATAGCACGACGAAAAGATATCCGTGCTTCTAATTGCTTGGCTACGCCTTCAGCCACCAATTGAGCATCTAACTCGGGGCGTTTGATCTCAAATATGTTGATCTGAACGTCCTTTTTGGTGAGCTTTTTTAATTCTTCCTTTATCTTATCTACTTCCTGGCCGCCTTTACCAATCACAATACCCGGACGGGCGGTGTGCACGGTAATGGTTATACGCTTCAACGTGCGCTCTATTACTACTTTAGAGATACCGCCTTTTGAAATACGGGCAGAAAGGTATTTTCTGATTTTTTCATCCTCAACTAATTTCTCGGAGTAATCATTGCCACCAAACCAGTTAGAATCCCAACCTTTGATGATCCCTAATCTGGCACCTATTGGATTTGCTTTTTGTCCCATTCCTTAGTTAGCTTTTGGTTCAACATTTTTACTATCAACAACCAGTGTTACGTGGTTAGAGCGCTTACGAATTCTGTGCCCACGACCCTGAGGAGCTGGTCTTAATCTTTTTAACTGGCGTCCGCCATCTACCATGATTGTCTTTACAAACAATTCATTGTCTTCCGGGCGCTGGCCTTCGTTCTTAGATTCCCAGTTTTTGATCGCCGACAATAATAATTTCTCAACTCTTATCGCAGCTTCTTTATTGGTGTACTTTAATATGTATAAAGCTTTCTCCACTCGCTCACCACGAATCAGGTCTACAACCAGTCTCATCTTGCGTGGCGAGGTAGGGCAATTATTTAATTTCGCTATTGCTTCCATTGCTTATTTTTTCTTTTCAGAGTGTCCTCTAAATGTGCGGGTTGGAGAAAATTCACCTAATTTATGCCCTACCATGTTTTCGGTAACGTAAACCGGAATAAATTTATTTCCGTTGTGTACAGCAAACGTATGGCCCACGAAATCGGGGGAAATCATTGAGCGGCGTGACCACGTTTTGATCACTGATTTTCTGTTGCCTTCATTCATCGTAGATACTTTCTTCTCTACGTTATGATCTATGTAAGGTCCTTTTCTTATTGAACGAGCCATTATTTCTTCCTTCTCTCTATAATGTAACGATCGGATGATTTCTTTTTGTCGCGGGTTTTGAATCCTTTGGATAACAAACCTTTTCTTGAGCGTGGATGACCACCTGACGACCGGCCTTCGCCACCACCCATTGGATGATCTACCGGATTCATGGCAACACCTCTTACCCTTGGACGGCGCCCTAACCAACGGTTTCTGCCTGCTTTACCTAACACTTCGTTAGCTTTTTCGGAGTTCGAAACAGTTCCGATGGTAGCGATACACGTTGCCAGGATCATGCGGGTTTCGCCTGACGGCATCTTAATAATCGCATACTTACCATCGCGGGCAGATAACTGGGCGTAGGTGCCTGCACTGCGAGCAATTATTGCCCCCTGACCCGGGTTTAGTTCGATGTTGTGGATAATTGAACCTAATGGAATATTCTTCAGCGGAAGCGCATTACCAATTTCGGGAGCGGAGGCTTCGCCGGAAACAATTTTCTGGCCTACGGTTAATCCTTCCGGAGCAATAATATAACGCTTTTCTCCATCAGCATAATTAACCAGAGCGATACGTGCGCTACGGTTTGGATCATACTCTATAGTGGCAACCGTTGCTGGTATATCGTTTTTATCGCGTTTAAAGTCTATAAGTCTGTATGACTTTTTATGTCCGCCGCCCAGGTAACGCATGGTCATTTTACCGGAGTGGTTTCTACCACCCGATTTTTTGATCGATGTTACCAGCGACTTTTCAGGAACGTTAGTGGTTACATCAGAGAAAACTCCTCCAACCCGAAAACGGGTACCAGGTGTAACCGGCTTAAATCTTCTTACTGCCATGTCTTATTAAATATTGCTGTAAAAGTCAATTGTTTCACCGTCCTTTAATGTAACCACTGCCTTTTTGTATTTAGCTGCACGGCCCGATGTGATACCTGCTTTTGTGTTACGGGATTTGATTTTACCGACTACAACCATTGTATTGATCGCTTCGATAGTTACGCCATACATTTTCTCGATCGCATTTTTGATCTCTAATTTGTTGGCTCTGTGATCTGCTCTAAAAGTAAATCGGTTTAACTTTTCAGTTAGCAACGATGCCTTTTCTGTTAAGATCGGTTTCTTTAAAATATCCATCTTACTTGGCGTATGCCTCCTCCAATGTTTTAACGGTTTCTGTGGTTAGCAACAAGATCCCGGCATTTAACACATCGTACGTATTAAGTTGCGCAGCGGACACCACTTTTGCTTTCTTCAAGTTCCGGCTTGATAAATAAATATTATTATTAGCTGCAGGTAAAACCAACAGAGTTTTCGCATCTGTTAGCTTTAATTCTGAAACTAACTTTACATAGCTTTTGGTAGAGACGGTATCAAAGCTAAAATCCTCCAACACCATTATATTGTTATCCTGAGCTTTGTAAGTTAATGCCGACTTGCGGGCTAAAGATTTAAGCTTTTTATTCAGCTTAAAACTGTAATCACGGGGCTGCGGACCGAATACCCTGCCACCACCATTAAATAATGGCGATTTTATAGATCCGGCACGGGCACCACCGGTACCTTTTTGCTTATATAATTTGCGGGTTGACCCGGCTATTTCATTTCGTTGCTTAGATTTATGCGTTCCCTGGCGCTGGTTGGCCAGATATTGCTTCACATCTAAGTAAATTGCGTGATCATTCGGTTTTACTCCGAAAATCCCGTCAGGAAGTTGCACCTTGGCGCCTGTTTCCTGGCCTGATATATTTATTACGTTAACTTCCATCTCCTTATTTATCAACGATTACGTAAGAACCTTTAGCTCCCGGGATTGAACCGCTAACTACTAATAAATTTTGCTCAGGATATACTTTCAGCACAATCAGGTTTTGAATCTTCACCCGATCTCCACCCATTCGGCCTGCCATACGCATACCCTTAAAAACCCGCGAAGGCCAGGATGATGCTCCTAATGAACCCGGGGCACGCAATCTGTTGTGCTGACCGTGAGTTTGACCACCAACGCCACCAAACCCGTGACGCTTAACCACACCCTGAAAACCTTTACCTTTTGATGTACCCACTACATCAACAAAATCTCCTTCTTCAAAAATTCCAACGGTAACGGTATCGCCCAGAGATTTTTCGTGTTCGAACGTCTTAAATTCAACCAGTTTACGTTTCGGCGTGGTGTTCGCTTTTTCGAAATGGCCTTTAAGAGGGCCGGAGGTGTTTTTTTCTTTCTTTTCGTCGAAAGCCAATTGAACTGCGGCGTAGCCATCCAGATCAACAGTGCGTAGCTGGGTAACTACACAAGGACCAGCTTCTATCACGGTACACGGGATATTTTTCCCATCAGCACCGAAAATGCTGGTCATTCCTACTTTTTTTCCAATAATTCCTGACATTTCTATTTATTCAATTTGTGCCCATCGAAGCAGTAGGGCTTCGTTCAAGGCATAGTAAACCCCTTTAAGGGAGGGCAAAGATAGAAAAGTCTGATTAATTATCAAACACTTAGCAAGTTATTTTTAAAATAATTGCCCCCGTGATTAACTATTGTCCCTTTCGGGTTTTGGTGGTTAATAAAATTAGGAGAACATCGCAAAATTAAATAACCAATAGGATTACAAAAAACAGAAATAGGCGTTAAACCTTCGTTAAGAAGTATGCTCCAACAAATGAAATTCTGCCAGAGAATTAAATATCTCAGCAACCTCTAAATTTTAAGATTATGAAACGGAACATTCTAACTCTTATTTTTGCGATAATTCTTTCCACACTGGTTTATCCTGCAAAAGCGGAAAAATTTACGTTCTCCGAAAAGGAATCTATTGCAAATGCAATCAACCAATCGCCTGCCATAGATGGGAAAAAGAAGCGGAAGCTGAAAAAGAGACTAAGGCAGTCGGGCAGGTTGTACCGTGTGGTTAAATCTGATAAGAAAGATCGGAAGAAATCAAGAAAAGTTCAGCGAAAAGTTAGACGTGTTATCAATATTTTCTAAATCCTGAGCTTATACTAATCCGGGGTCTCCTACGAAGCAAACCCTATTTTGTGCATTCAATCTAAAATAGTCTGGTATTTTGTTGCCTCAAACCCAAGCAAAATACCCTTGGGTGTTTCCAGCACCGGACGTTTGATCATGCCGGGTTTCCCGGCTAACATTCGAAGCGCCGTTTGCTGATCCACAACCGCAAGCTTTTCCTCTGTTTTCAGATTTCGCCAGTTAGTGCCTTTTTTATTCAACAACGCTTCCCAGCCAGTTTGTGCTGCCCATTCTTCTAATTTGCTTTGGCTGATGCCGTGTTTCTTAAAATCGTGAAATGCAAATTCAATGTTATTTGCCCGCATCCAATTGATAGCCTTCTTAACTGTGTCGCAATTCTTAATTCCGTAAATTATCATCTGACTACTTATATCTGAATATTGGCGACAGCAGCGGTTTATTTATTCAGCCGGGTCATGGTCAATTCGGGACCGGCGGTTACAAAACTCTGAATAAATTCAATAGAACGGTCTATCAGGCCGGGAAGTTCAGGCAGTTCATCGGCATCAAATCCGCTGAGCACATAATCAACCTGGCGCCCTTTGGCGAAATTATCACCAATGCCAAAACGAAGGCGGGCATAATTCACACCGCCGGTTAGCGCTTCAATACTCTTTAAGCCATTGTGGCCGGCCGCACTTCCTTTGGGTTTTAAGCGAATGGTACCGAAAGGCAAAGCCAGATCATCTACAATAATCAGCACATTCTCTATCGGTATTTTAAGCTCCTGCATCCAATAATTTACTGCCTTGCCACTCAAATTCATATAAGTTGTTGGCTTAATAAGGAATATTTTGTTGCTTTTATGCGATAGCTCGGTGTAATAGGCCAGCCGAAAATGACTAAAAGTAACCTGCGCCCGGCTTGCCAACTCATTGGCTACTATAAAGCCAATGTTATGCCTTGTATCGGCATATTCTGGGCCAATATTACCTAAACCAACTATAAGGTATTTCATACCGGGTAAAATCTGAAAATCAAATCAGTTCGATGGGAGCGTAAAATAATAAAAAAGCAGCACAGAAAACTCTGCGCTGCTGCATCTACTTCTTAAGAAATCGGATAAACCCGAAACCTTATTTTCCTTTCGCATCCTGCTCAGCCTGCTTCAAAGCACGAGACATGGTAACAGAAACGATAGTATCGTCGGGGTTGTTCATAATCTTGAAGTTATCAAACTTCAACTCATCAACCGCTACAGATTTCCCCACTTCAAGCGATTCAATACTCACGTCAACAGATTGAGGCATATCTTTCGGTAATGCTTTTACACGTAGTTTACGCAGTTTTTGGATGAGCTTACCTCCTGTTTTTACGCCGGGCGAGGTTCCCGTTAATTTCACGGGAATTTCCATCACAACCGGTTTCTTATCATTCAACTCCAAAAAGTCAACGTGAATAGGCAGGTCTGTTAAAGGATGGAACGCCACGTCCTGAATAATGGCCCTGGCTTTTACGCCCGATACATCAAGGTCAACGAATTGAACGTTTGGTGTATAAACCAAACTCTTCAAATCAGCTGCAGACACCGAAAAGTGAACCTGATTTTGTCCACCGTAAAGCACCGCCGGTACCAGACCCTGGTATCGAAGCTCTTTCGCGTCTCTTTTCCCTACGTTCTCTCTTGGAGAACCGCTAATAGCAATTGATTTCATGTTTAATTGTTTATTTATTTATTGTTAGTTTGGACCGTTGTTAGTTGTTTACTTGCAGGCACCGTTGTGGAACACTACATCTTTTTCACAACTCCAATTCTTAATTCTTAATTCTTAATTATTAATTCTCGATTCTCGATTCTCGATTCTTAAATATTCGTTCCCCCATCAATCAACCTTAAACAGGTCGCTTATAGAGCCGTGCTCATTAACATTGGCTATTGCCCGAGCAAACAAATCCGCAGTTGAAAGCACTTTTATCTTCGGACTTTCCATCTTCAGCGGTATGGTGTCTGTAACAATCAGCTCTGCCAAAGCAGATTTCTCAATCGTTTCAATAGCATTGCCGGATAAAACCGGATGCGTGCAAACCGCCCGTACACTGTTTGCGCCGTTTTCCATAATTAAGCCAGCAGCCTTCGCAAGCGTACCGGCCGTATCGCAGATATCATCAATCAGCACTATATCCTGACCGGTTACATCACCAATGATAGACATGGACTCGATTTCATTGGCCCGCTTGCGGCGCTTATCGCAAATTACAACCTCCGCATTAAAAAACTTCGCGAAGGTTCTGGCACGGTATGACCCCCCCATATCTGGCGAGGCGATTGTTAAATTGGGCAGATTTAACGCTTTAATATGCGGCACAAAAATTACCGAAGCATCTAAATGATCAACCGGGATGTCGAAAAAACCCTGTATTTGCGCTGCATGCAAATCCATGGTCATAATGCGGTGCGCCCCGGAGGCCGTAATTAAGTTAGCCATCAACTTAGCTCCAATTGCTACCCGTGGCTTATCTTTTCTGTCCTGCCTGGCCAAACCAAAGTAAGGAACCACAACCGTGATGTAATGGGCAGAGGCTCGTTTGGCGGCATCTGTCATCAGCAACAGCTCTACCAAATTATCATTCGGCTGATTGGTTGACTGGATAAGAAAAATATCACAGCCCCGCACAGTTTCGTTAAAATACGGTTGAAACTCCCCGTCGCTAAACCTGGCAATAGTTAAATCGCCCAGTTCTTTACCGTATGCCCTCGCTATATTTTCTGCTAAAACTGTAGTTCCGGAACCGGAGAATAATTTGACGGGATTAAATGATAAGGGCATGATTTACGGTGTAACCGGATAAAAAAAACACGGATCGCATTGCTGCAATCCGATAGTGTATTTTTTTAAAGTTGCCCGACCAGGATTCGAACCTAGACAAACTGCACCAAAAACAGTTGTACTACCATTATACTATCGGGCAATTAACATCAACAAAAAACTTCTTTTTTGAAATGGTTTGCAAATATAGAACGATATACCATTACCTGCAAATGAATTTTTGATTTATCCTCTGCACAGGCATAAGGCGGGCATTGGATCAATGTTTTTTGAAAAGCACAATTCTGAGGTTTTCTTTAGGCTGGCCAAACGCTGGGCTTTCCCTCCTGAGCCAGAAATCCTTTGCAAGCTTTATCAATATTTTCAATTCCAATGCCTTGGCTCCGGTTAAATAGTGTTAAATGAATTTCCTTCTTCGGCTATTTTCAATTGTAATCGCTATTTTCGGCAGCAATTTTTCGATTCAAGAACTGCCAATATATATGAACTACCAAAAAATTAACAACCTTTTAGGCTGGCTAACTTTTGCCATCGCAGCTACGGTCTATACACTCACATTAGAGCCGACCGTAAGTTTTTGGGACTGCGGCGAATTCATCTCGGCAGCATTTAAATTGC
The DNA here is from genome assembly GCA_041749185.1 of Daejeonella sp. Taxonomy (GTDB): domain Bacteria; phylum Bacteroidota; class Bacteroidia; order Sphingobacteriales; family Sphingobacteriaceae; genus Daejeonella. Next base: position 1,789 of record JBGTBV010000237.1, on the reverse strand, counting down.
AAATTGTGCATCAGCCGGGCGCTCCGCTCTTTCTGATGATCGGAAAAATGTTTTCATTGCTGGCCGGAACAGATTTGAGCCGCGTAGCTTTCTGGGTAAACATGAGCTCGGCATTAGCCAGCGCCGCCACCATTATGTTTCTGTTCTGGACGATAACCGCACTCGCCAAAAAAATTCTTGATGAGCCCCGGGAAGGTAACCATCTGGCCAGATCCATTACCATTTTCGGTGCAGGTTTGGTAGGCGCCCTGGCCTATACATTTACAGATTCATTTTGGTTTTCGGCTGTAGAGGCCGAAGTATATGCGTTGTCTTCACTCTGCACCGCAATAGTTTTCTGGGCAATTTTAAAATGGGATGCGCATGCCGACGAGCCTCATGCCGATAAATGGCTGGTGTTCATCGCGTATGTGATGGGGCTTTCTATTGGCGTCCACCTTTTAAATCTGCTCGCAATTCCAGCCATTGCCCTGGTTTATTATTTCAGGCGCAGCCCAACCCGCACATCTGGTGGAGCCATCATGGCTTTATTTGTGGGCACGCTCATACTCGCTTTCATTCAGTATGGCGTGGTGCAATACCTGGTAAAGTTTGCAGCATATTCAGACCTGTTTTTTGTAAATACTTTGGGCCTTGGGTTTGGCAGCGGCGTTACTTTTTTTACCCTCCTGTTAATTCTGACCTTAACGTTTGGCATTATTTATACCATTAAAGGCGGCAAAACAAACCTGATGGTGGCCATAATTTCATTTGGAGCCCTAATGACTGTTGGCGGGGGCCTTTACGGATTGTTGGTGGCTGCCATTTTACTCGCCGTTCTGGAATACGGTCTTCGCATCCGCCAAAAGCGGAGAGTATTAAACCTGGCTTTGATCTCTGTGGTATTTATCCTTTTGGGATATGGCTCTTACGCGATGATTGTAATACGGGCAAAAGCAGATCCGACATTAAATAACAGCGATCCGGATAATGCATTCGGACTGTTGAGCTATGTAAACCGGGAGCAATACGGCGACCGGCCGCTGCTTTACGGCCATTACTTCGACTCAAAACCGATAGACAACAAAGAAGGCGACGCCATTTACCGGAAAGATGAAAAGCAGTACACGGTTGCCGGGCGTAAGTTTGACCGGATTTATGATAGAAACACGCTGTTGCCCCGAATGTACAGCTCCGATCCACAGCATGTTTCCTATTACCGGGACTGGATGGGGATGACCGAAAACCAGTCGCCCAGCTTTGCCGATAACCTCGGTTTTTTGATCAGCTATCAGACCAGCTTTATGTATACCCGTTACTTTGCCTGGAATTTTATCGGCCGGCAAAATGACGAACAAGGCCATGGGGATTTCATCCACGGGAATTGGATAAGCGGCATTCCGTTTATTGACAATATGCTGGTTGGCGGCCAGCAGAATCTTCCAAAAAGCGAACTTCAAAACAAAGCATTTAACCGCTTCTATTTCCTGCCCTTTATTTTGGGGATTATCGGCGCATTCTGGCACTTCAGAAAAAACCAGAAAGATGCCGGTATTGTTGGCCTTCTGTTTTTCTTCACCGGCCTGGCTATTGTGCTTTACCTCAATCAAAACCCGCTGCAACCCAGAGAACGTGACTACGCTTACGCCGGTTCGTTTTATGCTTTCGCGATTTGGATTGGTTTAGGAGTGGCCGGTATTGCAGCATTGCTGCGTAAAAAGCTCGATTCTAAAACCAGCGCAGTTATTGCAACTGTTGTTGGTTTATTGGCCGCTCCGGTGCTGCTGGCAAAAGACGGCTGGGACGATCA
>JBGTBV010000236.1:0-1726 GCA_041749185.1 Daejeonella sp. | reverse complement strand
GAAATCCGGTTTCAGGCTGGCGAAAGTTCCTTGTTTCTGATTAACGCAAGAGAAAATAAAACATTGGAAGCGCTGCAAAAATTGCAGGAACTGATTGCCAAGTATTATAAAGCGCAAAATGCGTTGAGATGGGCGGCGGGGTTATACTAATATTTGCTATAAAAATTGGGCCCACAACAATCGGAAGGTATTTATATTATAATTATTGCCCATCTCATGGAGTGGTAGGCGAGTTGAGAGAGTTTACGTTTAATCCTTAAACGATATAATAAACTTAATCCCTTTATTGGGCTTGCTTTTTATATTATCCGGTATGATTTGGATGCCGATTTTGTAAAAGAGCAGAACAGGATTTTGAAAAACATCAGTAAAGAAGATATCAATGCCCTGGCCAAAAAACACCTGCCGATAGACAAGATGAACATTGTGCTGGTGGGCGATAAATCAACCATTAAACCTGGTCTGGAGAAATTGGGCTATGAGGTAATTGAATTAGATACCGAAGGGAACAAGCTGTAAATGGTGATTACTCAAAAAATCCCGCTAACTATAAAAAGTTAAGCGGGATTTTTTTTGGAGTGCCTGGTTAAACGTTATATCAATCATCTTTTGGAAATTAACTGCCAGGTTTATTCAGTAATGAACCCATACTTTTTAAATACCGCTTTCGCGGAAGAACTTATCAAAAAATCCATAAAGTGCTTTGCAGCTTCGGCATGGGCCGCAGTTTTTAACTGGCCGGCTACATTGTGCGCCAGGATGTTTTCGCTATCCGGAATTTTAATTTCCTCAACCGGATGCCCGATCATTTTCTGATAGTTCACTTCTGTAAACCAAACCGGGGCTGCGTCAGACTGATTATATAATATCCGCATAGGCGATTGGCGGTGATGAATTTGGGTAAGAAAAGTGCTGCTGTCTTTTACTTTCGTTTCCATAACCATTTTCTTTAAGCTTTCGCCACCGGCTTTTACATACGATTCCTCGATCCGTTTACCGATCCCTTCCCACTCGGGATTAGGCATGCTTACCCGTACATCGCTGCGCCCCAGATCTTTTAAGCCTTTTATATTCTTAGGATTTCCCTTTTGCACCATAATAGATAAGCGGTTTTTGGCGAACATTTCTGTTCTGCTAAACCATTCGGGGGTTTGGTCTATCCGGCTTTTACCGGCAATGTAAAGATCTGGCTTGAGGGTTATCCTCATGTTGCCAATAACCAAACTGCCGCTTTCAGTTTGCCTGGCCAAAATTCCCGGCGGAAGCGTTTCTACAAAAATCCGCTGATATTGCGGGTGTTCCTTTTTAAAAGCAGCCAGCAGATCGTCTATCACCATAAATGGATTTCCGCCAAAAAAAATCACCAGTTGCGGGTCGTTGATATCTCCATACAGATCCGGCACGTTGTCAACGCCGGGAACGGTAAACTCAACCTTACTTTCCGGCGGCTTGTTCCAGGGTGGATCAAAGCGATGATCCTGTGATTTTGCAATACTGGTTATCAGAATAAGTATCAACGAAAGGGATAATTTTTTCAGTAAATGCTTCATGATTTGCGTTTCTACAACCTTAATTGTCAGGGGACTGAATTGAATTAAATTCTCCTTTTCGTGATGCTGGTTATGCTACTCAGATGCGTTAATGAAGGGAGCTGCATCCTTTTTATTTCGCCTCAGGCCGGGTAAAAAGATACAGAGGACAGCGAAGACCGTCCGATATTTCCATC
>JBGTBV010000235.1:0-5797 GCA_041749185.1 Daejeonella sp. | reverse complement strand
CCAAATTTATTTTATGAAGTGCGTGCCAAGCGGGATGTGCTGAAAGAAATTGTGCGCTATGTAAAATCTCAGCAGGGAAAAACAGGCATTATTTATTGCCTCAGCCGGAAAAAAGTTGAAGAGGTTGCCGAGGCATTGCGCCTTAACGGCATTAAAGCCTTGCCTTACCACGCTGGTCTGGAACCCAAACGGCGGGCCGAGACCCAGGACAGTTTTTTGATGGAGGATGTAGACGTAATAGTTGCAACCATAGCCTTCGGGATGGGTATTGACAAGCCAGACGTGCGGTACGTAATCCACCATGATATACCTAAAAGTATGGAGGGTTATTACCAGGAAACCGGGCGGGCGGGCCGCGATGGTGGAGAGGGTGTTTGCGTAGCTTTCTATTCTCAGAAGGACATTGATAAACTGACCAAGTTTATGAAAGATAAGCCCGTTTCTGAGCGGGAAATTGGAACTCAGATTCTTAAAGAAGTTATTGATTACTCCGAATCGTCTGTTTGCCGGCGTAAGCAAATTCTCCACTATTTTGGCGAGAATTTTAACGAAGCCGGCTGCAACAAGATGTGTGATAATTGCCGCAGCGCAAAAACCTATTTCGCGGCAGAAGAGCCGTTGTTAACGGTACTCAAACTCGTGCAGGCGTTTGGCGAAAAATTCGATGATCAGCACATCATTAACATTATGATGGGTGTTGACAATGCCCAGATATCGTCTTACAACCATGATAAGCTGCCGGAATTCGGATCTGGAAAAGAGAAGGGCGAAATACTTTGGAAATCATTGATGCGACAGGCGGTGCTCAATAATTATTTTTTTAAAGATGTTGACAATTATGGCCTGCTTAAACTTACTAAATCAGGCAAGGCATTTATAAATTCGCCACACGCTTTAAAATTTATATTAAATGTGCCTATAGTAACAGTTGAGGAAGATTCTGATAATGCCGGACAACAATCAGGAGCGGTAGATACGCACCTGCTAATGATGTTGAGGGATTTGCGTAAAAAGCTTGCCAAACAGCAAAACTTGCCTCCGTTTGTAATTTTTCAGGATCCTTCTTTAGAAGAAATGTGTACGCATTATCCCATCTCTGCTGATGAGCTGAAGCAAATTCAGGGTGTGGGTGCCGGCAAGGCACTTAAATTTGGAAAGCCTTTTATTGAGCTGATCAAGTTTTACGTGGAAGAAAATGACATAGACCGCCCGGTTGATCTCGTCATAAAATCGGCGGCTAACAAGTCGGCGTTGAAGGTTTCAATAATTCAGAATATAGACCGGCAAATAGCCCTTGACGATATCGCATCGTCTAAGGGCATGACGTACGAGGACATTTTGAGAGAGGTTGAAACGATCGTTAATTCGGGCACTAAGCTTAATCTTAGCTACTATATAGATGAGATGATTGATGAAGATCGTCAGGATGAGGTCTTTGATTACTTCAGGGCCACCGAAGTTGATTCTATTGATGCGGCTTTATCTGAGCTTGGCGATGACGATTATTCGCGGGAAGAAATCCAGTTGATGCGTATTAAATTTTTATCAGAACTTGGAAATTAACGGAGAGGCTAAGGCGTATATCGGGTTACTGTTATTCGTAAGCTAAGGCCTTGATTTTCCAGTAAACAACGAGCCGTCTAATTTGTAAAGCAGGTTTCAGTATTCTTTGGTTATTTCAGCCCCGCTTTCCGTTTCAAGCCCGGTCTCGCTTAAGGCGACCAGGCTTCACACTGCAATCGGGTTTATTCAACTTATTTCAATTTTTCATCGGCTGATCGAATCAACAGCTATAACAATACCTGACAGATATTAAAGAACCAAATACATCAGCAAATCTTTATTCCAATATTTAACGCTTTCTCTAAACAAACATGACCAGCATCATCAGCAATATTCCCAAATTAAAACATACTGACAGCAATTATTTCTTCCTAATGGCGGGTCCCTGCGTTATTGAGGGCGAAGAAATAGCCCTTAAAATCGCCGAAAAGATTGTTGCCGTTACAAACAATTTGCAAATCCCGTTAATTTTTAAAGGCTCATACCGAAAAGCCAACCGCTCCAGGGTTGATTCGTTTACCGGTATCGGCGATGAAAAAGCATTGAAAATTTTGGCAAAGGTAGGCCGGGAGTTTGACATCCCGGTGGTTACTGATATTCACGAAAGTGTTGAGGCGGCTATGGCAGCCGAATATGTTGACGTTTTACAAATTCCGGCGTTCTTATGCAGGCAAACCGATCTTTTAGTCGCGGCGGCGAAGACGGGTAAAACAGTAAACGTAAAAAAAGGGCAGTTTCTTTCTGCCGGCTCGATGAAATTTGCGGTTGATAAGCTTATTGATTCGGGCAACCCGAATGTAATCCTTACCGATCGGGGAAATACCTTTGGCTATCAGGATATAGTGGTAGACTATCGCGGCATCCCAGAAATGAGGCAGTTTAATGTTCCTGTTGTAATGGATTGTACTCATTCGTTGCAGCAGCCTAATCAGATAAGCGGCGTTACCGGCGGAAAACCGGCTTTGATAGAAACCATAGCAAAAGCGGCCATTGCTGTTGGTGCCGATGGCTTGTTTATGGAGACTCATCCAGATTTGGCCAACGCAAAATCTGACGGTGCCAATATGTTGCCGATAGAAAAATTAGAGGAATTGCTTAAAAAGCTAATACGGATTCGGGAAGCGATTCTTTGATTATACGCGGTGATGATCTGCCTTCCAGCTTTTAATAGCCGCTTTTATTTCTTTAACGCTCAGATTTTGGGAAACAGCCTGTTTCGTAAGATCTATGAATTCATCGTCGGGCGCAAAACGCAGTGCAATTATTTGCGGCAAGGTTAACCCGGCTGGGAGCGTTTTGCCTGTCAAGATATAATGTCGCAGATTTTCTTCGGCCCGTATGGCCCGGTCCTGGGCTTTTAACGGAAACACACGGGCATACCAGGCGGTAAGCAAACAAATAATAAAAATGAGTACTAATAGGCTGGCAGAATAAAGATTGTTTGTGTCTACAGATTTTACGAGATTAATGATGGAACCGATCAGTCCGACAATCAGCAGAAATCCCAGAACAAGGTGATAGGGCTTGACTATTCTGGCGTGGTTGGCAAAATTTTGTTCCATTTTTATTTTTTGAGAATTTTAAATTCAGTACGCCGGTTATTTTTCCGGCCCTCCTCTGTGGCGTTATCACTCACAGGTTTAGTTTCTCCGTAGCCTTTATAACTAAGGCGTGAAGGTAATATTTTATTGCTGACCAAATGCTCGTAAACCGTTTTCGCCCGATTTTCTGAAAGCCGCAAATTAGACTGGTCATCTCCGGTGTTATCGGTGTGGCCGCCAATCTCAATAGCTATCGCTGGGTTTGAGTTTAAAAACTGAATAAGCTGGTCAAGCTCGGCCATTGATTCTGGCAGCAAATTATATTTATTGGTATCAAAAAAGATGTTGTTCAGCACAACCATTCCACCCACATCAATTTTTTGCAGCGGTATGCGAATGTTGAAAGGTTTACCATCCGCATTAGCGGAAAGCGTAAAATTTTTGGAATAAAAAAGATAACCTTCTTTAGATACATTTAGGCCAAACGTTTTGCCGACAAGCATGGTCGCCAAAAATTCGCCCGATTCAATATCGGTCACATCATCAAAAATTAATCTGCCCGTGGTTAAATTCACAACCTGCACGGTCGCGTTTAAAATTTCTGAGCTGAGAGCATCGTAAACGGTACCTTTCACATAGGTTACATGGCCGGGGCGAATGGCGTCGGGCAGCTCAAATGAATAAATATCCAGGCCTCCAAAACCACCCTTCTGATCGGATGAAAAAAAGGCTTTCTTTCCATCGGCGCCAACAGTTAAGCCGCTTTCTTCGCCAAAGCTATTAATGGGGTATCCAAGGTTTGCAGGTTTGCTCCATCCGGCTGCACCCGAATCTTTCCGGCTTAAAAATAAATCTTTGTTGCCAAGACCGGGCCAGCCGTTTGATGAAAAGTATAGGGTCTGGTCGTCGGGGTGGATAAATGGTGATTGTTCATCATAAGCGGTATTTATATTCGGCCCCAGATTTACAGGTACCGACCATGATCCGCCGGGTTTCAGGTCTGATTTCCAAATGTCGTAGCCGCCGACTCCGCCCGGGCGTGTGCTTACAAAATAAAGGGTTTTACCATCGGCAGTTAATGAGGGTTGAGATTCCCACCCGGGCGTATTAACCGGCCCGCCGATATTAAACGGTTCGCTCCAATTTTTGCCTTCCCGTTTAGATAAATAGATATCGCACCTGCCTAAGCCATTTGGTCTGTTGCAGCCCGTAAAAAACATATACATTCCATCTGGGGAAATGCATTGCGCACCCTCATTATACAAAGTTGTATTGATATTTTTGCCTAACGGTTCGGAAGGAAGCCAGGAACTTTCCCGTTGCTCGCTTCGATAGAAATCTTCATTTCGGTTGGCCTGGCGGGTAAATATCAAAACCTGCTCGTCGGCTGTAACCACGGGCAAATATTCCTGATCTTTTGTATTGATGTTTGCGCCCATGTTTACCGGCCGGAAATTGACTGGGCTTTTAACAGCGTCAATGCTAAAAAGGCAATCGGCAATCATTTTATCCACCAGCTTTTTGCTTGTTTCGCTAAGGCCGGGATAGGAAGCATATTTCTGAAAATGCGTTAAGGCCTGGGCGTACTCGCCAGTATTGAGCTCGCTTTCTGCCAGTCCGTAATAGGTAAGTGGAATAAACTCCGGATCAAGTGTTAACACCTTGCGATAGCTCACCTTGGCCTGTTGGTATTTACTAAGTTTGCGGTAAATATCTGCCATTTGCTGGTGCGCAGCCGTAAAATTTGGGTCCAGAGAAATGGCCTCTTTCAGATTTTCAACCGCCAGATCATAAAACTTGCCCGATGCTGATTGCGATGCCAGATCGTAAGCTTTTTGCGCCTGTTTATTAACAGACGAGCCTTTCTTCTGCCCATAGGCCAGTGTGCAACATAAAAACATCAAAATGAAGAGAACGATTTTCATGCGTTTGAGAAGCGGTAATTAAGATCGGGCTAAATAAACTTCGGCAATTAATTTTGATTTACGGCTACGGCGCCAATGTGTTACAATTATTAAAAAATCACTTGCGCATTTGCTTACTAAGTTAAAAACCTTTCGAAATCACTGTTGGCCAGATCAGGGTATGTTTAAATATTTATGGGTTTGCAGTGAAATTTCCCATTTAGGATTTTGCATAACGTAATTAATAATCAAAGGTGTTGTAATGGCAGATTTTGACCATTCGGGTTGCAGATAAAGTTTGCATTTGTTTGAAACCAGTTGGGCATGTTCTTCCGCCCAGGCGAAGTCGCTTTTATTAAACACAATCACTTTCAATTCGCCGGCAGCCTGGCAGACCTCCGGTTTCGGCGCCTTAAACTTTTTTGGCGATACGCATATCCAATCCCACGTCCCCGAAAGGGGATAAGCTCCTGAAGTCTCTATAAACGTTTTGATTCCCCGCATCTGCAGGCCTTCGGTCAAGTAATCAAGGTTGTAAATCAGCGGTTCGCCACCAGTAACTACTACGGCTTTCCCCGGATATTTGGAAGCGTTTTCAATAATTTCATCTGCATCTGTTAAAGGATGCAGTTCCGCATTCCAGCTCTCTTTTACATCACACCAATGGCAGCCCACATCACAACCGCCAAGGCGTATAAAATATGCTGCTTTGCCCGAATGATAACCCTCTCCCTGGATGGTGTAAAACTCTTCCATCAAAGGTAATCTGGTTCCGTCGGGTGGTATTTG
>JBGTBV010000234.1:0-1649 GCA_041749185.1 Daejeonella sp. | reverse complement strand
AAAAATTTCCTGTTTAAAGAGTATCGCGATTTATATACTGCCGAAGTTTTGAGGGTTGGCCGCGATGGCGGCACCCCTGCCTTTCCGTCAGAGCCGTTTGCCCCCGAAATACAATCCATTACCTTAAATTATAAAGCTACAACCGCTAAAACAAGTTTTAACGGAACATCTTTGAATGATTATATTGATGAAGAAATTGAGTTCTTTCACTACGGCGCATTTGGCCAGAAGCGGGAACATACGTACTTAAAAACCCAGCAGACATTTCTTAGCTATGATAAGGTTACTCTTTTGCCGGAGTACGAAGATGAAGGTTCTTTCTTCATCGGTTTTAGCGGGTTGAATGCTGAAGATGCTGCCTGCGTACTTTTTCAGGCGGCCGAAGGCAGCGCTAACCCCGAAAAGCCTAAGGTTGATTTAACCTGGAGTGTGTTGTGCGATAATTACTGGAAAGTTCTGGGCAGCGAGGATTTTATTTTTGATACCACCAACGACCTGCTGACCAGTGGGGTGATCAAGATTGTTGTTCCGCGTGAGGCAACCACCGTAAATACTTTGATGCCGGATGGCTTGCTATGGATTCGGGCAACCATAAAAAAAGACAGCGATGCAGTTTGCGACCTGACAGACATCCAGGCTAATGCCGCTATTGCCCAGTTTGAAAATGCCGACAACGATCCGTTTCACCTGGCAGCGCCGCTGGCAGCTAAAACCATTACCAAACTTGATCCGGAAATCGGGGCTATAAAATCTGTAAGCCAACCCTACTCTTCATTTGGCGGACGGATGCAGGAAAACGACGATGCTTATTACATCCGTGTATCTGAAAGGCTGCGGCATAAAGAAAGAAGTATTTCCAACTGGGATTATGAACGGTTGATCCTGCAGCATTTTCCCTCTATTCATAAAGTGAAGTGCATTAATCATGCTTCTGATCAGTCTTTTTATGCGCCCGGTCATGTGCTGATTATTGTGGTGCCCGACCTGACGAACCAAAATGCGGTAGACCCGCTGAAACCAAAAGCCGATAAAAACACGCTGGATATGATCTATACTTTCTTAACCGGGCACTCGGCCAATTGGGTTACGCACCATGTGTCTAACCCGTATTACGAGCCGGTACAAATTTCCATGCGCATTAAGTTAAAAACCGGCTATGAGTTTAATTATTACCAAAAGATCATCGACCAACAATTGCAGGAATATTTATCACCATGGATAAGTGATGCCGGAAGCAGCAGTGTTCATTTTGGCGGGAAAATTACGCAATCCATGATCGTTAAATTTTTGGAGGCAATGGAATTTGTAGACTTTATCAGCGATTTAAAGCTATTCCATTCCTCTAATGGTGATCTGGACTTTGACCAAAATAAAGAACTGAAACAATTGGTAGAGGCGTCGAACCCGGCGGCTGTACTGGTATCACACCCCCGTCACGATATTTTTAATTTTTAACGGTTATGCCGGAAGTACTCACCATATCGACTCAAAAACCTGCCTTCCAGGCATTGGATTATCAGGAGCTGCGGAAGCTGGGTATTGAGCATATCGAAAAAATAGCCTCAGCGATCTGGACGGATTACAACGTCCATGATCCGGGCATTACCACGCTTGAATTTTTATGTTACGCCATAACCGACCTGAGCTAC
>JBGTBV010000233.1:0-4006 GCA_041749185.1 Daejeonella sp. | reverse complement strand
GCTGGCCCAGGGCGTTCAGCATGCCATCGGAACCGATCTCTATCCCGCACCGCAGGGAACGCTCATGGCCACATTGATTAAAGGCTTGCTATCTTTTAATCTCGACTGGCAGTTTGTTCTCGTTGGCGTTTTTCTGGCCATAACAGTAGAATTATGCGGGGTAAAATCGCTTTCGTTTGCCGTAGGTGCTTATTTACCATTGTCAACCACGCTGCCCATTTTTGCCGGTGGTGCTATCAAAGGACTTGTTGACTGGCGGGCCGAACGTAAAAACCTGATCTCAGAAGACGATGAGCTGGGCAGAGGAAGCCTATTTGCGACCGGCCTGGTTGCCGGAGGTGCTTTAATGGGCGTGATCTATGCTTTTCTGAAAGCTTTTGAAACCACCTCTGTACCGGTTGAACATTTAAATTTAGAGGAGCCGTTGGCCGGAGTTTTGGGCGCCGAAGGCTATCAGGTTTTGGGCTTTATTTTCTTTGTGATTATGGGGCTGGCCTTGTACCGTATCGCAATCGGGAAAACGAAAAGCGTTTAGTTCTGTTCAAACCTGTAATTGCAACCGTGGATAAGAGCTGTATTTCCTCGGATGACGACTAAGTTTTGACTGGAAAACATAGTCATATTTAAGCGCTTGCGCAGATCCGATCCAGGTTTCAGATGTGGCTAACCCCGCCCGAAACCACAAATTTCATGGCTTCGCCAGCCGACATTTTTAGGGGTTTAACTTTCTCGCTTTTTACGATGCACAACTGCCCGGCAAAGGAGTAGGAGAACGGGAAATAAACGGCTACCTCGCCCGGCAGGTTGATTTTGTGGAGGTCCCTTTGTGTTAGAAAACCTATTTTTTTCATTCCAGATTCGTTAATTTCTACCAGCACCGGCTCGCTGAATTTCTTCTCGTCGCCTACAAAGGCTTCCGCCAGATCTTTAACAGAAGTGTAGATAAAATTGAAGATGGGCAGGCGGTTAAGCCAGCGGCTAAACCAATTATAAATGGGTTCGGTTACAAAATTAGTTACCACAATGCCGGCAACCAGCAAAATAAGCAGCACCGTTAACAATCCCAAACCGGGAATGTAGATTGGGTTGCCAGCCCGGTCCATCCAGATTATGCCGCTTAAATTTAACGAAGTATCAATTTTAGAGAGCATCCAGTAAATAAGATATACTGCTGCGCCCAGCGGTAGCACTACCAGCGCTCCCTTGATGAGGTAATTAAGCAGGGCACGGAAAATTCTTTTCATATTTTTAATTTGTCAATTTGTCAATTTGTTGATTTGTCAATTTGTCGATTATTGATAATGTAAAACTATTATCATCGCATCAATACATTTGCCCATCAGCATGTTCAGTCACACTGCTATTCATAATAATAAACCCGTTTAACACGCTGCGAAATTCCGGTTAAAATTTCATAGGGAATAGTTCCAATTGTGCGGGCCATTTCATCCACGCGGATTTCGCCGTTAAACACAATTACTTCATCGCCTTCGCTGATGTTTAAACCGGTAATATCAAGCATGCACATATCCATACAAATTTTACCGATGGTGGGCACCTGTTTCCCGTTTATTAACATCTTGCCGATCCCATTGCCAAACGCCCGGTCGTAACCATCGGCGTAGCCAACTTTTACGGTAGCTATTTTGCCCCCCTGCGGCATTTTTCCGGCCCGGGAATATCCGACAGTTTGGTTCGGGGCTATCTCTTTTATTTGCGAAATACTTGTTTTTAGCGATGTTACATTTTGCAGCGGAGAGCGTTCATTAAAAGCACTGTCTATCCCGTAAAGGCCAATACCCAACCTAACCATATTGAACTGCGCAGCGGGCCAGCGTGTAATTGCCGATGTGTTTGCCAGGTGGCGCAATACGGTATAGTCAAAAACGGAACAAAGCCGGTTAGAAAGGCGCTCAAAAAGATCAATTTGCTTTTGGGTAAAAACATCGTGTTCTGCTTCTTCGCTGGCCACCAGATGCGAGAAAATGCTTTGCACTTTTACAGCCTTGCTTTCTTTCAGAAATTCAAGCAGCTTTTCAACTTCAGCTTCCTCAAAACCAAGCCGGCGCATGCCGGTATCCAGTTTAAGGTGTACAGGATAGTTTTCCAGGTTTTTGCGGTTCAGCACTTCTACAAATTCATCTAAAATGCGAAAGCTGTAAATCTCCGGCTCCAGGTTGTGTTCAATAATGGCATCAAGCGACATTACATCCGGGCTCATTACCATAATTGGGAGTTTGCTGCCGGCATCGCGTAAAGCAACACCTTCATCGGCGTAAGCCACAGCCAAATAATCTACCTTGTTAAATTCAAGCAGATTGGCGATCTCAAAACTGCCGGCACCGTAGGAAAATGCTTTTACAACGGCCATCGTTTTTACGCCGGGCTGCAGCATTGCTTTGTAATAATTTAAATTATGTTCCATGGCCGTCAGGTTTATTTCCAGCACGGTTTCATGAACTTTCTGGGTAAGAGCACGACTTATTTTTTCAAATTCGAAGCTGCGGCCACCTTTTAGCAGGATGGTTTGGTTGTATAGTTTAAGCCCGGCAAGTCCGGCCATCAGTTCATCTGTAGTTTTAAAAAATGTGGTTTCTACCGGGAAACTGAAATCGCATATCTGCTCTCCCACCCCGATCAGCCGGCTTACATCTTTATTTTCCAATAACTTAGAAACACGCTTGTAAACGTCGGCCCGGTTGCCGTTAGCGCCCGGAATGTCTGAAAGTATGAGCGTGCGCTGTAAATGCTGGTTTTGCTGCTTCAAAAAATCGAGCGCTATAGCTAATGAGGAAAGGTCAAGACTGTACGAATCGTCAATAACAGAACAGTTATTAACGCCGTTTTTTAATTCAAGCCGCATGTTTACCGGCAGCAATTTCTCCAAACGCTTATCAGCCTCTTCGGGCTTATAGCCCATAGCCAGCAGCGTTGCCCAACAAATAATCCCATTTTCTATAGAGGCATGGTCTGTAAACGGAATAACAGCCTCCACATCCTCTCCGTTAAAGCTCGCCCTTAAAAACTGGAATTTATCTTCCAGAGTGGTGTCGTCAAACACTTCCAGATCCGCTTTATCGCGATAGCACCAGGAGAATTTATCTTTACCGGGCAACTCACCAGGGTAATCATCCAGATATTTACATGAATAGATGAACAGATCAACGCCCTCAAAAAGCTTCAGTTTTTCTGCAATTTTATCATTCAGGCTGTCGAAACCACTTTCGTGGGCTTCGCCGATATTGGTTAAAATACCGATGGTGGGTTTAATAATGCGGGCCAAGTTTTCCATTTCTCCCGCCGTTGATACACCGGCTTCAAAAATGGCCAGGTTGTTTTCCTCGTTCATCTCCCACACAGAAAGCGGCACCCCAATTTGGGAATTGTAACTTTTCGGACTTCTTACAATGTTGTTCTCGGGAGCCAGCAACTGGTAAAGCCATTCTTTTACAACGGTTTTGCCGTTACTGCCGGTGATGCCGATAACCGGATAGCTGAATTTTGAGCGGTGGAGGGCAGCAAGTTGCTGAAGGGCCGTCAGCGTATCGGCAACCAGAAAGAAATTGCATCCGGCGAAAGCCGAACGGTCAAGTTCGGGCTGCCCGATCACAAAACTTTTTACGCCGGCATCAAACGCGTCTTTTAGAAACAGATGCCCGTCGCGGCGGCCCTGCAGCGCAAAAAATAGCGCCTGGCCATGGTCGGTAATTTTTCGACTATCGGTTATGAGGCTGCGTATGGCGGCATCGGGCTGCTGAATAAATTCCTTTGCAGCGATTGTTTCTGTAATTTGGGCGACGGTATACAGCAGGTGATTCATAAAGTGCTAATTTCCGTAAAATAATATCGGTAACTGTTTTTATTCGGAATTTGATTTAAGAAATGAGAAGTACTGAACCAAAGCTGAAAGTTTTTTCTAAACAGGAGGCGCTTAAAAAAGCGGAGAATTATTGCGCTTACCAGGAACGTTCGCAACAGGAAGTTAGAAATAAACTGGACGAATGGG
>JBGTBV010000232.1:0-5075 GCA_041749185.1 Daejeonella sp. | reverse complement strand
AAAAAGATATAGCGGACAGCGTGTTAAAACGCCCAAATTAGTATCATTCAATTAATAAGTGTTAGAACTCAGGTCTACCGTCTGTAAAGTGTAAATCTAAGATTTTGGCAGAAAAGTAGTTGCGGGTTCTGCCAATATAATAGCCGGGCTTCACATGGAAGAAATCAATGGCAGGAGCACGGTTGGTTCTTGCATGAAGCGATGGATGTTCTTCTCATTGTTTAAACAGCCAGCCTGTTGCAACTTTGTGAATTAGTCTGGTCTTAAAATTCAGCCCGGTGCTTGGGTGGGTTAACACACTCCGCAGCTAAAAATAATTATCTTGTGCGTTTGCCGGCCCAGCGTTTTAGCGGGCGCTTTTTTAAGTTAACTCAAGCCCTAATCGCAATTGAAAACCTTACCCAACCGGGATTATGATGCAGTGGTGATTGGCTCTGGCCCCAATGGCCTTGCTGCTGCCATTGCTATGCAGCGGGAGGGCTTGAAGGTGATGCTTATTGAAGGAAAAGATACCATTGGAGGGGGTATGCGGTCGGCGGAGTTAACGCTGCCCGGTTACGTTCATGATGTTTGTTCTGCCATACATCCTATGGCACTGGCTTCGCCATTTTTCAGTCAGCTTCCGCTCAGTAAATATGGCTTATCGTATATCTTCCCCACAATTGATGCCGCCCATCCGTTTGACGACGGCAGCGCAGCGTCTGTTAGCAGGTCAGTTGAAGAAACCGCTGCTTTCTTGCGGGAAGATGAAATCGCTTACGCGGAGCTGTTTAAGCCGTTGCTTGCTCATTGGCCAGAGCTCTTGCAGGATATTTTAGCACCGCTCCATATCCCCCACCACCCTTTATTGTTTTCCAAATTCGGGCTCAACGCCATTCTGTCGGCGAAAGCGCTGACTAAGAGATTTGTCACCACACAAGCCCGCGGACTTTTTGCCGGGATGGCTGCGCATGCTATGCAACCATTAACTAATTACAGTACCGCGGCCACGGCATTAGTGCTGATGGCTTCGGCGCATTCCGGCGGCTGGCCCATTCCGAAAGGTGGGTCTATAGCTATTGCCAATGCGCTGGGAAATTATTTTAAATCTATTGGAGGCCAAATTGAGACGGGATTAATGATCTCTTCTATGGCTCAGCTTCCCCCGGCACATGCGTATATTTTTGATGTAGGTCCGAAACAACTTTTAGAAATCGCCGGACAGCAGTTCTCTGGTTTGTACAAATGGCAGCTCAATCGCTTTAAGTACGGCATGGGCGTTTATAAAATGGATTGGGCGCTCAGCGAACCTATAGCTTTTACAAATAATCTGTGCCGCCAGGCGGGAACCGTACATCTGGGCAATACCTTTGAAGAGATCGCCGAGGCCGAACAGCAGACATGGCAGGGCCATCATCCGAAAAGACCTTTCGTTTTGCTGGCGCAGCCGAGTGTTTTTGATACAACAAGAGCACCCAATGGAAAACACACCGCCTGGGTCTATTGCCATGTGCCAGCCGGCTCTGAAGTGGATATGTCGGGAGCTATTGAAAGTCAGGTTGAGCGTTTCGCCCCGGGATTTAGGGACACCATTTTGGCCAGGCACTGCATGAATTCGGCAGAGATGGAATTCTATAATCCCAATTACGTGGGCGGCGATATTAATGGCGGTGTGATGGATCTGAGCCAGCTTTTTACGCGACCTGCTCTGCGCCTGTCGCCATATAAAACATCTAAAAAGGGAATTTATATCTGCTCATCTTCCACCCCGCCAGGCGGCGGTGTACACGGAATGTGCGGATATTACGCCGCTAAAAAAGCGCTGAAAGATATTTTTTCTATCGCGATAACAGCGCTTTAACCGGCAGATTTAATCATTAGTTCGA
The DNA here is from genome assembly GCA_041749185.1 of Daejeonella sp. Taxonomy (GTDB): domain Bacteria; phylum Bacteroidota; class Bacteroidia; order Sphingobacteriales; family Sphingobacteriaceae; genus Daejeonella. The sequence continues at coordinate 3,210 of JBGTBV010000232.1, read as the reverse complement.
CCGTTTTTGATGTAATACGCGGCCAGCCGGAACGCAATAACTGCGTGGTTGATCACATTGGGAACGAGACCATAGTGCTCAGTAAAAATCTTGAAGCGTTCTGTAAGGCTTTGACTATGTTTTGCTTTAGACATGCCACCAACCAGGTATTTGGCCACGTACATGCGGGTGTTCACAATTTTGCGTGCCCGCTTTGCCGCCCGGATAATCCAGTCGATATCTGCGCTAAGCGCATAGTTGGTGTTGAACGGTTGAGCCAATGATCGTTTTACATAAATAGCCTGGTGGCTGATGTTCATGCCGAACCGGAAACTTTTCCAGGTGAATTTCTCGGGGCTTTGATGCCTCCGTTTACCCTGGCTTTGCCACTCCTGGCTAAACATTTCGGTTTCGCCGTAATAAATATCGGCATCCGCCGAAGTGCTAAATATCCGGGCAACGGTATTCTCTTTATAAATTTCGTCGCCAGAATTCATAAACAACACATAGTTGCCGGTTGCCAAAGAAAGACCCTTGTTCATAGCGTGGTAAATGCCGGCATCAGGTTCAGAAATAAATATACCGAGCCTGTTTTCATATTTCCGGATAACATCCAGCGTGCCGTCTGTAGACCCACCATCAATAATAATGTATTCAATATGGGGCTGTGTTTGGTTCAAAACCGAAAGCATGGTACGCTCAATATCCCGCACATTGTTGTACACTACCGTGATTACGCTGAGTTCTGGCTGAAACATTATGAGTTTTTTCGGTTTAAAAGCTGTTGGTACAAGGCCATGTGACGCTCCGCTATTTTGGCTTCCGCGAAAAGGTCAATGATTGTTTCTCTCGCGTTTTGTCCCAGGCTTTCCCTTTCGGGATGATTATAAATCCACTGTATTCCCGCCGCCAGATCTGCCGCCGAGCGATACTGAGCCAGATAGCCGTTGTGCTGGTGGCGCACCATATCCGGAATGCCACCGGTATTAAATCCTACTACCGGAGTTCCGCAAGCCAGGCTTTCCATCACCGTATAGGGCAAATTATCTTCCAGAGAAGGAGCCAGAAATACATCTGCGGCGCTATAGCATCTGGCCAAATCAGCCTCATCATCTAACTTGCCTAAAAATGTTGTTTTCACCGGGAGATCAGGAAGATCATCTCCATTCCGGTTCCCGAAAATTAGTAACTCAATTCGTTCCGGGGGCACTGATTTGGCAAACATCGCCAGCGCTTCCAGCAAATAGGGTGTGCCTTTGTGAAGATCGTTTCGCGAAGGCATGAAGCCACTAAGCAGCACAAATTTATCCACAGATAAGCCAAAAGTTTGTTTTGCGACCGGCTTTTCAATTGGTTTAAAAACTGAAGTGTCAAGTGTGTTCGGGATCAGTTCACCGGGTCGGTGGCCTAAAAGTTTACTGCGCCGAACCGAATCAGCCATCCATTTACTGGGCGAAATAACGTTGATATTGAGGTTTCGGTATGCTTTTTCTTTTTGTTTCCAGATGCGGTGCGACCAATCATCAGGCCGGGGGTTTTTAAGCAGCGGACAGTTTCCGCATTCGGCCTCAAAATGATTGCAGGTGTAACGCACATGGCAGCCGCCGGTAAAGGCATTGCTATCATGGAAAGTCCATACGATCGGTTTATTGAGTTTACGAAGTTGGGCCAGATCTGCAGGCCGCAAAAAGCCGTGGTTTATCCAGTGTAAATGAATGATATCCGCTTGGCGCAGAGCCGGATGATTGGAAATATCACTCCCGAAAAGCGGAAATGAGAATGGGGTTTTAAGCGGTTTGAGTAGCCAGCCCGCCATGACCCGCTCGGAAATAATGGCTGCCGCGGCCAATCCCCGGCCAAGAAAACCTGTAGCGAATGCGTTGCTTTTATAGTGCCGCCCAAACGAGAAGTTAACCCATAGGTGAGAATCAACACCCTGTTGCTGCAATGCTTTATTTAAACGGCTGCAAGCTTTGCCCGCACCGCCATTATCTGCGTAGGTATTTAAATGGACGATTTTCAATACGGCTAAAATACAGAAAGACCGCTATCTTTGGCTGATTTCTTACCGCCCGATCCCAATATCTTTTATCAAAAGCATGCCCAATTTATTAACTGATCGTGAATTCTGGACCCGCTACTGGGAATCAAAAACCGATTTGAATGTTGCCATAGAACGGGATTATCTCTTTCATCGGCAGTTAAAGAGCATCGTAAAACGGGAGCAACCGCAAACTGCTATTGAATTGGGGGGCTTCCCCGGCTATTACACCATTTTTCTTAAAAAGCATTTCGGCATTGAGGGCACGCTTCTGGATTATTTCGTGCACGAGGGTATTCTGGGTTCAGTTTTGGAAGCGAACAACCTTCAAAAACAAGATATTAATGTGATTGAAGCAAACCTTTTCAGTTACCAGCCGCAGAAGCGATATGATCTGGTTTTATCCTGCGGATTGATTGAGCATTTTGAAGAAACCAGCGGTATCATTTCCAAACATCTGGAATTCCTGAATCCAGGGGGAACGCTGTTCATCACCTTGCCAAATTTTAAAAGCCTGAATGGCTGGGTACAAAAAACGTTTGATAAAGACAACTATTCTAAACATAACATTGCCTGCATGGATCCAGATTTATTGAAAGGCATGTTAACCAGACTGGGTTTAGAAGTTATCGGCTCAGGATATTTTGGCAGATACAGCGTCTGGCTGGAGAATAAGCAACAAAAATCTGTCTTTGTTAAAGCTTTTATAAAAACCATCTGGTTTATCGGTAAAGTGCTGGCAACCCTAATTCCGCTGGAATCTAAAATGTTTTCACCCTACATTATTTTAGAAGCGAAAAAGAAGTAGTTGGTGTTGGGTTTTTTGATTTGCTTTATTGATTTTTCGGCTAAAGCCTTTTCCCGGTTTATTTTAGATCCACGGCCTAAAGGCCGTGGCTATATACTATTGCAATTACACTGTTCTATCCGGTTTTAACCAAGATTGGCCGCTTGGATCCCTGAACCACAGAGTTCAATTAAATTTGGGCTTATTCGATTTTTTCGGCTATAGCCGTTCCCCCGGTTTATTTTAGACCCACGGCCTAAAGGCCGTGGCTACGCTACACTATCGCAATTACATTGTCTATCCGGTTTTAACCAGGATTGGCCGCTTGGATCCCTGAACCACAGAGTTCAATTGAATTTGGGCTTATTCGATTTTTTCGGCTATAGCCGTTCCCCCGGTTTAT
>JBGTBV010000231.1:0-6167 GCA_041749185.1 Daejeonella sp. | reverse complement strand
GACCGCATTAGCAGTACCAACGCCATCAGCAACCAGGAAGTGGAAAGCCTTAACAAGCAGTTGAACAAAAACGACTTTAAGGGAATGGTTGAAACCCGTTTGCCCAAGCTGAAAAATTAAGATAACATTATAAACCAGCCCGAAACGCTCTTCAATTTTTGAAGGGCGTTTTTTTTGAATTAAACTTTCAGGGATTTTTATTCTGAGGCCTGCGCTCGCTGCCTGGTAGTCAACTTAAACCGCTGACCACACTATAAGTGGGATTCGCGACAGCAGGACTTCTACCCGGCAACTTGAACCCACGGTCACTTTCCCCGTGGGCAGGAAACCTTCAACTGACGGTTTGAAGTCCGAAAACGGCGTATCGCGAATGAATTCGACCGATCCGGCTTTAATAAGACTACCTTACAAAAATAACTTCGGCCAATAAACATCGGCCTGGGTTAAATTATGGTAGAAAGTGAAAAAATCCTGTCTGAATTTTTAACAGTTAACGGGAACGGGTCGCTAAAAACGGCATCTATTTTAGTGGTTGATGAAGATGCCCTGGTATGCCTCAATATTCAAACCCAGCTAAAGGAGCATTATCAAATCATCAGCAAACATAGCGGGGCGGAGGCATTAGCTGAAATCAGCCATGCGCATCCCAACCTAATCCTTTGCAGCAGTCTGATTACCGTTTCAGAGCATGTCTCGCTGTTACACGCATTAAAGCAAAATCCGGAAACGGAAAACATTCCGGTAATTCTTCTGTCGGGCCGCGAGAGTTTGGGCGAGATTGAAGTATACGATACCGAAGCAGACGATTATCTGATCAAGCCTTTTTCGAGCAAAGAATTATTTGCCAGGGTGAGGATGCAATTTAAGATAATTTCCTTGCGGGAAACCGCCGCACTGGCAGGCGAAATCCAATCGGTTACAGAACCATCAGATGTAGCGAAACCAGCATTGCTTAAAGCAGAAGAACTTAGCAAACGCTACGATACGCTGCTGATGCAATCGCCTTTCGGTTTCTCGGTGATGAAAGGAAAAGAAATGATGGTGACCCTGGCTAATGATCTGATTAAAGATTTTTGGGGCAAAGGAGATGATGTGGAAGGTAAAACGCTGTTAGAACTTCTACCTGAACTGGCAGACCAACCCTTCCCGGCCATACTTGATCACGTTTATACAACCGGCATCCCTTCTCACCATAATGAAATTCTGGCTCGCTTAAACCCCCATGGCGTTATGGAAGATCATTATTTTAATGTGGTTTACCTGCCGTATTATGAACCAAACGGAACCATTTCTGGTGTAGTGACCATGGCATACGAAGTAACAGAAATGGTGCTGGCCCGCAAGAAAGTGGAAGAAAGCGAGCAACGCTTCCGTAACCTGGTTGAGAAATTAACTTCGCCTGTTTGTATCTTAAAAGGTGAAGATATGGTACTGGAAGTGGCCAATGAGCCGGTTTACAAAGTTTGGGGTGTAGACAATAAGGCCCTGGGAAAACCCTTCCTGGAAATCATCCCTGAGATGAAAGACCAGCCATTTATGGGCTGGTTACTTGATGTTTACCACAACGGTGTTACACATTACGGCAACGAGGAGCCTGCGTACTTTGTGAGGGAAGATGGAAGCCATGAAACCATCTATTTCAACTTTGTTTACCAACCTTACCGGGAAGATAACGGAACCATTACCGGCGTGATGGTTTTAGCTACAGACGTTACCTTGCAGGTTAACTCGCGTAAAAAAATTGAAGAAAGCGAAGCCTTCAACCGCACGCTGTTGGAAAGCAATCCCGATTGTTTGAAAGTACTTGATAGTGACGGCCGGGTAATTTTTATGAACAGCAATGGCCTCTGTGCCTTGGAAATTGATGATTTCAACACCGTTAAAAATGAACTTTGGTGGGGAATGTGGTCTACGGAGAACCAGCAAACTGTAAAGGCGGCGGTTAACAAAGCCCTTGCTGGCGAGAATGCTTATTTTCAGGCTCCAAATACCACAACTAAAGGCACGCCGAAATGGTGGGATGTAATTGTATCACCAGTTCTGGGAGAAGGCAATGATAAAAAGGTTTCGCATATTATTTCGGTATCAAGGGATATTACTAAACAAAAACGGGAAGCAATAAGAATAAAAGAAAGCGAAGCACGGTTTAGATCTCTGGTTGCACAGGCCCCCGTGGCTATTTGCATTTTAAAAGGAAACAATTTCATGGTTGAAATAGCCAATGATTTTTATTTGAATGTGGTAGACAAAGGAGAGGACTTTATAGGCAGACCGCTTTTCGACTCCCTGCCAGAGCTACAGGCACAGGGAATAGTAGAGCTGTTAGACGGTGTAATGAAAAACGGTACTCCTTTTTACGGCAATGAACTGGAACTACACCTGATCAGAAATGAAAAGAACGCTCAGTGCTTTTTTAATTTTGTTTATCAGCCTTTGCTGGAAAACGATGGAACCATCGGCGGAATAATTGTGGTTGCCAACGAAGTAACCGAACAGGTTCTTGCCCGGAAAAAAATAGAAGAAAGCGAAGCTCATTTGCGCAAAATGGCCGACTTGATGCCCGCTAAAATTACCAATGCCGATCCATCTGGCGGAGTAACCTATTGCAACAGCGAGTGGCTTAATTTTACCGGACTTACCGAGGCGGCGTTTATCGGCTTTGGTTACCACAGTATTATGCATCCGGACGAGTTAGCCGAATTTGAGAAACGTTTCGATATGGCGGCCCAAACCGATACCGATTTAGAAATGGAAATGCGTTTTTTGGGTTTAGATGGAGGATATAAGTGGCATTTGAACAGGGCATCGCCTGTAAGGGATGAAAACGGAGAGATCAAAATGTGGGTCGGCTTTACAACCGAAATTCAAAAGATGAAAGAAGATGAACTGAAAAAAGAGAATTTTCTAAAAACGATAAGCCATGAACTTAAAACGCCGGTTACATCTATAAAGGGCTATGTTCAGTTACTGCTAAGTATGCTGAAAGACGGGCAGGAGGGAAAGCTTGCGCTAATGCCTTTAAAGTCATCATTGGTCCGGGTTAACGTGCAGGTTTCCCGTTTAACCAGATTGATTAACGAGATACTGGATATCGCCAGACTTAACGAAGATAAATTACAGCTTGATAAAGAATTGATAGACCTCAATTATTTGGTAACTGAAACTGTACAGGACATTCTCCTAACCACGGTTAACCATCAAATTAAAATCATCAACAATTTTTCATGCTCTGTTTATTGCGACAAGGATCGCATTGGGCAGGTAGTCATCAATCTAATTACAAACGCCATCAAATATTCTCCGGTAAACAACGGTATAGAAGTGGAGATCAATCAGGCAGAAAAAAATCGGGTTACCGTTAGTATTAGAGATTTTGGAATCGGCATTGAAAAGAAGGATCAGGAAAAACTATTCGATCGCTTTTACCGGGTTGAAGGGAAAATGGAAAACGTTTTTTCGGGATTTGGTATTGGACTTTTTATCGCCAAAGAAATTATTATCAGGCACAATGGCTCTATCAGTGTAGAAAGCGAGAAAGGAGAGGGCTCTGTATTTACGTTCACCTTGCCGTGCATCTAAGCGTTTCTTTGGAATGTATTTTCGTTACTACCGGTACACCAGAATTCTCAATTCATTATTCTCAATTCATCATTCTCAATTCTTAATTTCTCTACGCCACTTCCCTCAAATCAACTGCCACCACTCTTGATACTCCCTGTTCAACCATCGTTACACCGTAAATAATATCGGTGCTGGCAATGGTGCGTTTGTTATGCGACACGATGATAAACTGCGATCGATCTGAAAACGTGCGGATGATGTTGTTGAATTTATCAATATTGGTATCGTCAAGCGGGGCGTCTACCTCATCGAAAATGCAAAACGGCGCAGGTTTGAGCAGGTACAGCGAAAACAAAAGTGCGGTTGCCGTGAGTGTTTTCTCGCCGCCCGACAGCTGGTTTATTGAGAGCGGGCGTTTGCCTTTTGGCCGGGCCATAATTTCAATATCAGATTCAAGCGGATTGTTGGGCTCGGTCAATACCAGATCACAACTGTCTTCCTCATTAAACAACGATCTGAAAACGGTAATAAAGCTTTCCCTCACTTTAACAAAGGCCTCCATAAACTTCTCTCTGGCGGTATCGTCAATCTCCTTAATCGTTTGCATTAATGAGGTTCGGGCATCCGCCAGATCCTTTTTTTGCGCCTGGATAAAAGTCCAGCGTTGGTTCATCTCGCTGTAGGCCTCCATGGCCATCGGGTTTATGGCACCAAATTCATCAAACTGCCGCTTCAAACGCCCCGTTTTTTCCAGCAATTCAGCTTCACTTGCTCTTCCACCAACAACTTCCAATTCTTCATCCAATAAAAGACTGATGTCAACCGAGAATTCAATCGATAAGCGTTCTTTCAACGCATTCAGATCAATTCTCAGGTTATTCTTTTGATCTTTCAACTCATTTAAAAGTAGGTCGGCCTGATCTTTTTTGCGGCGCAGCAGCGCCAATTCATTCTCGGTTTCTACAATCAGCCCGCGGGAAGCGTAATAGTCCTGCTCCTGCTCTAAAACCCCTTTTTCCAGATCGTCTTTTTGCGAATACATTTTCAGCAGATCCTCATCAGAATGATCGGTATGCTGTAGCGCTTCTTTAATGCCTGCCAGTATGGTTTGGAGTTCTGTTTCATTGGCCTGCATCCGGCTTTCTAAGTTTCGGTATTGGCTTTCGCGATATTCCAAATCTTTTTCAATTCCCGAAACTTTGTTTTGCTGCTGATGGAAACGAATATTTTCTGCATTGTACACGGCAGATTTTTCTGAGTTCAGCTCGCTAAGCGCCGTAAACTCTTGCTGAAGAGTACTCATCCGGTCGCTATGAGTTTGCTTTTGCGTTCTCAGGTCTGAAAGTTGCGGCTCGGCGTTCTGTAATTCATCACTGATCATAACTATTTTCAGCCCGATATCCCGCCCACGGTTCTGGCTGTTTTCTATAAAAGCCAGGTATTGCTCCTGTCGGGTTTTAACCGATATGTATTCGTTGTTCACCCGGTTAATATTCTGCTGAACCTGGTGTAGAATTGCTTGCCGCGATGACAATTTCAAGCTGTTGATCAATTGGTTTCCATGCTCAATTCCGGTTTTTAGACCGTTAATAACGGTTTCGAGCACTTTTAATTCTCTGCTGAGGTTTTCCAGATTTTTTGCCCGGCCAATTCGTTTGCCCTCAAACAGACCCACAGACCCGCCGGACATGCCCGTTTTAAATTTAGAAAATTTGCCGCTTCCGCTGAGGATAACCACCTGTTCTGAAGGCAGGGAAGTAGTTAATTCTTCTTCTTCGCCGCTTTGTAGCAGGTAGACGTTGTATAGAAGCATCTGGCACAAGCCAGAAAATTTCTCGTCAACGCTGATCACCTCCAGCGCCGAAACAAGTTTCGCACTGTCTGTTTTTACCTGCGGTAACTTGCCTGCCGATTTGAGTGCTTCCAAAATAAAAAAATTAGCCCTGCCTTTTCCAGAATCGTTCAGCAGCCGGATAGCCTGCACGGCCTCCGCCTGACTTTCGACCACGTAATGGTTCATTACCGGTTCCAGGTAATTCTCTATGGCTATGCGATATTCTTCGCGGCAAAACAACACATCAGAAAACAGCGGCGCCTGTTTAGCCCATTGCGTATTCTTTTTCAAAAACCGTATCGACTCGGGGAAGCCTTCCAGGTTATCAACCAGTGATTTGGTGAGGTTGAATTCGTTTTGTTTGGCATCTATTTTTCGGCTTTGCTGGTTCAGTTGCTCTCTTTGCAACTGAACAGTGCCGGCAGTGCCGGCTATTTGCAACTGTAAATCTTCTTCCAGCTTTAGCCCGGCATCCAGTTCCAGTTGTAGAGATTCCAGCCGGTTCTCCAGTTCGGCTGTATGCCGGGTAAAGCCGTTAAGTTCAATGTCTTTTAATTCTGCATCGGCCGCATTGCGTTTGCTTTCCTGCCGCAAAGCATCCATCTGGATAGTGAGAACGGCAATTTTTTTTTCGAGTTCGTGCACCTTGTTTTGCAACTCAGCTCCTTGCAGATTTGCGACATCAAGTATGGCTTTAGCCTCCTGCTGTTTTTGCCGCATTATTTCCAGCCCGGCCTTGCGGGAGCTTACATCCCTACTCAAAGATTCTAAC
>JBGTBV010000230.1:0-20125 GCA_041749185.1 Daejeonella sp. | reverse complement strand
CAGAAAGATTTAGGCATTGATATTGGTTTTGAGGCTGAGAAAACCAACTCCAAAATCTTAAACCGTTAGAAAATAAGGTTGGCAAAGTACGCTTGCTTTTACCTCAGCGAACGCGTAATATTCTCTCTTCCCAAACCAATTTAATTGTTACGCTCCATACTTAACTGATCGCCTTAGTCAATTCCACCTACAATACTCATTTTCGCGAGCGTTACTTCAACGTTGTGTTCGGTTTTTGCGGGAGAAAATTCATGCATCAGCTCCTCTATCTTTTTAACCATGTTTTCAGAACCGATAAAAATGCATGAGCGCTGATGCAGATCGGTTACTTCCTTATTCAAAATACGGGTAAATCCATCGGAAGCACGCCCGCCGGCCTGTTCAATGATAAATGCCATGGGGTTGCACTCGTAAACGAGCCGAAGTTTTCCGTTTGGCGCACTTGCGGTTGTTGGATATAAAAATATCCCGCCCTTGATCATATTCCGATGGATATCGGCAACCATTGAACCGATGTATCTGGAAGTGTAAGGGCGCTTGGTTTCGATATCCTCCACCTGACAATATTTAAGATATTTTTTTACGCCATCCGGAAAATGTACATAGTTACCTTCGTTAATTGAATAAATACTTCCGTCAGCGGGAATTTTCATTTCCGGGTGTGAGAGGCAAAATTCGCCGATTGAAGGGTCTAACGTAAAGCCGTTTACGCCTTTTCCGGTGGTGTAAACCATCATAGTAGACGATCCATAAATTACATAACCTGCCGCCACCTGCTCGGTACCATTCTGGAGCACATCTTCAAGAGTTGCTCTGCCTTGGGTGGTTTTTCGGCGATAGATAGAAAAGATGGTACCCACAGCTACGTTTACATCAATATTTGATGATCCGTCTAATGGATCTATAGCCACAATATATTTGGCGTTTTTAGATACCTCACCGTCAATATATACAAACTCATCGTTTTCTTCTGATGCAACTATACAGCATTCGCCACCGCTTTGCAAGGCCGAAATAAATTGCTCGTTGGCATACACATCAAGCTTTTTCTGGCACTCTCCCTGAATATTCATAGTTCCGGCATCACCTAAAATGTCCATCAGGCCAGCCTTGTTTACCTCGCGGTTCACAATCTTGGCGGCTATGCCAATGTCTCTTAACAATCTGGAAAGTTCTCCCTTGGCGTAGGGAAAATCATTTTGCTTTTCTATAATAAACTGGCCTAAAGTTCTAACAACCTGCATATACTTAGTGTATTTTATACGTTATCTACCATTCAATTCTATGGCCTCTAAGGTATGTATTTTTTCTTCTGATATGCAAAAACGCAACAATGTGCGCACTTTATGCCAACCATGCTTACCCGCTGCGCCGGGGTTTAAGTGTAAACACTTTAATTTTTTATCGAACATTACTTTCAAAATATGAGAGTGTCCGCAGATGAACAATTCGGGCGGATACTGATTTATTTCTGTTATAATTTTTCGATCGTATCTTCCGGGATAACCGCCAATGTGGGTCATCCAAACCCTAACACCCTCGCAGTTGAATTTTAAATTCTCAGGGTACGTTATCCGGATGTCTTTGTCGTCTATATTTCCGTAAACTCCGCGTAATGGCTTAAACGCCGATAACTTATCGGCAAGCTCTATATTCCCGAAATCTCCGGCATGCCATATTTCATCACATTGATCAAAATGCCTGAATACAGCGTCATCCAAAAATCCGTGTGTATCTGAAATTAGACCAATTTGTACCATTAAAAATTTTGGGGTTTAATATTGGCGAAAGATCCTTATTGTAAAACTATCTACACAAATTTTTGTCACTTATCCGATAAAAAATATCAGTATATTTAATTGAGCACGAAACCCTTCATACAGCATCCTTCGCTATTTTGCCAAGCTAATCTATTGCCATTATCAGTACTATCCAAAAATATCAAATCCCAAACAATTCATTTATAATCAATCGCAAATTATGAAAAATCAAAATGTACAATCCAATTTGCTTTTAAGCAATAGGATTACCGGGCTAATCCGGGGAACAAAAACTTTGTTACACCTGGCAATCATTTTTCTTGTCTTATCCCCAGGTATAGTTTCAGCTCAGGATAAAGATGAGGAAGCCATAAAAAGCGTAATAAAAAAGGTAATGGATGCCAACCAGAACAGGCAGGCAGATGCCTGGCAAAAACTATGGATGCATGACGAAAAGGTTTCGCGTACATGGTTCTATAATTCAGACCGTAACCGGATATCAGGTTGGGAGAAATTCAATAGCGAGACAATGAAGTTTTTTAAAGAAAATCCTAAACCATCTCCTATGCTATTTACTTTAGATAGCTTTAACATCCGTTCTGATGGTAAAATGGCACTTGCCGAGTACCGCGTTAATAATACCATTACCGAAAATGGCGTAACCGTTCAACGTCCCTCTTACCTCTCTACCCTTTTAGTAAAAAATAATGATCAATGGAAAATTGCATCGAGCACTTCGCATATGATTGCTGATGCAGATATGAGCCCGCAATCTTTGGAAAACAACCTGAACGAATTAGGCTATAAGTACATCAATGCGAAAAAAATAAACGAGGCCATCGAGATATTTCAGCTTAACGTGAAACTTTGGCCTCAGGCCTGGAACTCTTACGACAGTTTGGGAGAAGCTTATGCCCTTGCGGGAAATAAAGATCTGGCCATTCAGAATTACCAGAAATCAATGGAACTAAATCCTAAAAACGAAAATGGGATAGCCGCCTTAAAAAAACTAAAGGGCGAATAATGCATCAACAGTTACGCTCAGTTTTAAATTCTATAAGGTCCGCCGAATCAAATGAGCAGACCTTTTTTTGCTTTTATTCAGATGATTCTTTTGTAAATTAGGTATCCCTTTGCTAATGAATAAGAATATTCAGAAATAGTACCTGCCGCTACCTCATCCTGATTTATTTCACATTCAATCCTATAATCATGTCGAATTTAACCCAACAAAAAAACAGCCGCCGCGGATTTCTGGGAAATGTTGCGACAGGCGCCGCTGCCATCAGTCTGGCATCCATTTTTGCGCCGCTAAGTTTATCTGCCGAAAACGCAATGGAGAATACAAACTCTGCGGATGAATGGCTTGATAAAATAAAAGGCAAACACCGCATGGTATTTGACGCGACACAACCGCATGAAGCACTCCCTTTTGCCTGGCCCAGGGTGTTTTTGATGACGAACCAGATGACAGGCGCTGAGGAAAAAGACTGCACTGCGATGGTAATTTTAAGGCACGCCGCTATACCGTACGCAATGGATCACAGCCTATGGAAAAAATATAATTTCGGCGAAGTATTTAAAGCCGATGACCCGGTAACAAAAGCCGCCTCTATTAGAAATCCATTCTGGCAGCCCAAAGAAGGTGATTTTAACATACCCGGAATAGGAAACGTAGCAATAGGTATTAATGAACTTCAGGATAGCGGTGTTCTGTTCGGGGTTTGCGATGTAGCACTCACCGTATACAGTGCTGCAGTTGCCGGAGGTATGAAACTGAAAGCCGAAGATGTAAAAAAAGAATGGGTTGCGGGGATTTTACCCGGAGTTCAGATTGTTCCATCTGGGGTTTGGGCTATCGGCAGAGCGCAGGAACGTGGATGTTCTTATTGTTTCGCAGGCTGAGTGCCGCTAAACTATCGTTCAAGAAAAAATGGTTCTTAACCAGGTCGTTTTTTCTATTATTGCTGAATAAATTATGCGGTCAAAAATCTTTATCCTGATACTGATTATCGTTTTCGTGCTTGCGGCAGTATTCTTCATACGCAAGCCTTTAAATAATTATGAGGAAACTCTGAACCACAACGAACCTTTACCACCGCAAAAAGCAGAAAATGTATGGATAGCACCCGATACCAGCTCTATTCCTGCCGGCCAACACGGAAATCTCATTAGATACGGCCGCGAACTGATCATTCATACATCAAAATACTTAGGCCCGAAGGGAAGCGTTGCAAACGTTTCCAACGGCATGAACTGTCAGAATTGCCATCTGGATGCAGGAACCAAAACATTTAGCAACCATTTTGCAGGCGTGGCATCGGGCTATCCGAGATACCGCCCGAGAAGCAACCGGGTGGAGAGTATTGAATTCAGGGTGAACGACTGCCTTGAAAGAAGCTTAAATGGAACAAAAATCGACAGCCTCAGCAAAGAAATGAGAGCCTTTGTAGCCTTTTTTAAATGGATTGGAAAAGATGTGAACAAGGGAGAAAAGATAGCAGATGCTGCCGTAGAAAATTTGCCTTTTATGGCCCGGGCCGCTGATCCTGAAAAAGGGAAGCTGGTTTACGATGTTAAGTGTTATGCCTGTCATGGCAAAAACGGTCAGGGTTTTATTCTACCAGATTCTACGGCATATATCTATCCGCCGCTCTGGGGTTCAAATAGTTACAACAACGGCGCCGGGCTGCATCGGCTAACCCGCCTTGCCGGCTTTATAAAAAATAATATGCCTTTCGGAAGCACGTACCAGAATCCCCAATTAAGCGATGAAGAAGCGTGGGATGTTGCAGCATACATCAGCTCCCAGCCGAGGCCGGTTAAGGATTTTAAGAACGACTGGCCAGATATGGCTACAAAACCAATAGACCATCCTTACGGACCGTATGCCAATCAATTTTCAGAAAAGCAACACCAATACGGGCCTTTCGAACCTATTAAACAGGCCAATGCCAAAAACATCAACAAGCCATAGAGTAACCGCTTAAAAGATGGTAAAAAAATCTTTCAGCAGTGCTTTGTAATCGGTGGAATATTGCTTTGGCTTATCATAGATAACAAACTTTCGGTGTTCTCCTTTTCGGGATTTGAAGCCCAGGAATAAAATTTGCCGGTGGGGAAGAGAATTAGAAAAGGAATGAATGCTAATCTCTTTCTGAAGATGAAGGCCGAATGTTATGCCCAGCTTCACTATCAGTTGTGAGATGGTAAGCGGAACAATCAAAACCAGTTCACCATTGTTTTCCAAATGTTTGGCCGAATCACACAGCAAGGTCTCAAAGAATAGCTGATCGGTATGGCGTGCAATGCCTTTTAAAGCATTATCTGATCTGAGCGAATCAATAAAAAATGGCGGATTCGATACGATCAGATCAAACTTGCTGCCGTTATTTTGCTGGAAATAATCCTCAAATGATGAATGAAAAAGCTGTAGCCGGGAATTGAAAATCGAATTCGCAAAATTATTCGCGGCCGTACCGGCGGCTTTCTCATCAATTTCTACAGCAGCAATTTTTGCGGCGTCAAAACGCTGAGCAAGCATGAGTGCAATTACCCCGGTCCCGGTGCCGATGTCCAGAATTGCTTTTGGATTATCGCTGTTAGCCAAAGCCCCAAGCAGGACACCATCGGTATTTATTTTCATGGCACAGACGCTTTGGTCTACAGCGAATTGCTTGAATTGAAAAATGTTCTTTTTGGCGGATTTCAAGGTTAAGGGTATCAGAATTGACAGAATGAAAGGCTATATTATAATACAACAATGCTATTAAGATTCTCCGAATCCTGTAAGCTTACACGCAAAATATTAAACGCAATTAAGCCCCTAAAATCCCGTGCAAAACATTGTTAAATACCTCTTTTGATTCTGCTATAACACCAAAGCTTTCATGATCAACAAGCAATTCCTTCGCAGTAACTAAACCTAACAAACTAAATTCCGTTTCAGAAGTAGCCAGCAGTTCTACAAACGCATCCTGGTTTTCCGGTTTCACCGAAACCACTACCCTACCCTGTGCTTCGCCGAAAAGGAAAGCATCTTTGCGGATATCAACATCCGATTCAATATCAAAACCTAAGCTGTTTGGCATAGAGGATTCTAATAAAGTGACGTACAAACCACCATCCGAAATATCATGCGCTGAGCAGATGAGGCTTTGTCTAATCAATTGTTTGATAACCTGATGCATGGCATATTCTTTATCCAGATCAAAATACGGTGCTGGAGACGCGGTGATATTGTGAAAAGATGCCAGGTATTGTGAAGATGCAATATCATTCACGCTTTCGCCGATCAGGTAGATCAAATCTCCTTCGGCTTTAAAATCCGAAGTCATAAAAGTTTTCACATCATCCAAAACCCCCAGCATACCAATGGTTGGCGTCGGGAAGACCGGGCCTTCATCAGAAGATTGATTATAAAAACTCACATTACCGCCGGTTACCGGGGTTTCAAATTTTGTGCAGGCCTCGCTCATTCCTTTAATGGCGCCTACAAACTGCCAATAAACTTCAGGCACATAGGGGTTCCCAAAATTCAAACAATTGGTAATGGCAACAGGCTCGCCGCCCGCACAGGTAATATTCCGTGCTGCTTCTGCTACCGCGATGGCGCAACCTTTTTGCGGATCGGCATAAACGTAACGAGAGTTGCAATCAACGGTTAAGGCAATGGCTTTATTGGTTCCTTTAATGCTCACCACAGCGGCATCGCTTGGTTTATTGGTAGTCATGGTTGCGGTTCCAACCATCGAATCGTATTGCTCGGTTACCCAGCGTTTGGACGCAATGTTGGGATGCGAAACCAAATGACTGGCTACAGCTTTCAGGTCCTCCGGTTGCTTTACATCATCTATATTAAATTTTTGGTTTTCCTGATAATAGGCTGGCTCTTTAAATTCGCGTTTATAAACCGGCGCCCCGCCACCTAAAACCAGGTCATCGGCCGGTACATCGGCCACCATCTCGCCGTTC
This sequence comes from Daejeonella sp., assembly GCA_041749185.1. Lineage (GTDB taxonomy): Bacteria > Bacteroidota > Bacteroidia > Sphingobacteriales > Sphingobacteriaceae > Daejeonella. The sequence continues at coordinate 13,391 of JBGTBV010000230.1, read as the reverse complement.
ATAAAATATTCCAGCCTTTTGGTATCGGTTACTTCGCCAATCTCCACACAGTTTAAATCCCATTTATCAAAAACAGTCTGCACTTCCTGCTCGCGGCCTTTTTCAACCACAATAAGCATACGCTCCTGCGATTCGGATAAAAGAATTTCAAACGGCTTCATATTTTCTTGTCGAACAGGAACCTTATCCAGATCAATTCGCATCCCGTGTTCACCCTTAGCGCTCATTTCTGAGTTAGAGCAAATAATACCGGCTGCCCCCATATCCTGCATCCCGATAACGGCGCCGGTTTTAATAACTTCTAAAGTAGCTTCCAGCAAAAGCTTCTCCTGGAAAGGATCGCCAACCTGAACCGAGGGAAGATCGTTTACCGAATCTTCCGTTATATTTTTAGAAGCGAAAGCAGCCCCATGAATTCCGTCTTTCCCTGTTGCAGAACCGACGATGTAAACAGGATTCCCCACCCCATACGAAGTTGCCGAAACCGTGCCTCCGGACTCCACAATACCGGCCGACATTGCATTTACCAACGGATTGATAGTATAACAATCATCAAAAAACAATTCACCGCCCACGGTTGGAATGCCGAATGCATTCCCATAATCACCAATACCTTTAACCACGCCCTTCAACAACCATTTATTACGCTCTGAATCCAGGTTGCCAAAGCGCAAGGAATTTAGCTGGGCAATCGGCCTGGCCCCCATCGTAAAAATATCACGGTTAATACCGCCCACGCCGGTTGCTGCACCCTGATAAGGCTCTAAAGCCGATGGATGGTTGTGGGATTCAATTTTGAAAACGCAGGCAATACCATCGCCCAGATCCACCATACCGGCATTCTCTTCGCCGGCTTTGGCCAGCATTCTCGGACCATCTTTAGGAAGCGTTTTTAGCCAGGTAATGGAATTTTTATAGGAACAATGTTCGCTCCACATTACCGAAAAGATGGATAGCTCGGTAAAGTTTGGGTTGCGGCCAAGAATCTCAATAATTCGATCAAATTCTTCGGGCAATAATCCAAGATCTTTGGCGGTTTCTAAAGTAGTGATTTGCAAATTTTCCAATGTAAAACGGGATTTTAAAAGAAGTCCAAAAGTAGGAAAATTAGAGCACCCGACAATTAGCCCCGCTATCAATTTCAGTTAATCGGCCAATTGAATAAAAGATCAGAATGCTGTATGCCGATCGTACTTTCTGCCCGTTTTGAATTCCTGCGGTCCACAACGGAGAATTTTTAAGAGCCGGTGTTGCCACTTCATCTCAGCCTTAAAAGTTTGGGAACTTTGCGATTCGATAAATGATTTATCACCAATATCAAGAGATTCATGCAAAAACCATTTTTACTATATTTTTTTGACTTTTTACCAGAAATTATCACAAAATCTGATACTTTTGAGAAATCTCATCAAAAATCAACTGCAAAAATGCCGACTTTAAGATTTCAGGCTCTAAATGCCGTACTTTCCAGGTCAATTCCTGAGGTAAAAACTCCATCCACTAAGATTTCTGACTTTTACGGAGTAAATGTTTTCGATAAAAAGAAAATGAAAGATTTTCTTTCAAAGGAAGCCTTTCAAAGTATTAATAATTCTATAGATTTAGGCGAACCCTTACATCGTGAAGTCTCAGAGCAGGTTGCTTCGGCAATGAAGGCCTGGGCAATGGCGAAAGGTGCTACCCACTATACACATTGGTTTCAACCATTAACCGGCACTACGGCCGAAAAGCACGATTCTTTTTTTGAACCCACGCCTGACGGCAGCGCTATCGAGCGTTTTTCTGGCGACGCACTCGTTCAGCAGGAGCCTGATGCTTCGAGCTTTCCGAGCGGCGGAATTCGCAACACGTTTGAGGCCCGGGGCTATACCGCCTGGGATCCTTCTTCTCCGGCTTTTATTATCGAAAGCGCATCGGGCAAAACGCTATGTATCCCAACGGTATTTGTATCCTACACCGGCGAAGCATTAGATTATAAAGCTCCTTTACTAAAGGCTTTGTCAGCACTGGACAAGGCTGCTATTGATGTTTGCCATTATTTCGATAAATCCATTGAAAAAGTTACCGCGTCTTTAGGAATTGAGCAGGAGTATTTTCTGGTAGATACTTCATTATTTCATGCACGGCCCGATTTGGTGCTAACCGGCCGAACCCTTTTTGGCCACATGTCTGCCAAAGGCCAGCAACTGGAAGACCATTATTTTGGCACCATCCCGGAAAGGGTTTACGCCTATATGCTCGACTTTGAAACCGAAGCGTTAAAATTGGGAATTCCGTTAAAAACGCGTCATAATGAGGTTGCTCCATCGCAATTTGAGTGCGCTCCCATTTATGAAGAAATTAACCTGGCCATAGATCACAACCAGTTGTTGATGGATTTGATGGATAAAGTTGCCAAACGCCATCACTTCAAAGTGTTGCTTCACGAGAAACCATATGCCGGAATAAACGGCTCGGGCAAGCACAATAATTGGAGCATGATCACTAATACCGGTAAGAACTTGTTGTCGCCCGGGAAAACGCCGAAAAACAACCTGATGTTCCTCACGTTCTTCGTGAATATTATCCGTGCGGTTTATGAGCATTCTGAATTGATGCGTGCTTCTATCGCGTCTGTAAACAATGATCACAGATTGGGTGCTAATGAAGCCCCGCCGGCAATTATTTCTATTTTTCTGGGCAGCCAGCTTAATGAGGTTTTAGATGAGATTGAGACTTCACGGGTAACTAAAAAAGTGAAGGAAGATCCGAACCTGTGGCACGGAATACCAAAAGTGCCCAGCATTTTACTGGATAACACAGACCGCAACCGTACTTCTCCATTTGCCTTTACGGGAAATAAATTTGAATTCCGGGCGGTAGGGTCTTCCGCTAATTCGTCTGCCCCGATGACGGTTTTAAGTACCATTGTTGCTGATCAGCTCGGCAAATTTAAAGTGGAAGTGGATAAACTGATTAAGAAAGGCGATAAAAAAGACCTGGCTATTTTAACCGTTATTAAGCGTTACATCAAAGAATCAAGAAATATTCGTTTTGAAGGCAATGGTTATAGTGAAGAGTGGGAAAAGGAAGCCTTAGAGCGTGGTCTGGCTAATATAAAAACAACTCCGAAAGCATTAGACGCCTATGTCAGCGATAAAACGATGGATCTGTTTGAAAAAACAGGCGTATTCAACAAACGCGAAGCCCATGCAAGGCACGATATTTTGTTGGAAAATTTTTACAAAAAACTTCAAATAGAAGCCCGTGTAATGGGTGAGATGGTAACCAGCATCATCATTCCTGCCGCCATCAGCTATCAAAGCAGGCTGGTTGAAAATGTTAAAGGGCTTAAGGAGATTGGCCTGCCGGCCGATGCTTACAAGGTGCAGATGGAGTTGATCAGTGCTCTTTCAAAACACATCAATTTCATAAAAACCAATGTGGATGAGATGATTGAGGAACGCAAAAAGGCCAATGTTATTGAAGATACTCGCGAAAAATCAATCGCTTATGATGAGAACGTAAAAAAATACTTCGAACCGATCCGTTATCATGTTGATAAAATTGAACAAATGGTAGACGATTCGCAATGGCCGCTGCCTAAGTTCAGGGAGTTGTTATTTATTAAATAGATTTGAGAATTTAGAGATAAGAAAAACTGAATTCTATACTCATTTGAATACAACATGAGAAAGATCTCAGCAAAGTTCCGCTTAGGTGGGACTTTGTTGTTTACTGACAATTCAGATCTCAAATCAAAACTCTCACATCTCACATCTAAAAATTAACTTTGCATCCATGTCTGATTTAAAATATAGCCAACGCGGAGTGTCTGCCTCAAAAGAAGATGTGCACGCTGCTATTAAGAATATCAGCAAGGGACTTTTTCCAAAAGCTTTTTGCAAGATCATTCCTGATATTTTGGGCGCAGAAGCGGATTGGTGCAACATTATGCACGCTGACGGAGCCGGAACGAAATCATCTCTTGCATACGTTTACTGGAAAGAAACCGGAGATATTTCTGTATGGAGGGGCATTGCCCAGGATGCCATTGTGATGAATCTGGACGACTTACTTTGCGTTGGTGCTACGGATAATATTCTGCTCTCCTCTACCATTGGTAGGAATAAAAATCTGATTCCCGGTGAAGTAATTACCGAAATTATTAACGGAACCGAAGATATTTTGTCGGAGTTGCGTAGTCTCGGAATCGGTATTTATTCTACTGGTGGCGAAACCGCTGATGTAGGCGATTTAGTTAGAACCATTATAGTTGATTCTACCGTGGTATGCCGAATGAGACGGGCTGATGTGATATCAAATGACCGCATTCGGGCGGGCGATGTGATAGTAGGTTTGTCGTCTTCCGGAACGGCATCCTACGAAAAAGAATACAACGGAGGAATGGGCTCGAACGGCTTAACGTCAGCCCGGCATGATGTTTTCCATAAATACATAGCCAAGAAGTATCCAGAAAGCTACGATCCCGCGGTACCTTACGAACTGATATTTGCAGGAAACAAAAAATTGACGGACGAAATTATGATAGATGCTTCGACTTCGCTCAGCATCACGGCCGGAAAACTGGTACTCTCTCCTACCCGCACTTATGCGCCCGTTGTAAAGCAGATATTAGAAAAATACCGAAGACACATTCACGGCATAATACACTGCAGCGGCGGCGCACAAACAAAAGTTCTTCATTTTGTTGATGATGTTCATATTATCAAAGACAATTTATTCGAAATTCCACCACTGTTCAAACTGATACAAGAACAATCAAACACCCACTGGAAGGAAATGTATACTGTGTTTAACATGGGTCATCGGATGGAAATTTACGTTCCGAAGGCAATAGCAAAATCGATTATATCTATTGCGCATTCATTTGACGTTGATGCGCAAATTATTGGTCGGGTGGAAGAAGCACATAAGAAGATGCTCACCATACGGTCGGAGTTTGGTGAGTTTGTTTATGATTAATATGGCGGTTGGCTCAAAACGGGCAAACTTTTTTCTAAACAAAGAAAGCAACGGGAGATCGTTGCTTTCTTTGTTTAAGTTGAGCTGAGATTGATCAATCAATAAATCGTTTATTTTTTAATGATGACCATATCTTCGCCAGAAATTGGAGTACCACCAAATTCAGCGAGCAGCTTTCCAGTGATGGTTACTTTTACGCACTGCTTGTCTTTGGTGTTACCCAATGCCTTATGGATAGCAGGTGTACTGAATTTGAAAAGCAGATCTTTAATGGAATCTGGCCCGTCTGTTGTGCAGGAACTGCAATCAGTAATGGGCTCCCTAAAAGGTGCTGCAACATCTTTAATCACAGATGACAAGGGGGAAACACCGTTTAATTTAATTGAAGAAACATCAATCTTAGAAACGTCAAAGTTTTCTGAACCTAAAATAGCCACGTCATTTTCCCCCTTATCTCCGCAAAGGAAAATGTTGGGGCATAACGTTGGACTAAAATCCAAAGTAACTTCAATTTTTGGCGGCGGCGGAGCCGCACCGGCAGGCAAATCAATTAAAGCGGCAATCAAGCTTAAGCAGTCGCTGTTTAACCCGGTAGTTAGGTTCAGAGAATTAGGACCGGGACTTAGCGAGGAGGTTACGTCAAATGAGCGAATATCCCAAAGGTTACCTCCCGGCACCGTATTTCCCTGAAAAACTGGTCCGGCTGGAGCAAGTTCATTAGAGTTAACAATCAGCGCTGCGTCTGCAAAAGTCTGTCCATCGCCAACGTGTAACTGAATATTGGCAGTTCCCGAAGTGTAATTGATGCCTGATAGCAGCACGTTCCAGCCCTGCGGATCGGCCGGAGCCTGGGGGTTGCCAGTAATTCCGGCAAAAGCAATATTTGAATCATTGCCTTCAAAAATCACCACATCTCTGTTGTTGCCATTGTTAGTATCGTTAAAAAATACAATTAATGAGGCTCCATTGGGATTGAGCGCTCCGAAACCACTTAGATTGTAAACACCGGAGGGGGTGGCACGAACCAAATCTGTGGCGTCTGCACGGTAAGCCTGACTGTTAGCGAAAGGCCAGCAATTAGACGATGATACGCCAATGTTTTCGCCTACGATGGTTGTTGAATTAACCATTATAGAATTGCCAACGTTTGTAGACGAGTTGGTGACACCGTGCCAATATAAATAGGCCTGTGTAACCATTGCAGGGGTAAAAGTGGCGGGCAGATTGATCTGTCCGTTTCCAACGTCTCTCATACCTCCCACACCAGCCGAAGTGAAATCGGTATCAAAAATTGTTCCCCCTGGAACTACAACCCGCTTTATAGATGGGTTAGTATTGAGCGCATTCACCTGATCGCCGCAGTACTCTCTTGCACCTGCCAACTGAGCCAATGATTTTTCGTTCTTGTTAGCAGACAGTATTTCTTCGGTGCCTTTCTCCTTTTGACATCCGATAAAGGTAGAAACTGCTATGATCAGACTAATTGCAAATTTGAAATGAAGCTTTTTCATACATCCTTATGTTAAATTCATGAGCAATAAATAAAGTGTAATTCTCCTGCGGCATTCTCAGGGCAAGGGTCCCGGCCTGATCAGACCGTAGCTGCTTATATATAATATCAACGTGAGAGACATAGTATCTTTCGTTTGCGATAAGGTTAAAACTGAAAATATATGAACGAATTGCTACTCTGCTGGCTCAATAACAACGCCACCACCATAATTGTCCAAGCCATACCAACCGCCCACCACGGCATTTTCTGGGCAACCTGTATCACCCCCGTATTGCGCATAAGCCAATGAGCTATTACAAGCAGACTGATTATTATAGAAACCTTCAGGATAGCCAAAGTGGTTAGAACCGGAATTCCACCTTCAACGATTCCAAACATGGCCCCAAGCAAGCGCCACGCGGTGCTAAAATCGGCTGCCCGAAAAAACACCCAGGTTACATTCACAAGAAAAAAAGTAAGCAGAGCCGCTAAAAAACCCTGCACCGCTCCGGTTTTGAGCGCAACCGGAAAACTTAGTGATGATATAGAAATTACCTGCGAGCCTGACGATCCTAAATTGTCTGAAATATTCGGATCATCCGCCTGGCTGGAAGGAATTTTACGGGATCGGAAAAGCCGTTCAACGCATAAATAGGTTCCATGGAGTGCTCCCCATACCACAAACGTCCAGGAAGCGCCGTGCCACAAACCCCCTAATAGCATAGTGATCATCAAAGCGCTGTAAGTCCTTAGATCTCCGTAACGGTTTCCGCCTAGCGGGATGTATAAATAATCTCTCAGCCAGGTAGACAGCGTGATGTGCCAGCGTCTCCAAAAATCAGAAAAACCAATTGCGGCGTATGGATAGCGAAAATTGTCGGGTAAGGAAAATCCCAAACAGGCGGCAATGCCAATTGCGCATGTGGAATAGCCTGCAAAGTCAAAGAAAATTTGGCCCGAAAATGCCAGAACGCCTAGCCACGCATCTAAAGCTAATAAGGGTCGCTGTTCAGCAAATACAGCGTCAGCCGAACTGGAGAGCATACCATCTGCAAGCACCACCTTCATAAAAAGACCCAGGGTTAGCAAAAACAACCCGTTTAAAAACTGTTGTTTGCTGGCTGTACGCGGTTCCTTAAACTGGGGAAGCAACTGATCGGGCCGAACAATTGGGCCTGCAACCAACTGCGGAAAAAAGGTAACAAAAAGAGAAAAGTCAAGCAATGACTTTTCTGGAGACCCCTTTTTACGATACATATCAAGCGTGTACGAAAGGGTTTGAAAGGTATAAAACGAAATGCCTACCGGTAAAATAATACTTGGTGCGGCTGGCTGGTAATTTACGCCGAGGGCATCCATCAGCAGCACGAAATTTTCGAGCAAAAAACCGCCATATTTAAAAAACCCTAACATTCCCAAATTCGCCACCAGGCTTAAAATCAGCAGGAACCGGCGTTTAACAATTCCATTTTCATAAAACAGTTTTTTGCCAACCAGGAAATCAACCAAGGTTGAAAGCCACAGCAAAATAATAAATGGGGGATTCCAAACTGCGTAAAAAAGATACGAGGCAAATAGGAGGTTCACCTTTTTAATCTTCCATTGCAGAGGGAGATTATGCAGCAATAACAAAATGATAAAAAAAACAATGAAGGTATATGAATTAAAGAGCATGGCTTAATGCTTTAATGTGAGAGATCGCTTTTCTGAATTTGGCTTATTAGGGAAATTCCACCCTTTGGCCTCTATCTGCCTGATGAGGTGGATTGTGTAAATCTTCGCATCCTGCGGCGACAGATGAGACCATTCCGGGCATATAAATTCGGATGTTTCAGGATAATCAGTAAAGTGAATTGACTCTGCTTTTGTCAGACCCACCATCTTGCCCCAAAACTGGTTTCTTGGAAATCCTTTTTGCTCCCCTATCCACATGGGGCCGCTCGAAGGGGTACGCACGAAAAGAACTTCGCCGCCCCGCTTTCTGATTTTGTCAATGTCTGATTTTACCGAAGCAAACATTTTATTGAAGTCTTCTTGTGTAAGGGAAGGGAACTGTTTGCTTGCGGCAATTAGAATAAGCCAGTTATCCTGCTGCTGTTTCTGGAGGTTTGCATCTTCGACAAATGATTGGGTCATGCTGCTTTGTCTCGAAAATTTTGTTCTTTCAAATTCAGCAGGAAAATAGGGGGCATTAAATATCTGTTGCCGTTTGGGAAGTGGCAATCTATCAAGCAATGAGTTTAAAGAAAGGTATTCCTGCTCCAGGAAAACGAAATTAGATTCGAATAAGCGATTCACCATAAATCCAAACCGTTGCGTAGGCGTTCTCTTTTTGTAATATGCAATGTTCTTTAGCGGTCGGGCCATGTTTGGCGGAGCAGTTGAAAAGAATAAAGGTTCGGTTACATCAATAACCAGTTTTCCTTTAAAATTTTCATCATCTGCCAGATCTTTCAAAACCGGAAGCGGGGTTGAGCCTACCATGGCTAATTGTATGGCCTGATCGCCGGTTGCTTTTTCCCAGGTTGGGATATCCAAATCAAACTTAATCCTAGAAGAGCCAATAAAAACCGTTGCTTTACTTGCAGGCTCGTAAACCATTGCCCGTTTATCAGCCCAAAGAGCATCTGTATCATCGTGCGACGCTTCAAACCCCTGGCTTCGCCAATATAACTCCCATCCGACTAAAAATATAAGAATGGCCAGGAGCGTTAGTATTCCAGATTTTGTTAAATGGTTCATAATCACACAACAGTTTAACCACCTCACCGCACAGGGCGGATCCAGGCATGAAAAAAAGGAAATTGTAAACTCGGGGGAGAAATCGCTGAAAAAGATCAGGCAAGCTATTCTGGAATCAGATACAATAAGAAAGTTTTGCTGTAATGAATTTAAAGTTTATTTATATTAAATCAAAAACAAAATCCCCTCACGTTTTTACACATAAGGGGATAATTTGTTAGAGCGGAAGAAATGTATCGCTATTTCTTTTTCATAATCAATTTATCTTTATTCACAGGTATCTTATCACGGTGAATGTCTAATTCATTGATTAGATTTTTTGCGCCTCCAAGCACGTCAATACACCATAAAACGAACCTTGCATCAACAGAAATGGTACGTTTGTACTGTTTATCAAAGGCAATATCCCCGCTCATGGCTTCCCAGTTCCCGTCAAAAGCCAAACCGATAAGTTCCCCGCTTCCGTTAATAACCGGCGAACCCGAGTTGCCGCCTGTGATATCATTATTAGAGATAAAACCCACATTAAGTGTACCATTTGCGCCGTATTCGCGGAAATCGCGTTTCGCGTAGGCGTCTAACAATGATTGTGGCAAATCAAATTCGTCATCACCCTTCACATATTTAGCAACCATTCCGTCGATATCGGTGCTGATGTTGTAGGTTATTCCATCTTTGGGCGAATAGTTTTGAACCTGCCCGTAGGATATCCGCATGGTGGAGTTGGCATCTGGATACATTAACATGCCCTTATTATTCTCAATCAGGGCTTTCAAATAAGCCTGATCAAGCTTTGCTTTCGCTGATGAAAAATCGGTTATAATGCTTCCAAAACTATTCCTTACATAATCTTGCGGATTTAGATTTTTAGCATATTGATAACCGGGATCTTTCTCAAGAACTTCTGCGGTTGGATTGGCTAAAAACGCTCGCAGTTTAGCCGGATCAATCAACTTGCTGTTCTCCCATAAGTAATTTGCATAATTTGCGAATGTGGCCTCGGGCGAGCCTTTCCAATAATCTTCTGCAATCAACGTAATAAACTTCGGATGCTGAGATTTTGGCACATCGTTATAAAATCCTGTTAATATCTGAGCAAATATCTTCTTATCAGCAACAGCGTTATAAGTCTCCTGATAATCATCAACCATATTCACCAGATTTTGATTGATGCGGGCCATGAAAGCAGCATCGTCTTTCTTCTCTTTCATGGTTGAAAGTAAAGAACCAAACTGCGAAGCGTTACGCACCCAAGGCGACGCCAGCAAACCCTCGTTGATGTAGGTAATATGTACCGCATAAGGCTCGTAGGCAGTATAGGCCGTCTTGTAGCCTTGCATTAACGCGGAGTTTACAGAATCAGAAGCGGCGGCGGTAAATTTAGCTTCCTGCTTTTGCTTCTCATCATATATGTTTAGCCGTTTTAACTGCTCGGTTTGCCCGATGTAGTATTTCCAGTAGTTGGCAATTTGGGCGTAGAGCGAAGAAAGTTTTAAGCGTGTATCCACACTTTTGTCCATTTCTTCTTTCCACGCCTTCAGGCGGATGTCTCTAAGCTTCACAATTGTTGGATTAGATTTCTCTGTTGCAAGCTGAACTCCGTACGATGTTAAGAAGCGATCTGTGCGCCCAGGGTAACCATACACCATCGCAAAATCGCCATTGTTCACTCCTTTAATAGAAACAGGCAAAAACTTTTTAGGCGTATATGGCCTGTTGCTGGTGCTATAATCGGCAGCTTTATTGTTGGTATCGGCGTACACCCGGAAGATGGAGAAATCGCCGGTATGGCGGGGCCACTCCCAGTTGTCGGTATCTCCGCCAAATTTTCCTATAGACTGCGGCGGGATGCCGGCAAGCCGTACATCAGTAAAGCGATTGTAAACGAACAACAGAAATTGGTTTGATTTATAAACATCTTTCACTTCTGCCTCGGAGGTTGCGCCAGCCGTTGCTTCCGAAGAGATTGTGCGACTTATCTCCGCGATTTTGGCAGCTTTTTCCGCCTCCGGAACTCCTTTTAAAGCAGCCATAACCCGGGGCGTAACGTCTTCCATCCGATCTAAAAAACGAACAAACAAACCCGGGATCGCCTTTTCCTCGGCGTATGATTTTGCGTAGAAGCCGTTGTCTAATATATTGCTCTCGGGCGTAGAGTTTGAAGCCGCAGCATCGTATCCGCAATGATGATTGGTAAAGATTAATCCATTTTTAGATACAATCTCTCCAGTGCAAAATCCACCAAAAGACACAATAGCATCCTTGATACTCGCTTTATTTACACTATAAAGATCTTCGGGCGTAAGCTTAAAGCCTTGTTTTTTCATTTGCTCATAATTTTTGCCAATGAGCATCGGCAGCCACATTCCTTCGTCGGCCTTAGCAATACTGCCGGTAAGCAGCAGCAATGCCAGAACCCAGATGGTGGAAATTCTTAATTTTTTCATATTCATTTTTGTTTACCGGCTAAGTTAACAAGCAGAACCAATTTACACTACTTTTAAAAGTCAAAATTTTTAGCAACAAAAAACCCGCATGCAAATTGCAAGCGGGTTAAAAATGAATTAAAAACTTTTATTGAAAGTTGTAACGGAAACCAAATTGCATATAGTAAGTTGAAGCAATGTTTTGAGATGTTGCAAAGGTTGTGTTTACCGGTGCTCCATTAGCAGTGTTTAACCAGAAAGTAGGTCTGGTAGTACCGCCCGGAGTAAGGTTCGCAACGTTTCTTGGAGTTAATACCGCAGTGTTATTTACGAAATTAACATTGCCCCAATCATTATTTAACAGGTTACCAAAGTTTAAAATATCAACTGTAAACTGAAACGAATTTTTTGTCTTGCCGATGGTTCTGAAAACATCCTGAGTAAGACGTAAATCAACCTGGTTTCTCCAGGGCAATTTAGCTCCGTTGCGTTCAGCATATTGTCCTTTGCGACTACTAAGATATTCGTCCTGATTAATATAGGCAAAAAACAAGTCGCTTTGCTGCTGAGCGGTGTAGGCTACGTTGCTTGTTTGGGCTGAAGCCGGACGATCAACGAATGTAATTTCTGAAGGATCGTTAGGAATATACAACAAGTCATTTGTCTGGCCATCCCGGTTAAAATCAGAAGAATAGGTGTAAGAGAACCGTCCCTGAGAAGAGGCTTCATAAAACAATGACACATTAGTTGCAAGATTTTTCAAAAACTCGCGGCGGTAAGAAAGATTAGCTACGATGCGATCTGGAATATTAAAATTTGAAAAACTTAATCCGGGATTGTTACCAGTGTTAGAAGTTTGTGTTAACGACCAGGTATTTAATAACTGATCACCGTTTCCGTCAAAAAGCACACGCTGGTCACTTCTGGTATAGGCAACAGCGGCTGCTAAACCGTTACTGAACCTTTTATCCAGTTTAGCGGTAACAAACCAAGAATAGCCCTCAGACGCATTATCTAACACTACCGGGTTAAAAGCTGAGTTTCCGGTAGGACTAACCTGACCTGCTGTTAAAGAATTAATGTATTTATCAGCGTTGGCATTAGGGTAAATAGGGCGGTTGTCAGGATAACCGTTGATATTGAGGCTCATTGGTGCTTCCAGGTTATAATTGTAACCTTTGGCGATGTTCAAATCCTTGTTATAGATTCCCTCAAGGGTACCAATAAAGCCGAAAGGTAGCTGAGCGTCAACGGCTAAGCTGCTTTTCCATGTTTGAGGAAATCTGAAATCAGGGTCGATAGCACTTATGGATGAAGGTATTGAAGTTCCGGCCTGAGGTGGAGAATCTGGTAAGTATGCTCTGATATTAGGGTCAAACGGGCCAGGGGTATTTGCGGCACCAGTAAAAGCTTCGGTGAATTGAATTAGTCCCGCATCACCAGATTGAGCAACAATCCAAACGAATGGAACCTTGGATGTAAAAATTCCAGAACCACCACGTAACTGAACCGTGCGGTCACCTTTTACGTCATAGTTGAACCCAAATCTTGGGGACCACATTAACCGTTGCTCAGGCAACACACCTGTATCAATCTTTCTACCGCCCTCAAAAGTCAATGGCGCAACCAGCGGATGCGTTTGAATTTCAGGAACATCTGGATAAGTTGGCAATTCTACCCGCAGACCAGCCGTAAGTTTTAACCTGGAGCCAATGGTAAAAGCATCCTGCAAATAAGCTGCGTACTGACGGAACTTAAAGGATGGA
>JBGTBV010000229.1:0-7463 GCA_041749185.1 Daejeonella sp. | reverse complement strand
CCGCCCAGCACACCGTAAACCAAAAACTGTCCGCAGTTAAAAATGAGGTTATTAAATGCTTTAACATCCGCATTATACATCAGCAAACCGGTAACCTGCATATTTTTAATAATGCTGTTGGCCAGGATGAGTTTGGGATTGGCGTTAACCGATAAGGAATCAACGCGAACGCCGGCAAGCGCATTTTTTATCTCCACGTGGTTGAGCAGATTGTCGCTGCTGCTTCGCAAGAAATGCAAACCGGTCCATTGGCCGGGTTCATCGCTGTAGATTTGCTCCAGCCGGTCGCCGCTAAAAATGACCTCCTCGTTCGCTTCACCTCTCGCAATCAGCGTTCCCGCGATGAAAAGCGTTGAGCCCTTGTGAAAATAAATTTTGGTGCCTTTGGCAATGTTTAGTTGCGAGCCTGCAGAAAGCAGGGCCGAATTATAAATTACATACGGCAGCGAGTTATCCCAGTTAATGATTCCGCTTAGCGTCTCACCATTAATAAACCGAGCGTTTTGTCCGAAGGCTCTGATTTGAACGGATTGCTCATTCTGATTGGTAGAGAACAGGATCGAATCCTCTACTACAAACGGCATGTTCGAAGCATTCGGGTCAATCAAAACCTTAAGGAAAATGTTCAACGAATCGTTTCCGGCAAGTTCAACATCGGTTGCCGAAGTTGCCGCCTGGCCGTTAATATTGATCTGATAAGCCGATGCGTTGCCACCTGCCAGGCGTATACTGGAGATTTTTACCGCATTTTTATTTCGGTTGTAAACCTTCAATTGGCGGGAGGTGCTCCCTACTGATGTAAAAACCGTGTCGAACAGAATAGTATCGGCAGAAAAACTCAATTTTGCACGCGGATCTTTGGTAACTATCTCCTCTTTACGGCAGGCCGAAAATAACAGGGTAGCAAACAAAAAAACAAATAACAGGCGCATCGCTACAAATATTAAAAAATTAAACTACTCGGCGAAAGCCAGCGCAGCAATGCTTACCCGAACACCGGGCACCTGCAACAAACTGTTGCAGCAGGCCTCCAGCGTGGCGCCGGTGGTTATCACATCATCAACCAGCAATAAATGCAGATTGGCCAACCCGGCTTCGTTTCTCACCAGAAAAGCCTCCCTAAGGTTTTCATACCGGGCAAACCGGGCCTTTTTTGTTTGGGTTTCTGTTTGATGGCTGCGGTACAGGTTATCCGTAATTACCGGCAGGTTCATCGCAAGCGCCATCCCTCTGGCAATGCATTCGCTTTGGTTGTAATTACGTTTCTTTTTCTTTTGCGGATGCAGCGGCACGGGAATGATCGCATCGGGCAGAACAAACCGATCAGCCCGCATTAACTCGCTGCCGTACAGTTTGCCCATGCGCAGGCCTGCTTCGGGCCGGTTGTTGTATTTAAGCTGATGCATGAGACGCTGCACTTTGCCAGCTCTTTGAAAATAAACAAATGCCCCGGCCTGCACAAATGCGAACCGCCCCCAAAGTTGCCTCGCAACCCGGTTATCCGGATCGTTCTGGTGATTGGTATACGGGAAATGGTAAATGCAGTTGGTACAAATAGTATCTTCATGCTTAAACAAGTTTTTTCCGCAAGCGGCACACAGCTCTGGAAAGAACAAGCCGGCAAAGTCAGCAAAATACCCGTTAAAAAAGTTCATGCTTTAAGATAGCCAAATTTTATTTTTTTTGAGGATGTGCTTCCGGAAGGTTTTTTTAAACCCCGGCACTTCAGTGATAGTCTGCAAGTACTCAAATTTTATTATTTTCGGAACAATTACTCATCCGCTGCTTATGAACCACTTTCCGCCATATCTGTTTCTCCTTGCGATTGGTATTTGTCTCATGACACCACGGGAGACGGCGGCCCAGGTTTTTGAGCCCGGGTTTGCTGTAGGAGTGCATCTCGGTGCTACCAAAGCATTCTCGGACGTAACCGATGCCGATATAAACGGCAGCTACGGCGCGGTTCTGCAATACAATGTAACTCCCTTTGCCTTCGGCAACATAGAATACTCTGCCGGCCGCCTGTCCCGAAAGGAACTGGACAGATATGGGAAACGATATACTAACAACTTTAACCGCATTGCGGCTACAGCAAATGTTGCCTTAGGTCAATTTTTAGATCCCGATTTTCGGGTTGCACATTACCTAACCTATAACGTGTATGTAGGCTCTGGCGTAGGAATAATTATGAGTGACATCTCCGAGCCAACGGAACTTACGCTCGACAATTTCGGTGGGACAACTTATAAAGGAACGGATGTGGCCATACCGGTAAATATCGGCTTTAACTTTAAAATAGCGAGCTATATTTACCCTGATAGTCCGGTGAATTTTAACGTAAACCTGCAACACAACTTCGCCCTTACCGAAATGCTCGACGGCTATGATCCGGCTAATTCTGATAACAAAACCAAAGATTCCTTTACGGTGCTGAACATGGGGATAAAATATTCTTTCAGGAAAAAAAAATCGTCGGATTAGGCTGTTCTAAATTAGATAATACTCTTACGGGTTACCAAAATAGATTCACTCATCAAGTGAATGATGTTCACAATTTGGTTCGCTATTGAAAAATAGTTCCGATAATTGGTAAGGGTTATGAACCGATCCTTCAAAGACATCCCGGGTTTCGCCGACAGTAAATGATAAATAATTGAAATTAGCTGAAACCCTGTGCGCTGTTTCAAGTATAAATACCAGAGAGCGTTAATTTAGATGAAAGAGCCGGCAGTCCAAGGGACTCCGGCTTTTTCTTTTTTTTGCGCTGATTATCTTCTGATTGCCGGACGACGATAATTGGAAGCTTAACTTTGTTCTCTAATTGCTTTTTTAAAAATCTGGACGAGGTTTTTCTCAAAGATTTTCAAGCTGAAAAGCTTCTGGTAGCGTTGCCTCCCGGCTTGGGCCATCGAAGTTCTCAACTCCGGCTGGCGGATCAACAGTTCAATTTTTTCTGCAAGCACATCCGGATCATTCTTTTGCACAACAAATCCGTTTTCTCCGTTAATTACCATATCGGCTATAGCGCCCTCATCGGTTGTTACAATGGGCAGGTTATGCTGCATCGCTTCAAGCAATACCAACGGGAAGCAATCATTTAAAGTGGGATGGACAAAAATTTCTGCATTGTTAAAAAGCTCCAGTTTATCAGCCCCATACCGCTTTCCATGAGCAAAAACATTTTTGCCAAGATCAGCTTTCTGAACTCTGGCTTCAAACAATTCTGATGTGATATCTGTCCATTCTCCGGCAAAATCACAAACAAAATCAATTCCCCTGCCTTTCAAAAGCACGCAGGCATCCAATAAAACAAATACTCCTTTGGCAAACATCATATTGGAAAAAAATAAAAGGCGGCAGGACTTCTGACTTTTGGCTGATTGTTGCTGAATGCGTTTGCGCCTGATGTCTGAAATTCCGTTCGGACAGAAAAAAGCATCAGACCGGGTTATATAACGCCCAATGCCGGCAAATAAGCGTTCGGAAAGGAAAATGCTTTTGGTGTTTTCAAAAGTTGATTTATACAGAAGATTGTTGATCAGGCCGGCTTTGCCCTCGAACAGACCTTTGTTGTGAAAATGAAAGATAATTGGTTGCTTAAACAGTTTCAGAATAGCAACACTTACAAAATCTTTGTAGAAGGCCGGCCCGTTTGCCGCCAGTGTCAGGTAACAGAGGTCGTATTTTTTTGCAGTCAAGGCCGAAATAACTTTGCGTTGCAGAGAGAGAAAAGAAAATGCTTTGCTGAATTTCCATTTACCAATTTCTGCTACCGAAGATGATGTGGACAGATTGATAAAGTCGGCATTAAAATGACCGGCGATAGCTTTACTTTCCAGAATCTGCTTCCCGATAACCGAAGCACCATGAACCGGCGGAGGTAGATGGAGAATGAACAATATGTTGGGTTTCGGCATTCTTATCATTTAAATATTTAAAATATTCACCTGAGTTCGATTATTACTTAAGTGAATGGGACCGATCTGGGCGTTTTAATCCCAATGAAAAAATCGGGACAGGTTACGCTGTCTGCCATATTTTTTTTCTCGCCCGGGGCCAGAAAAAAGGATGCCGCTCCCATCGTTAACCTACCTGATAAATTTGATAACCATGCGCATGAAGATGAAACGGGTGAAAATCAATCAAACTCCGGTTATTAAGTCATTTCCCGAAACGATGTCAAGACCCTCATGAACACGATAAAGCGGTAATCATCGCCCTGTCAGATTTAAACTTAGTGGTAAATAAATCCATTTTATTTTTTAAATAAAGAACGGCAGCAAGATCCGAGCAAACGGATCATATCCAGACTGAAATAGAGGTTTGGATTTTGTGCATGAATTTGCGCCCAACGGTACCTGTGGCGTAAATTATTTGGCGAACGCATGGAAACTAAAGAGGTTAGAAACCCAGGTTTTGCCAGTTTTCCTGATGTCGCAGTACCTGAATGATGAATATGGCTTTTAACCACCGCCTCGGTTGAAACCCAAAGCGGATAGCCATATTTGCGAGCCCGTAATGAAAAGTCTTCATCGGCGGCATAGTGCGGAAAATTTACCTCATCAAACAACCCTATTTTCTGAAAAACTTCTATCGGGATTAGAGTGCCCCTGCCGGGAAGAAGATCAGTAGCGACTTTGCTACCAGGGCTTAATAAATGTGACTTCGGATTCTTGCAATAATCAGGCTTAGTATATTTAGCAGACCGGCTGCTCCATTGAATACCCGCAAATGTAATTGTCTCGGGATGCGCAATATCAACACTTGTGGAACCAACCAGACAGGGCCCGTTTTCATGATGAACGAGTAGCAATTGCTCTAGATAACCTGCATCAACCTCCAGGTCGTTGTTAAGGGTAAGCACGAAATCCAGATCAGAATCTGAACGCTTTAACGCTTCGCGGACACCGGCATTTGTGGCGCCGGCCCACCACATGCGCTCGCTGCCCCTCAACAGAATTACGCCCGGAAAATGTTTGCCAATCAGAACGTCTGAACCGTCGGTTGAGCCATGATCTACCACGATAACTTTAAAGTCGGATTTATTTTTTTGGAGCGAATTAATACAGGCCAACGTTAGCTGAACGCGATTTAAAACCGGTATAACAACATAAATCATAATTCCTTCGGCTTAACCAGGCGCTTGTATCTATCCATAAAACTATAAGTTATTCCAAGTAATATCCAAATGATCATGGTGTAATGCGGATCTCTGATGAATTGGATCTTGTATTCGTTAATAAAAAAAACAGCCCATAAAAAGAAGAAAGCTATCCATAACGGACCCTTTTTTTTGTAAAGCACATAAAGCGGGATAGCCAATACCAACAAAAACAAAAAAGAACCCGGCCAGCCATAAAAAAAGGGGAGTGATAAATATAAACTGTGGAAATCAATAAATGCAGACACATGATCGCCTTTCATAATTTGGCTGTAGGTCTGCCCGAATGAATAACCGTTTCCGATAATCAAACTTTCCTCGCTGATACGCTCAAAGGCAAGCTGATAACTTCCCTGCCGGTTCATGCCTGCGCCGGTGTACAAATTAACTTCAGACCGGGTGATCAGGTTTAATCTTAACACAAGGGTTTCAAGCCCCAAGGTTTTGATCACCGAGTTTGAAAAGACAAAAAGCATCAAAGCCACCAAAATGAAAGCAGGAAGCCACTTTTTGCTGAAGATGAATGTTCGGGCCCGGAAAAGAAATACAATTGCTACAAACATCAGGATGATGATCAATGACGATCTGGTGCCGGATAAGAGTATGTTTAACAGAGAAAATACGATTAAAAACATCGCCGTACTTCTCAGTTTTGAAGCCTCTAAAACACTATCATAAATGCTAAAACAGCATACATAAAACACAAAAACCATTGAATTGATCTCGGCAAATAATTCGAAGTTAGACACACTTCCCCAATTTCTCACCTTGTTAACACCCAGACCAGAATCCCGCAGGTCGTAATCAGCAACATCTGGCTGCGTTGGAAAAAAAGGAAATATTGAATCAAAAAATTCAAAGCGCTGATTGAGGCAAATCAAAAATTGATAGCAAACAATAAACAGCAATACTTTGGAGAATTTCTGGAAGAAGCCTAAAGTGAACCGAACCTGACAGGCGAACAGAAAGCTGAGCACAAAGGAAGCGAAAACTATAAAAAAGGATATTTTTTCTAAACCTTCTGCAGGATTGATAAAAATTAACCCGGCCAGCGTTATGATTAAAAAAAGCGGAAGGATAAAATGCAGCCGTCCGGGCATCTTTGGTTTCCAACGGCCTGAAATAATCAGATAAACCAAAAAGAAAAAATTAATATAATTCCATAGTCCGCCTCTGCTGGATGAGTAATCAAAAAACGAAACACTCAAAATAATTAGCAAATAATCATCAGGCCTGATTACTTTTTTATAGTTACTGATCAGGGTAAACAATATACCGATAAAACCCAGCGCAAAAAATATCGGCGAGGGGAACAGCGAATTGAGGCATAAACATCCCGCGATTAGAAAAATCAGGGTAAATTTTTGTGCAATGTGCCTTCGGCGAAGTGTTGGCATAGCAATCACAGACTGATAGCCTTTAGTTTACAGATATACTGATCAATAATAACCGATTGGCTAAACCTTTCTACCGCTGAGCTACGGCCTTTGGCGGAATACGATTTAAATTTAGACGGGTTAAGCACTTTATTTAAACCGGCCAAAATAGCATCAGTTGAGCTCAGATTCACCAGCATCCCACCACCGTCTTTTAAAACCCATGGAACTCCCCCGGAATCTTCTCCGGCAACAACCGGAACACCCATAGCCATAGCCTCAACCAACACCATCGGACATGATTCTTCTTTAGAAACGTGAAGAAGTACAGAAGCTGTTGACAAGTGGTTCATCAATTCGTCAAAAATTACCTGCCCAAAAAACCTGACAGAACCGGCGATGCCTTTTGCCAGAGCCCATCGGTGAGCGTTTCCGCCGGGGCCGTGCTCATCTCCAAAAAGATGAAGCTCAGCAAACGGATCTGTTTTTCTGAATTCGGCAAAAGCCCTAATACCCGCCGCAACGTTCTTAATTCCGTAGAACCCATTATTGATCATAATTATTTTAACCGGGCGCTCGGGTCTGGTTTTCTCGCTATAGCGGCAAAATGTACTTTCGGGCTCAAAATTCGGAATCACGATTACCTGTTTACTGGTAATGGTATTTATGTGAGTTGCGGTGTACGGAGATACGGCAGTTAAAAATTTCGCTTTCCGGATCACAATTATGGCCATAAACAATCGTAGAAGCCGGTATAGATCTGTTTGCGCTTTCAAAACTTTAAATGGCGCATCATGGCAGGTAACCAACGTCGGGATTCTGCTTGACAGCGCTGCCCAGGCAAATTCATATTGCCAGTGAGCGTGGATAACCGGCGGATTGGCATTTAACATCATCCGGGTTAAATAGCTGCGTTCCTTTAAAAA
>JBGTBV010000228.1:0-9897 GCA_041749185.1 Daejeonella sp. | reverse complement strand
ACATGCCGAAGAGAACGCCATTTTATATGCAGTAAAAAACGGTTCAAGCCTGGAAGGTGCTACATTGTACCTTACTTTATCGCCCTGTATAGCCTGCGCCCGCATTATTTTTTCTACCGGGATAAAAGATGTTTACTTCCTGAACTCATACGCAGAATACAAAGGGCTTAATACCGATGAGGGTGTTGACTTTCTGAATCGTTTTGGAGTGAAAGCAGTCAAATTCCAGCTAAGCTAATTGCTCATTTATTCAATCGCTTGGAGCACCTAAACTTCTAAGTTCAGAGACCGTTAAGTATCAACTGGAGTATTTTATCTCCCGGATTGGACAGGTTGAACCTGTTTTGGGCGCAAAGCAACCGTATATTCTATCGGGCTTGATCTTGAAAACTAATAATAGGCTGACAGAATGCTATTGCTACCTGAGCCTTAAAACGCTAAATTTGACCTCTAAAAAAAACTGAATGTCACAGCAAATAGAACACGTTCAATGTTTAATCATCGGGTCTGGTCCGGCCGGATATACCGCTGCTATTTATGCCGCACGTGCGGATCTGAAGCCGGTGATGTATACCGGCATTGTCCCCGGAGGGCAACTTACCGAAACAACCGACGTGGATAATTTTCCCGGTTACCCGGAAGGGGTGATGGGACCCGAAATGATGGAAGACCTGCGCAAACAAGCCGAGCGTTTCGGTACTCAGGTTCGGTTTGGATACGTTACCTCGGTTGACTTTTCGGCACTGCCGCATCGTGTGGTTGTAGATGAAAATACTACCGTCACCGCTGATACCGTAATAATTGCCACAGGAGCCTCAGCCAAATGGCTCGGACTGGAAAGCGAGCAAAAATACAACGGATTTGGTGTTTCGGCCTGCGCCGTTTGCGACGGTTTTTTCTTTAAGGGTCAGGATGTAGCTATTGTGGGTGCCGGAGATACAGCAGCAGAAGAAGCTACCTATCTGGCAAAACTTTGCAAAACCGTACACATGCTGGTACGGCGTGACGAGTTCAGGGCTTCAAAAGCGATGCAGCACCGCGTTCTGAACACGCCAAATATTATCATTCACTATAATTCGGAAACTAAAGAAATATTAGGCGACGGAAAAGGTGTTACTGGTGTGAGGGTTTTAAACAATTTAACTTCGGCGGAGACCGACATTGCCATTACAGGCTTTTTTGTGGCTATAGGCCATAAACCGAATACCGATATTTTTAAAGACTGGCTCGAAATGGATGAAACCGGCTATCTGATTACGCAGCATGATAGCACACGCACCAAGGTAGAAGGTGTTTTTGCCTGCGGCGATGCCCAGGATAAGATATTCAGACAGGCGGTAACCGCGGCGGGCACGGGTTGCATGGCAGCTTTGGAAGCAGAACGGTATTTAGCCGAAAAGCACGATCAGCCAGCGGAAGCTAAAGGCGTTACCGCCTGATTTAATCCGCTGTTTAGATATATTAAAAAACCTTTGCCGCCCCACACTGTAATTAAGGTATACCAAATCAACTAATCAATATTATGGGAAAAGGAGATATTAAAACAAAACGCGGGAAAATAGCTAACGGCAGTTTCGGAAACTTGAGATTGCGCAAAGCGGAACCAGAACAGGAAAAGCAGTCCGAAGCGAAAGAAAAGCAGCCCGAAGCGAAAGAAAAGCAGCCCGAAGCTAAAGAAAGCAAGCCTTCAAAGAAATGACAAATGCCCCGGTTAAAGGGGCATTTTTACTAAACCGTTAATTATGAACTCAAGAAATACCCGTACCCGAAGCACCATTCTGCTGCTGCTGTCTGCAGCAACTATCATTTTTATGGTGTTTCTGTTTTTTTACATCAAAAAGCAATTCTTCGTAACCCGCACCGAGCTTAATGAGGATATAATGATCGAGAAAATTACCAGTATGGGCAAGCTGGAGTTGGTTAAGTATTCTATGAAAGATGTACTGGAGCGCAAAGAGATACGCAGCTTTTTGCCCGATAAACGAATTTTATTTGTGGCTGCCGGGGAGGTGACCGGTTGCATTGACCTCACCCGGATCAAAAAATCAGACATTGTGGCCAGTGCAGACGATTCCATTACGGTTACCCTGCCGCAACCAGAGATATGTTACGCCAAAATAGACCATCAACGCTCGAAGGTTTATGATGTTTCGGGAGTATTGTTCCCAAGCGATTCTAAAGATATGGTAGAAGGAATTTATAAACTTGCCGAGCAAAAAATGCTGCAAAACGCCCGCGATCAGGATATTTTGGGTAAAACTAAAGAAAATGCGCTAACCATATTCAAGCCCATGCTGGAGCAGATATCGGGTAAGAAAGTCGGCGTAATATTCGGGAGATAGAGAGGGTTGGCGTTATGGCCAATCAGCTGATTTATTTTTTTAGCTTTGAAAATATCCAAACCACATCCAGCCAATGAGAATTCCAAAATCCGCACTTTTTCTATTGATAGCTGCTTTTTTATTTTCGGCATGCTCAAATGACGAGAAGCCTGCCGCAAGCGCAGAAAATAGAAATACTGTGAGCAGGCTCCCCGAACCCCTGCGGTATCATAAAGCCGTGGAAGTAAAGCCCGGTTTAACGCTCGACGTGATCAGCTGGGGACGCGGTTCAGAATCTGTAGGTGGCTTTTTAATACTTCGCTCAGACTCAACCCATCTTAAATATCGCTCTTTCTCAGAGGAGCTTGACGGCAAAATTGTTGATGTCTGGAACATGGATATGGACTCTGACGGAAACCCCGAATTGTTTATTCAGGCACAGGGAGAAGGAGAGGGTTCATACCTCAACATGTATGTGTATGAATTTTCTGAAAGCGGATCGGCGCAGGAACTAAATTTTCCAAACCTAAGCAGCGCCAGTAAAAAAGGATATAAAGGCGGCGATACGCTGTATGTAAAAGACGGAAAACTGATTCGTGAATTTCCGGTAGAAATAACTGCCGAAGACACCAAGGCGAATACTACACCTGCCAGAAAGCAACTTGAGTACGGGTTGCGGAGTAATAGCTTTACGGTTAAAGAAATCGAGGCGGCAGAAGACGAAAACTAAGGTTGATCAGTTGGTTCATCCGCTTTAAACTGGTCTTCCAGTCGTTGCAGATTGTTGATCATGTCTTCCAGTTTTGATTCTTCTTTGCGGATGTATCTTTTCATCAAAAAGAAATAGCAAAAAAGTATCCACGAAAGGGTAAAGAGCATCCCGAAAACGGTTACCCAAACCGACGCTAAAAAAGCGATCTCAATAAAATACAAGGCGAAGCCAATGGTTAAAAAGGCGGTGTAAATTTTGTACTTGCGGGTATTGAGCAGGTAACGCTCGCTTTTATATTTTTTAAGAAAGGTGATATAATCTTCGGGCTTGTTCAGCAGCGACTCGTCATTAATACGCCGATAATCTCTGATCTGTACGTAGAGATAATAAATGCAGCAGGCAATCATAATCAACATCGCCAGATGTGTGGTCCACATTTTAAACGGGTTGCTTGCCCAAACGTATACCAATGCCGGAATAGCCAGTCCCATGCCTAACAATTCCAGTAATAATTTATTTGCAAAGGTATTTTTAGTTTTACGCACCTTGCCCAATACCTCCTCGTAGCTGACTTTCGGCAGCACTATCTGGCTGTGCCAGATCGCTTTCAATGCGTCAAAATCTTTCATTTCTATTGTATAATTCTGTAAGCTTCAACTTGATGCGATGGATTTTAACCCGCAGGTTTCCGTCGGATATTCCCGAGATTTGGGCAATTTCCGGGTACGGGATCTCATCAAGTACCATAGTAATAATTAAGCGCTCGTTTTCTTCCAACTGCGAGATGCATTTGTAAAGCGCAGTTACTTTTTCCTGTTTGTCAGAAACTTCCTCGCCCCGGGTCTCAATAATGTTTTCGGTTAGTTCTTCTTTAGCCTGGCGTTTTTCTACACGCAGGTAAGAAAGACAGGTGTTTACGGCGATGCGGTAAATCCAGGTAGATATTAAAGCCTGATTTCTGAATTTATGCAGGTTTTGCCAAACCTTCAGAAAGGTTTCCTGCATCAGGTCATGCGCCGAGGCATCATCTCCGGTATAACCGTAACATAAATGATAGATTTTTTTGGAGTTCGCCTTAAAAATCTCTTCGAAAAGTTGCTCTTTCTCCACCGTTTGTTTTACCGCTTTTAGAATGGCTTAGGACTTCATTTGTTACAGGCCAAATAAAATCCGATCAACGCGGGCTCGAAAAACCTCATTTACTAAACCAGCTCAATCTGGCTTCGGCTTCGGTAAGCAAAGTTTCAACTTCCTGCGAATAATCAAATTGAAGGTCTTCGTGCAGTTTTGCAATTATCTGCCTGATCTTTTCAACCTGCCTTGTAAATACCAGTTGTAAAGGTTTATGGTGCGTGTGGGTATCGCTGTAGGCGATATAATTACGACAAAACCAGAGCAACAATTCCAGCTCTGCCTGTTTAGACGCGGTGTATTTGGCATAGCGGTTTAGCAGGCGCAAAATTTTTCGCAGGCTTTTGTTCATCTGGTAATAATTCCGCGGAAGCGCTTTAAAATCTGGTTGCAAAAAAGTTTTTACCTCTTCGGCATAGGCCAGCGGATCGGCAGAATGATACAGTAGAAAGCTTAACAATTCTTTATTATCTTTTTTGTACTTGGCCAGCCGGAGACATATTTCAATAAGCTGCTGCGCAGCAAGCCCGTTCAGGTCTTTTTTAAGTACAGTCAGTTTCTCGGGTTTCATTAATTTACGGGCGTTTGCACAGCAAATCTAAATAATTACTTTTGCTGACATTCATATTCCAATTTTCATGAAGTTTAAAAAGACGGGGCTGATTGTCCTCATTCTGATCACTGTTGCCGCCCTTCTTTCTTTCGCCAATTATTATAATTTATTAGCTGTTCCCCCGGCAGTTTTGCTGTTTTCACGATGGCTGGCTATCGCCGGTTTATTCTTTTACGGTTTACAGAAACGATCGCTCACCACCTGGATTCTAATATCCATGGTGATAGGCGCAGAAATTGGCAATGACTATCCAGAAATTGGTATACAGTTACAGGTTCTAAGTAAGGTATTCTTAAAATTAATTAAAACCATTGTGGCCCCCTTGCTTTTGGCCACGCTGGTTTACGGCATCGCCGGCCACTCAGACCTTAAACAAGTTGGCCGTATGGGCTGGAAATCCATACTGTATTTTGAAGTAGTAACCACCATCGCTTTGTTTATAGGCCTTGCGGCGATAAATATATCTAAAGCCGGTGTAGGCATTGTGTTGCCGCCGGGTGCGCAGGAAGAATTGCCTGTAGTTGCCCCTCAAACTTTTAACGACATTATTCTGCATATTTTTCCGGAAAACGTAGCCAAATCGGTAGCCGAAGGTCAGGTGTTGCAGGTGGTAATTTTCAGTATACTTTTCGGTATAGCGCTGGCGATGGTGCGGGAAGATAAACGGCAGCCCATGCTCAAGTTTACCGAAAGCCTTTCGGAGGTGATGTTTAAGTTCACCAATATTGTGATGTACTTTGCGCCAATTGGCGTGGGTGCGGCAATTGCCTATACGGTGGGCCACATGGGTTTGGGTATTTTGCTCAACCTTTTCCAGTTGCTGATGACACTATATATAGCCTTGTTTGTTTTTCTGCTGGGCGTGCTGTTGCCCATTGCGCTCATCGTTGGTGTACCGATAAAGAAATTTTTGCAGGCAATAGCCGAACCCGTTTCTATCGCCTTTGCCACCACCAGCTCTGAAGCGGCGCTTCCGCGGGCCATGGAGGCAATGGAGCGGCTGGGGGCGCCCCGTAAAATTGTAGCCTTTGTAATGCCAACCGGGTATAGTTTCAACCTTGACGGCACAACCTTGTATCTTTCGCTGGCCGCAATTTTTGTAGCTCAGGCGGCGGGCGTAGACCTCAGTTTCGGGCAACAACTGGTTATTGTATTTACCCTGATGTTAACCAGTAAAGGTGTTGCCGGAGTTCCCCGGGCATCGCTGGTAATTTTGTTGGGAACCGCAGCCTCCTTCGGATTGCCTGTCTGGCCCATTTTTATAATCCTGGGAATAGACGAGTTGATGGATATGGCTCGCACTTCTGTTAACGTGATTGGCAATTGTCTGGCGACTATTGTAATTGCCAAATGGGAAGGGGAATTTAATCCTCCTTCAGAATTAGCAGCCGCTAACCCCGACCGCATTTATAGTTTAAATGAAGAAGTGGTTGATGAAGTCTAAATAAGGTATCATCACAAAAACCGCTCAAATCTTATCAAAAAACCAATTCCTTTAACTTTCCGCAATGAGCGATAAAGCAAAAAAAATATTTTTAGCAATTTGTATTATCACCCCGTTTTTGGCCTACAGTATTTACTATTATGGCATCATGATCAAAAACGCTCCGTACCGGTTTTCAGACTTTGAATCCATGACCTTTAAATACGGGTTAGGAGATAGTTTGGTTAACCAGTATTATTCTAAAACGGGTGTTTACCAGTATATGAATGAGCGGGATTCGCTTGTTAAAACCAATGTAAAACTTCGCAAAGACGATTTGCTGTATTTACACCGCAAAGCCGCCGAGAGTGGATTTTGGAATTTCCCCGAATTGCTTGAAGACTCATCTCCGCAGAAATCTAAAATAAATTCCCCGCATTATTATATGGAGTTTAGCTATAAAGACAAATCAAAGCATGTACTTTACGACGCTGCGTATTCTGAAAATCAAAAGCTTGGCGACGCCGCAAGACAGCTTGCCCGCGAGATCAGCAGCATGATTAATGATGCCCAGGACCGGCAACCGAAGTGATTAATCTGATACCTAAAGCTTCACTGCCCGCAACATTTCCCGTTTTCCGGGAGCACCAGGCGCTTTTTCTACGCTGAAACCCAAAGCCCTCATGCTCCGCTTTAAATTTCCGGTAATGGCGTAGGTTACAAACACCCCGCCGGGGCGGATGAACGAACAAACATGCGCCAGGGTTTGGTGGGCCCACATTTCGGGCTGGTGCACCGCCGCAAAAGCGTCGAAATATAGTACATCATAGCGTTTCGCACTGCTAAAATCCATTAACTTTTTTTCAAAAAGTTGTAGAATACCAAAGGAATCAAGCTGCGCCGGACCGTCAAAAGCTGCCGAATAATTTTGCAGGAAAGCCGCCCAGATTTCGGGTGATACGTGATCCTGATATCCGGTTTCTGCTATCATATCTGCGGGTAGGGGAAAAGCTTCAATGCCGCTGTAATAAAGCTGAACCTCGCTCTCAGCACAAAAATCTGCGCTAAGTAAAAAGTTCAGGCCGGTTCCAAAACCAACTTCCAGAATGCTGAGTTCTGCGGTATCGCTTTTCGCTAAAAAATATTTCAATCCCGACTCCACAAAAACGTGCTTGCTTTCCTGCACAGCCCCGTGCAGCGAATGATAATGTTCGCCCACCCCGGCATTAAAAATAGTTTTAGAGCCGTCGGCGGTCTGAACGAACGTGAGATTGGGCATCTGCAATTTTAATGAAAATTGGGGATAGTAAACCTCCCGGATATCTGCCAGATCGGATTAAGAAAGTTACAGCGGCTCACATCCCGGCCTTTGGTCATTCCCGTGTGCTGCCATTCGGGGTTTACCCTGGCGGGTGCGATCAACGAATCATTACATAAAAATGAAAAAGAAGTTTAAACAAACATCAGCCCGATAGCTTTTAATAATAGAAAAGGCTAACGCCTAAATCCTGATGTGCAACAATTGAAGCAGGAAGTCAGATTCGGGCCAGTATCTTTTTTTTTAAGTAATCCAGGCGAATTATGAAACTTTTAGAACCTTATCACAAAAACGGATTGAGCCTCAAAAACCATCTGGTAATGGCCCCGATGACCCGAAGCCGGGCAATTGACAACATCCCAAACGAGTTAATGGCAGCGTATTACGCTCAGCGAAGCGGTGCCGGTTTGATAGTTACGGAAGGTACAGCACCGGCTCCCGAAGCTTTAGGCTATCCGCGTATCCCCGGCATTTTTTCAAAGGCACAGGTTGAAGGCTGGAAAAAAACTACTGCCGCGGTGCACAAAAATAACAGTAAGATTTTTTTGCAGTTGATGCATACCGGCCGGATCGGGAATACCGAAAACCTTCCCGAAGGTGTGGATCTTGTCGGCCCGGATAGCAGGCAGGCGGCGGGACAGATGTTTACAGACACTAAAGGTTTACAGGAGATGTCTGAACCGCGGGTGCTAACCACAGCAGAAGTTGAAAAAATAAATGCCGAACATGTGGTAGCGGCTCAGAACGCTGTAGAAGCGGGGTTTGACGGTATAGAAGTTCACGGTGCGAACGGCTACTTGGTAGAACAGTTTTTGAATCCGAAAATAAATTCCCGAGACGATGCCTACGGCGGCAGTGTAGAAAATCGGGCTAAGTTTGTGGTGGATGTTGTGACAAAAATTTCGGAAGCCATCGGAAAAGAAAAAGTGGGCATCCGGTTTTCGCCCTATAATGATTTTAATGATCAGGCCTTTTACGACCGGGAAGAAGTTCACCAAACATATTCCTATTTAGCAACAGCGTTAAACAAGATCGGCATCTGCTATATTCATCTCGCGGCCACGCCGAATAACCCGGAAAAAACGTTTGAAGCGATCCGCGAAAATTTCAATGGCACCATCATTATTTGCAACGGGCTGACGCCCGAATCTGCAGAAGAAAAAATTACCGACGGCAGCGCCGATCTGGCTGCATTTGCCCGCCTCTTTTTGGCGAACCCTGATCTGCCAAAGCGGATTGAGCAAAAAGCCGAACTAAATACGCCGGACGCAACAACTTTTTATACGCCCGACGCGAAGGGGTATACGGATTACCCGACCTTGAAATAGATAGCATAGCGGATTATTTTCTTTCCAGCAATCATCGCAAAGTTTCATTCTCTGAATATGTCCTGGCGATCCGAGCCATAAAAACAATGTAGCCCGAAGCGGGCGACTCATTTTCTATAGTCGGCAATTGGTATCGGATACTACTTTCTGGTGAGCAGTCCGGAGACCGTCATGCAGCTATAGCCATGCTGGTGCCGCCCAAAGGTCGCCCCGGGCAGCACTCACATGCAAAATTTGCCGAATCCTTTTATGTGCTCGCGGGCGAAGTGGTTGTTTGTTCAGAAGGTCGGATTTATTTATAGCCCGAGCGGGAGCCTTCGTCAGTATTCCCGAAAGTGGGGTAGTGCATCATTTCAGGAATGAAAGCGATTCAACGGCCCGCTTGCTTTGTTATGTAGCCCCGTCTGGCCCAGAAAATTTTTTGCTGAAACTGGTCAGCCGGTTGCGTGGAGAGAATTTTGCCGCCGACTGAATTAACCGGCGAAAATGCATCTGAACGTAAAGAATTCGCTGAAAAATACGATCAAAAATTATATCCTCCGATTGTTATGAGAGCACCAAAATTTAACCATATATTTCTATTTACGTTAAACAGCTACTTGATACATTCCCGCCAGGGGCAATTTCTCTTTTGCCTGGGTATTTAGTTTTTATTTTCTGTTTCTAACTCAAACTGCTTCATTTGCTTTTTAAATTCCGGGCTGTCAAACTCCTTCTTCATTTTTTCAGCGCTGAGTTTCATCTGCTCCATTTGCTTTCTAAATTCCGGGCTATCAAACTCCTTCTTCATTTTTTCAGCGTTGAGTTTCATCTGCTCCATTTGCTTTTTAAATTCCGGGCTGTCAAACTCCTTCTTCATTTTTTCAGCTTTGAGTTTCATCTGCTCCATTTGCTTTTTAAATTCCGGGCTGTCAAACTCCTTCTTCATTTTTTCAGCGTCGAGTTTCATCTGCTCCATTTGCTTTCTAAATTCCGGACTGCTAAACTCCTTCTTCATTTTTTCAGCGTCAAGTTTCATCTGCTCCATTTGCTTTCTAAATTCCGGACTGTC
>JBGTBV010000227.1:0-3910 GCA_041749185.1 Daejeonella sp. | reverse complement strand
TAAACGGCTGGGTACGGAGTCGGTGGCCATTTTTCCTGCTTCGGGCCGCACCGGAAATCGCCTGCAGGAGTTGCTCAAAGCCGAAAAGATTGGCATAGAGGTGCTGAACACCCGCAATGAAACCCGCGAAAATTTTATTGTGGTTGATAATTCCAGCAATCAGCAATACCGTTTCGGGCTGCCCGGACCAGAAATTTATCCCGACGAGGCGGCCCAATTTTCTCAACTGATCGAAAAATTAGCTCCTCATTGGCTGGTGTTGAGCGGCAGTTTGCCCCCCGGCGTGGATGTGGATTTTTACGCAACCCTTGCCCGGGACGCGAAACTACAGGGCGCAAAGGTAGTTGTTGATACATCCGGCGAAGCCCTTAAACAATGCGTGGAGGAGGGTGCGTATCTGATAAAGCCTAACCTCGGCGAACTGAGCAAGCTGGTGGGGGTGGATAGTCTGGATCATGATTCTGTTGCAGATGCGGCAAAGCAACTGATCAGTAAGGGGAAATGCCAGTTGGTGGTAGTTTCGCTGGGCGCCCAGGGCGCATGCCTGATAAGCAATGAGTTGGTGGAGTTTATCTCCACACCCACGGTCAAAAAACTGAGCACGGTTGGCGCCGGCGACAGCATGGTGGCCGGCATGGTGCACGTGCTGGCGGCTGGTGGGAACCTGCACGATATGGTGCGAATGGGTGTGGCGTGCGGTACGGCGGCCACCATGAACCCAGGAACAGAACTTTTCAAAAAAGCCGACGTGGACTGTTTGTACGCCTGGATGAAACGAAAATAACGTTTGGCAATTTTTTTTGGCAGTAGCATTTGCTTACCGAATTAACCACGGCGACGGGTATTGCGTCGGCTTTTTCAAAAAAACAGTTGACAAAATCCATCAGCTTATTACTTCCGTAAATTGTTTTGCCGGATCGAAAATTCCGCAGTAAGACGCTCTTGTTATGACCCTCACTCAAGCTTACCCAACCAAATTTGCCGGTATTATCAACCTGGCCCGTAAACAATCTGCCAGGCATGATCATTCCGGTCTTTACACTTTAGACGAGATCGTTGAGTTTGAAGACGAAATAGGTCTGGTGTTTTCGTATGTGGTGAGTTTCAGACGGATTTCGCTCGCGGATGAATTCACTGCTTTTGACATCACCGAGGTTACTTTGCTGGATTAATTGTGCCGGTCTTTTCCCCGGCTTAATTTTTATTTCCTTTACGGCAGCCTTTTTTGTAAAGGCCCGCTTAATCCAAAATTTGTTTGCATCGCCGCCCGGCGATTTTTTTCGTTTCAAGAGTCCTGATTCGCCATCGCGGGAACGCCCAAAACTTTATATTTATTCGCGTTAAGGAATTAAAGCAATGGATGTGCAATTCAGATCAATGCAGGCCGCCGACTGGCCCGCGGTTTCGCTGATTTATTTTGAAGGAATGGCAACTGGAAACGCAACGTTTCAAAAGGAAATACCCGGATGGGATGAATGGGATTCCGGTCACCTCAAAACTTGCAGGATTATCGGCCTCGTGGGCGATAAAATTTTTGGTTGGGCTGCGCTTAGCCCCGTTTCTGACCGCTGCGTATATGCCGGAGTTGCAGAAATAAGTGTGTACGTTGCCGGAGCTTTTCGCGGAATTGGGCTGGGGAAAAAATTATTGGAAAAGCTGGTTTCAGAGAGTGAAGCAGAAAATATATGGGTGCTGCAGGCAGGCATTTTCCCGGAGAATTTTCCCAGTTTAGAACTTCACCGTCGGGCGGGATTCAGAGAGGTTGGCTACCGCGAAAAGATCGGGAAAATGGATGGACGGTGGAGGAACATCATTTTAATGGAACGTCGAAGTGAAATAGCTGGAATTGACTGATGATTTCAAATGAAGCATTACTCCCGGTTCTAAAAAATTGAAATAGCAAACGCACTGATGATCAGAAATTTAAAATACCGCTCGGGAAATCTGTTGTTGTTTCCCATTGTTTCTCTGTTACTGATTTCAATATCCTGCACACAGCCATCTGAAAAAGATTATTCCGGCTGGCCAGCTTATGCCGGGACGAAGGAGGGCAACCGTTATTCATCTAATGAGCAGATTAACCTCGGCAATGTTAAAAACCTGGAAGTGGCCTGGACATACAGCACCGGCGATAAGGATACGGCCAACCGAAGCCAGAACCAGTGCAACCCCATCGTGGTTCACGGGATTTTGTACGGCACCAGTCCGCGGCTAAAGCTGTTTGCTTTGGATGCCGCTACCGGAAAACAGAAATGGATTTTCGATCCAGCCTTGCTGGATACGGCTTCTGCAACTGACCCGATGGCTTTTTACAAAGTAAGCCGCGGGGTAAGTTTTTGGCAGGCAGAAGATGGCCGCGAGAGGCGCATCTTTTACAGCGTGGGCGCTAAAACGTACGCGATCAACGCGTCTAATGGCAAACCCATAGCCGGTTTCGGTCAGGCCGGATTTATTGATCTGTCGGAGAATCTTGATCGTGAGGCAGGGTCAAATACCTTTGTAGCAGGCACCACCCCCGGCATCATCTATAAAAACCTGTTGATTATGGGTATGCGTGTTGACGAGTCGGCTGACGCTGCGCCGGGGCACATCCGGGCCTACGACGCACGAACCGGAGAACGCAAATGGATTTTTCACACCATTCCGCATCCCGGCGAAAAAGGTTACGATACCTGGGAGGATAAAGATGCCTGGAAAAAGTTTGGCGGCGCTAATAACTGGGCGGGCATGTCGCTGGATGAAAAGCGGGGAATTGTATACGTTCCTACCGGCTCGGTGGGTGGCGACTTTTATGGCGGAAGCCGCAAAGGCGCCAATCTTTTCGCCAACTCTCTGATCGCGTTAAACGCGGAAACCGGCGAGTGTATCTGGCATTATCAGGTAGTGCACCATGATTTGTGGGATCGTGATTTGCCGGCTAACCCGAACCTGGTGACATTAAATAAAGATGGCAAAAAT
The DNA here is from genome assembly GCA_041749185.1 of Daejeonella sp. Taxonomy (GTDB): domain Bacteria; phylum Bacteroidota; class Bacteroidia; order Sphingobacteriales; family Sphingobacteriaceae; genus Daejeonella. Next base: position 952 of record JBGTBV010000227.1, on the reverse strand, counting down.
ATCGACGCGGTGGCGCAAATCACTAAACACGGCTACATCTTTTTGTTCGACCGCGTTACCGGAAAACCCATATTTGAAATAAATGAAGTGCCGGTACCAACCAGGAGCTTACCCGGCGAAGAGGTCTGGCCTACCCAGCCCATTCCCAGCTTGCCCGAACCTTTTGCAAGGCAGCGGTTTGAGCCGCAAGATGTGACGGATATTTCAGCGGAAAGCCATAAGGAAATGATGGCCCGGTATCTTCAGGTAAAGAACCGGGCCAAATTTAGTCCGCCGGCTAAAGAAGGTGGATGGATCTTCCCCGGGTTTGACGGTGGCGGCGAATGGGGCGGTGCCGCGGTGGATGCCGAAACGCAAATACTTTATGTAAACAGCACCGAGCTGCCCTGGGCGCAGGTGATGATTGATGTGCCCAAAAGCGATACAAAAGGTCAATCTGTGAAAGGAATCGGGCAGGCGGTTTATAATAAATACTGCATCGCCTGCCACGGGACCGAGTTGAAAGGCAACGGTGGAAACATCCCTTCAATAGTAAACCTGAGCAAAACATTTAGCGAACAGAAAACACGGAATATCATCCGAAATGGCCGTAACAGGATGCCGGGCTTTAAGCAAATCCCGGAAGGAGAAATAGATGCGCTTGTTGCTTTTCTTTTAAAGCTTCCCGAAAAGGAACCTTCTAAAAAGCTGGCTGCCAATACAAGAATCCCGAAGGAACCGGGCGGAGATAAAGATTTAAATACTTCAAAGAAAAGCGTTTTGGATGATATTCCTTACACCATGTCTGGCTACAATCGCTTTACAGATAAAGACGGTTACCCCGGAATTAAACCGCCATGGGGAACGCTCAACGCGGTTAATTTAAATACTGGCAAATTGCTCTGGAAAGTGCCTTTAGGCGAATATGAGGAGTTAACCAAACGGGGAATCCCGGTTACCGGAACAGAAAATT
>JBGTBV010000226.1:0-1942 GCA_041749185.1 Daejeonella sp. | reverse complement strand
ATCGGTCAACATAAAAAAAGTAGTCATTCCAAACGTCCTCCTGATGTCCACCCTGGAAGGGAATTTCCGGATACAGGGTTGCCCAGTATTTTTGCAAGGCGGCATTTGTTTCATTTTCCGACCCGTTTTTTACACGCATAGACAAATATCGATATTCAGACTCATCAGCAATTTTGAAAATAGTAGGCTCGATTTCATGGAAAAAATCTCTCATGTGGAAATCCTTAATTACACCAATCACCTCAAACCTGTTACTGTCGATCTCGAACAATTGGCCGATCGGTTTCGCGAGGTTCAGCTTCTTTACAAAAAGCTCATTCACGATGATCGCTTGCTTGTCATTTTCTGAATGTTTCGTAAAGCCCCGGCCTTCTGCTATACGCAGTCCCATGGTCTCTATGTAATTTGCATCAACCGCCAGCTGTTTAACTTCATACTTCTGAGAAGGAGGCATATGAACGATGGCCGTTGAGACGTTTCTTCCAATGTGATCAGCTGATCCTGAAAGTTGCAAGACATTCGTATTCTGATTCATGACAGCATACACTTTCTCATAAGCAGCCTGGTGAGGTACACCTATATACAAGGCATTTTTTTGATCGTACCCCCAGCTTCGGCTATTCTGGTAGGCATTGTTTTGTGTGAACACTACACCGGCAGTAATGGTGATACAGGCCAACACAATTTGAATTCCCAAAAATATTTTAGTGACTGGATTCTTTCTGCCAAATTCCTGGGAACCCTTAAATATTTTGACGGCATCAAATTTTGAAATGTAAAAAGCAGGATATATTCCTGATGCAATACCTGTAAAGAACAGGAGGCAGACCAGGAATATCCAGAGGTTTTTATCCAGAAATTTGATCTCCAGTTCCCAGCCGCTGAATTGAACAAACCAAGGAAGAAAAATTAAAGCAGCAAGAGCGAATCCCAGGATCATAGCGAAAAATGTAACCACGATATTTTCACTCAGAAATTGAACAATTACGCGGAGCCTGTTTGCACCGATTGCTTTTCTAACTCCAATTTCCTTTAACCGCTTCGCTGCGGATACAATAGCTATGTTTATGTAGTTGAAGCAGGCCAGTGTTAACATAAAGATGGCAATGATGGGCATACCGATCCGACCTTCTACGTTGTCATCAACAGAAATATCATCTCGTATACCTGCTGACTTTTGATGAAGCACGGCCAACGGTTCAAAAGCAAAAGATGAAATGGCCCAATCGTGCTGTACTTCATTTTGCAGTAACTTGTATTTTCCCATTCCATTCTCAATGGATACGATATCCGATGGATTATCAACCTGAATGAGCGTCGCGTTTAGAAATTTGCTCCAGTCATGCATATCATATTTCGGATCGGCTACACGAACGTTTTCAAAGTTTATAAGGAAATTGAATTCGATTGCGCGAGCCTTTGGAAACGTTGCTGCCACGCCAGTCACGGTAAATGCCTTGCTGTTGTTTTCGTCAAAGATCATGAGGATATCTCGGCCAACTGGATTCTCGTCACCGAAATACTTGATTGACATGTTCTCGCTGAGGATAATGCTATTGAGATTCTTTAGCGACTCCGGAGTTCCCCATTTCATGGGAAATGTAAACATCTCGAGGAATTCACCATCGGCATAGCGAACACGTTCGTGGAACACGTTGTCTTTATATTTCAGTACAACATTACCATCCTCGACACGGCAAACTTTTTTGATTTGAGCAAAATCTTCGCTCAACATTTCACCCAGGGGTCTCGGCGACGTCCCGTATTGCTGAATCTCCCCGTCCTTGGCAGCCTGAAAAGTTGCAAGGTAAACTTCGTTCTTGTTCTTATGGAATTGATCTATACTGGCATCGAACTCAATAAAAGTATACACTACCAGGCAAATACCAATTGCAACGGCTAATCCGAAAATGTTAATGAAGGAACTCATCGGATTTTTCAT
>JBGTBV010000225.1:0-20318 GCA_041749185.1 Daejeonella sp. | reverse complement strand
CCATCCTTTTTGTCAATAAGGATTCCGGTAACGGCACCGGCACCAGCTCCGATGGCTGCGCCTTTAGCGGCCGAACTCCAGCCCCGCTTTGCTGGCGTAGTAGCGGAAGTATGGTGAATATGACTCGTACTGTTTGACTGAACGGATGCAGGAGCGGATTTAGCTTGCGCTAACGCGGCTTCCTGTTCGCGGCGATCTATTTCTTTAGCAACCGCATCGGCCCTTTTAAAACTATCTAACTTCAAACTGTCTTTGTATTTTTGAGTAGTTTGATAGGACCCTGCATTCGTATTGGCACTGCTGTTACAGGCGGCTATTCCGGCGGCCATTGTAAGCATAATCAATATTCGTTTCATCGCTTTGTGATTAATTTATTCTGTATCTATTAACATCAAACACTATGAGAAAATAGTGCCAAAAGATTGCAGGCACATAAAAGACTAACATTGTTTGCGGCAGAATATCGAGGCGATTTGACAAATTTATAGAAGCCTAAAATTTTAGAGTTTTCTTCTGGAAAGCGACTTTTCATCGTCGCCTGTAACGTTTAATATCAACTGGAGAGTTTCCTGCGGAGCATCCCAATGCGGAAAATGACCGCAGTTTTTGAACCAGTACAAACGGGCATCTTCAAAGAGATCCATAGCCCGTTGCGCCTGACCGGGAAAACAGACATGATCGTTCAGTCCCCAGGCAATTATTAATGGTTTATTAATAGAACCTTTGGTACTGCCAAGTTGATCTTCCCCGTAAACCAGGTTGTAAAGCATCTCATCAAATGAGGGTGAATTTATGTAACTGCGCATTTCGTCAAGCGCAAGCTCCGCCGGAATTTTCTCTGGCTGAGCCGATAGCTGGGCGAATAAAATACGTCGTCCAAGAGATGTTCTGGTGATTAGGGGCATTTGATCCTGCAATGCCCGCAGGGCTAAAATAGATGCGGATAAAGAAAGATACAGCGCATGTCGTTCCCAGCCCTGCCAAAACCCGCCCGGATCAAGCGACACCACGGCGCCAACAATTCCGCCGCGGCGTGCCAACTCCAACACCAGCCTTGCTCCCATTGAACTGCCAACAATGTCAATTCCTGTAAGCCCGTTTTCTCGGATGAAGGCAGTAACTGCTCCTGCCAGACTGCTGATGGTTACTTCTTTTAAAGGTGCTGAATTGCCAAATCCGGGTAGGTCAATGGCTATCACATCGCGGTGAGCGGCCAGAGAATCTAAAATAGGATTCCAGGAGCGCCAGCTTCCGCCGAGGCCATGTACCAGCAGAATGGGTTTTCCGGCACCGCGGCGTATGAAATGAATGGAGCTTGCCGACACTTTAAAGGCTTAAACGCGGCCTGGGTTCTCCGGCCTGTCATCGCTGGAAAGACCTCCCGGATCTTTTTCCTTTTTCAACTGGTCTAATGAGAGATTTGTTGAGGCGCTTAATGTTTCATCAGAAAGGTCTTCTTCCGTGCTTTCAGACTCAGTACCTTCGGGTGTCCCGTTCTCCTTGCCGGTATTTGCCTGGTGTCCGTTCTCATCTAACCGGAAAGAAGGCTCGGCAGCACGGCCTACCTGCTGTATGCGTTCGGTTTGGCGGGCATTGTTTGCGGCGGCATCGCTGTTAGAAGTATCCTGCAAACGATCGTCTCCACCGTTCCCGTCTGATTTTAGCTGCTGGTTTTGGCTGTCAAAATCCCTGTTATTTTCTGGCATCATAAGTGGTTATATTTACATTGATTAGCTGGCGGATGAATTCGGTATAAAAACAAACTCCTTGTTCTAAATATCAAACCGTTTTGCACGGGAGTTGTTTTTACAACCTGCTTATGCTGGTGTTAAATCGAAATAAATAATGCCGTAGCAATCTTCACTATTAAAAACAATTCAAAATATTTCTAAATTTTATACTCAGAATGCAGCGTTGGCTTAAAATTACCTTAAAAATTGCAGCAATATTATTAGGTATCGTGGTATTGGCATGGCTTGGGGTGGCGGCATACGTGCAAAGCAATAAAAAGCAACTTCTCGAATCTATCACAGCGCAACTGAATAAGAACCTGAACGGTACGCTCACAATTGAGAAGATGGAACCGGCTTTAATCAGGGGTTTCCCGGGAATTTCTGTAACCTTAACCAATGTTTTGCTTCGCGATAGCTTATGGCAGCAACACCGCCATCATGTGCTGGACGTTCAGGATGCGTATGTTTCGGTAGACGCATACTCTATTTTAAAAGGCAGCCCGACCATAAAAAATATCGTCCTGCAAAACGGCAACATTTATTTTTATACAGATAGCTCCGGCTATTCCAATACCGATATTTTTAAAAGCAGTTCGCCGGGTGATGAAAGTGATGACAGCGGCAGCAAAAAAATCAATCAGATCAGCCTCAGCAATATGAGTATGATTGTTGAAAACCTGCAAAAACGCAAGAAATTCAATTTCAACATTGATCGCTTTACCGGAAAACTTAAATACAACAATAAGAACTGGAAAGGGAATGTTCGATTTAAGACGCTGGTAAACACGTTGGCTTTTAATACCCGTCGCGGAAGCTTCCTGAAAAATAAAACCGTTGAAGCAGACATGGAGATGAGTTTTAACGACGCCGATAAGATGTTATCAATTCCTGTTCAACCGATCAACATTGGCGGTACGGATTTTACCGTTGGCGGAAAATTTTCTACGGCCAACTCATCCGGCTTCGCACTTGATGTAAAAACCCAGGAAATTCAATTGAAAGATGCGGCCGACCTGCTGTCTCCCAATATTAAATCAAAGCTGAAAGATTACACTTTGAAGTTGCCTCTTACCGCCGGGGCCAGCATTACCGGAAGTTTAAAACCCGGCGAAGATCCGCTGATCAAAGCGTATTGGGAAGTAAAAAATAATACACTTACCGCAAACGGAGAAACGATAAACAACTGCAGTTTTACCGGAAAATTTACAAATGAGGTTGTGAAAGGCGAAGGCATTACAGATCCAAACTCTTCTATTTCCATTTACGGAATGGAAGGAAGCTGGAAGACCATTCCCTTCAAAGCCGATTCAATTACCATCACCAATTTAAAAACCCCCGTGCTTGCCGGAAAATTTATTTCCAGTTTCCCGCTAAGCAAACTGAACCCAATTTTCGGGAAAGGATCATTTGACTTTGGCAGCGGCACTGCGGAACTAAATCTTCTATATAAAGCACCCTTTTTTAGTAAAGACCAAAGCCAACGCTACATTAACGGGCACATTCATGTTAAAAACGCAACATTAAAATACTTGCCCCGAAACCTTGAATTTAAAAATGTGCGGGCGCTCGTCAACTTCAAAAACCAGGATGTCTTTTTTAGAAATATTAACCTGCAAAGCGGAGGCAGTTCTTTGCAGATGGAAGGCTCTATAAAAGACTTTTTAAACCTGTTTTATACCGATCCGCAAAAGTTGTTATTAGACTGGCACATTACCAGTCCGCAGATAAACCTCGGCCAGTTTTTATCTTTTTTAGGCCGCCGGCAAAGTTCCAAGGCGAGCAGCGGTGGCATGAACCGCTTTTCACAACAATTAGACCGGATGCTTGACGAGGCCAGTGTAAACATCCAGATGCACATAAAGCGGATGATCTACAAAAAATTTAATGCCAGCAACGTGAACGCTAAATTTACGCTGCGCCAACAAGGCATTAATATCAATAACGTAGGCTTAAGCCATGCAGGCGGAGATTTGAGTATTAACGGGTTGATTGATCAGTCTGGAAAAATTAACCAGGTGAAACTCAAAACGGTTATTCGCAAAGCCAATATTCAGCAGTTATTTTATGCTTTTAACAACTTCGGCCAAACCGGCATTACCAGCGAAAATTTGCGAGGGTTGTTTAACGCAGATTGTGATGTTTCGGGGAATATGCTGGATAATGGCGATGTAGTGCCTAACAGTATTCGCGGTAAAGTAAAATTTAAGCTGGTAAACGGTGCGCTGGTAAATTTCGAACCGATGGAAAAAATTGGCGCATTCGCATTCGCTAACCGTGATTTCTCTAACATTGAGCTCAACAGTCTGTCCAACACTCTTACTTTACGGGGCAGCAGCGTTACCATTCCGCCTATGCAAATTGAATCGAGCGTGCTCAATATTTTTTTAGAAGGCGTTTATGGTTTTTCGTCGGGCACCAAAATCGCCATGCAGGTTCCGCTTCGTAATCCCGAAAAAGACAAATATATTTTTGATGAAGCAGAGAAAGAGCGCAGGGCAAAAAAAGGAATTGTAATTAATTTGCTGGCCGTTGACGGCGATGACGGAAACGTTAAAATAAAGCTTGGCAAAGATAAAAGCGATGATTAAGCCTGCATTAGCTCTTCCAAATTAAGCGGATCGGTTCGCATTTGCAAATTGCCTTCCGCATCAACCGGCCATAAATTTTGTGGCTTATCCCAATAAAGTTCAAGGCCATTTTCATCCGGATCAACCAGGTAAACAGCTTCAGAGACGCCATGATCTGCCGCCCCGCTGATGGGATAATCTACAGCTTTAAGCCGGGCTACAATTTTGGCTAGGTCTTTCTTTTCGGGATAAAGTATTGCCGCATGAAACAATCCCGCTGAATGCCGGGAAGCTGGCAAGGCGTTCTTAGAATACCAGGTATTTAAACCAATATGATGATGATAACCGCCTGCCGACAGGAAAACGGCCTGCGTACCATAACGTTGTGTAATTTCAAAACCCAAAACCCCGTGATAAAACTTCAGGGAACGCTCTATGTCGGCAACCTTTAAGTGCACGTGGCCGATACGGGTGCCAGCCGGAATCTGATAATCCATAAACCAAGTAAGCTGTTAATTGTTGAACATCTCAAACCGCATACCTCACAAATTCAGACGCTGCGTATCGCTTTGGCCAGCAGTAAATTTATGAATCTAAATCTTAACCTCTCAGAATGCTTATTAAAATTTACCCCGACAGCCCCAGCGATAAAGCCCTACAGCAAGTTGCCGATGTACTAAAACGCGGCGGGCTAATCATTTATCCAACAGATACAGTTTACGGACTGGGTTGCGATATCAGCAACCAGAAAGCGATTGAAAAAGTGGCCAAAATTCGGGGAATTAGACCAGATAAAGCCCACTTTTCCTTTGTTTGCTATGATCTGAGCCACATCTCTGATTACATTAAACCCATTGATAACGAGACGTTCCGCGTGCTGAAAAAAGCTTTACCGGGAGCTTTCACCTTCATTTTCAACGCCAGCAAGAAAGTTCCCAAAATGCTGAGTTCCAATAAAAAAACGGTAGGTATCCGTGTGCCGGATAATACCATTGCCCGCGGCATTGTACAAAAACTGGGCAACCCCATTATTTCCACATCTATACATGATGAAGATGAGATCAAAGAATATTCTACCGACCCGGAACTTATTCACGAAAAGTTTAAAGACCTGGTAGATTTGGTTATTGATGGCGGTTTTGGCGATAACGAGCCCTCTACTGTGGTTGACTGTACCACCGGCGATTTTAATATCCTGCGCCAGGGAAAAGGAGATTTGAATTTGTTTATGTAACAAACAGCTGTCAACTAAGTTGACATTAGGGCGATTGGCGTATTTTTATCGCAAAGGCCCGATATGAAATTAAGCGTTTTAAACAGAAAAGTCCATTACTGGGGTTCTATAATTATCACCATTCCGCTGTTGCTGGTTATAGCAACGGGCATATTGCTGCTGCTGAAAAAAGATTCGCGGTGGATTCAACCGTCGGCAGTTACCGGCATCTCGGCAGATATTCCCGCTGTCAGTTTCACCCAATTGTACCGCATCGCCCAAAGCGTACCGCAGGCAAAAATCAACGCCTGGCCAGACATAAAACGCATTGATATACAGCCTGGCAAAGGCATGGCCAAAATAATGGCAAGCAACAATTACGAAATTCAAATAGATACCAAAACCGGAAAAATATTACAGGTGGAATACCGCCGGTCAGATGTAATTGAAAGCCTTCACGACGGCACCTACTTTCATCAAAGCGCAAAATACCTGGTGAGCCTTCCCACCGGGATTATTCTTTTAGTGCTGTTGTTATCAGGTGTTGTCCTTTTCTTTCAGCCCTTTTGGGTTAAAGCCCGGCGCAGGCAAAAGCAGGCTGTGCAGTAATTGAAAGGTATTTTAGCCAATCCCCGGCCTTTTGATTCAACCGCTCCCAATTAATTATTTAATTTAGCGGTCATGACAAAACTGATCAACCTGCAGCCGTTTAAAGATTTTTTACGTTCTGAACAACTGGGCGGAATCGTTTTAATAATCTGCGTAATTATCTCGCTGATTATAGCCAATACCGGTTGGAACGAAGGTTTTAATGATTTTCTGGCACTGCCCTTAGGATTTGTAACTCCGGAAATCCCGCTTCGCTATCCCATCTCGCTTTGGATTAACGATGGCCTGATGGCGATCTTCTTCCTGCTGGTAGGCCTGGAAATAAAACGCGAAATTGTTGAAGGGGAATTGTCATCGCCCAAACAGGCAGCCATGCCCATATTCGCAGCTCTGGGCGGAATGCTGGTGCCTGCCGCAATTTATGCGCTCTTTAATTTTTCTGCTCCAACAAGTTCGGGTTGGGGAATCCCAATGGCAACAGATATTGCGTTCGCCCTCGGGGTTATCTCCCTGCTCGGCAAGCGTGTGCCCGTTTCATTAAAGATATTTTTAGCTGCTCTGGCCATTGTTGATGATCTGGGAGCTATTCTGGTTATCGCCATATTCTACACCAATGACTTGCATTGGATGCAGTTGCTGTATTCCGTCGGCATCCTGGCGTTGCTGGCTGGCCTCAATTATTTCGGGGTAAAAAAGCTTATTTTTTACATCATCCCCGGTATTTTCCTTTGGTATTTCATCCACCACTCCGGCATTCACGCTACGGTTGCAGGCGTGTTGCTGGCCTTTACCATTCCAACCAATCCGGTAAAGCAAAGATCGCCCTTAGAAACAATGGAGCACGCACTGATCAAACCGGTTAATTTTATCATCATGCCTATTTTTGCCCTCGCCAATACCAATATCCGGTTCGAGAGTACGATGATTGACGGTCTTTACAGCCCGTTGGGGCTGGGCATTATTCTGGGTTTGGTAATAGGGAAACCGATCGGTGTAACGCTTTTCTCTTACTTGTCGGTAAAACTGGGTCTGAGTTCGCTGCCGTCTAAAGCCGGCTGGCGGCACATCATGGGCGTTGGACTGCTGGCGGGAATTGGCTTTACCATGTCTATATTTATCGCTTTGCTTTCGTTTTACAGTCCGGAGTTTGAGGTAGAGGCCAAGTTTTCTATCCTGGTGGCATCGGTTTTTGCCGGCGTATGCGGGTTTGTGTTTTTAAGCTTCCTGGATAAAAAAGCCCGATAGTTCAGCTCGCAGCACCTCTCCCAAATAACGGGGGTAAACATTTGAAAAGCAAGGCCTGCTGTATTTCGGTCCGGCAGCCGGGCTGTCCATTGTGGCCCTCCATTGCATTGCGGGGCCGCCATTCCCATCCCGTTTAGATTACGCAGGCTTGTGCTATGGAGCGAAGCAGGTTATAGGTGCTTTTAAACCGCCCCGGGGCGCAGGCTTTTAATAAACCCTTCGATCTTCCCGGTGTAATTCTCCTCGCTCAAAATCTTTACAAACGCACTTCCAACGATAGCACCACGGGTATATCCCGCCGCTTTGGCAAAGCTTTCGTGGTTAGAGATTCCAAAACCGATCATCGTTGGATTTTTTAAATTCATCTTCCCTATCCGTTTAAAATACTCCTCTGATTCACCGCTTAGCGAAACGCTTTTCCCGGTAGTTGATGATGAAGAAAGCAGGTAAATAAAGCCATCACTTAGATTATCAATGCGGCGTATACGTTCTTCTGATGTTTGCGGGGTGATGAGAAAGATGTTGCTTAGATTATTTTCTGAAAAGCATTTGCGATACATGGACTCGTATTCATACATCGGCAGGTCTGGTACTATCAGACCGTCTACTCCGGCATCGGCGCAAGCCTTACAAAAGTTTTCTACGCCGTATTGCAGCATGGGGTTAAAATAGCCCATTAGTAAAACGGGGATAGAAATACGCTTGCGCAGATCTTTAAGCTGGCTAAACAGTTTTTCTACCGTCATGCCGTTCTGTAATGCCGTTTGCGAGCTTTGCTGAATAACCGGACCATCAGCCAGCGGGTCTGAATAGGGAAAGCCGATCTCCAAAAAATCAGCACCGGCCTTTTCCAGCGCTTCGGCAATATCAAGCGTGCTGTTTAATTCGGGGTAACCCGCGGTAAAATATATCGAAAGCAATGGCTCCTGTTTTTGAGCGAAAAGTGTGTTGATTCTGTTCATCCGGTTGGTATGCAATTAGCCGTTAAGTTTTTGATCATTTTTTAGTGTGGCGTTATAAATCAAAGTGTTTCATATACGTGTCCAGATCTTTATCTCCGCGACCCGACAGGCAAATAACTACGGTTTCTGTTCCATTAAACTTCATCTTTTCCAGATGTGCCAGTGCATGGGCGGTTTCAATGGCTGGTATTATCCCTTCTAAACGGGCGCAAAGCAAGCCGGCTTCCATGGCCTCGTCATCAGTTATACTGACATATTCGGCCCGTTTAACTTTAAACAAATGCGCATGCTGCGGGCCAATACCCGGATAATCCAGCCCTGCCGAGATGGAATACGGCTCGGTTACCTGTCCGTCTGCTGTCTGCATTAAAATGGAGCGGCTGCCATGCAAAACACCTTCGGTACCAAGCAAGGTTGTTGCCGCAGATTCGCCGCTTTCTACTCCCTTGCCGGCAGCTTCAACCGCAACCAGCTTCACACCCTGGTCATCCAGAAAATGATAAAACATGCCCATGGCATTGCTGCCTCCGCCTACGCAGGCCAGCACATAATCGGGCAGTTCTGTACCTGTTTTTTCCTTTAATTGTTTTTTTGTTTCCTCAGATATTACCGCCTGGAACCGGGCAACCATATCCGGATACGGATGCGGGCCCACAACCGAGCCGATGATGTAATGCGTATCTACCGGATTGTTTATCCAGTCACGCATTGCTTCGTTGGTAGCATCTTTCAGTGTTTTGCTTCCGGATGTTGCAGGTATAACAGTTGCGCCCATCATTTTCATGCGGGCTACGTTTGGTGCCTGACGGGCAATATCCACTTCGCCCATGTAAACAATGCACTCCAACCCTTTCAGAGCGCATACGGTTGCAGTGGCCACACCGTGCTGCCCCGCACCGGTTTCAGCAATAATGCGCTTTTTGCCAAGCCGCTGCGCCAATAAAATCTGCCCAACCGTATTGTTTATTTTATGCGCTCCGGTATGGTTCAGGTCTTCGCGTTTTAGATAAATGGTAGCGCCATACTTTTCAGAAAGACGTTGGGCAAGGAACAAGGGCGATGGTCTACCCACGTAATCCTTTAATAGCTGGTTAAACTCGGTCTGGAAACCGGGTTCGTACATAATTTTTAAATACTCCTGCCTTAAGTGTTCTACATTGGGGTAGAGCATTTCCGGGATGTAGGCACCGCCGAAATCGCCGTAGTAGCCATTTTCATTTACCTGATATTGGTTCATTGTATTCAATTAAAGAGATCCGGAAAAATTTTCCGTACTGATGTTTTTGTCTAATAAATTCCGTCTCAACCATATTTCCTTATCCGGAATTAGTTAACCTTTGCTTTACGTATTGTTTGAATGGCCCAGGCAAGCTTCTCCATATCTTTCAATCCGGCACTAACTTCAAACCGGCTGTTCAAATCTACCGCGTAGACCCTCGGGTCATCCAATAAACTGAGCTTTTCAATATCATCCGGCCCGATGCCGCCACTTAAAAAATAGGGCTTATCAAAAGGGTATTTTTTAAGCACCTGCCAGTTGAATTGACGGCCGGAACCCCCATGTAAATCGGTCTTGGTATCAAAAAGGAAATAGTCTGCAGTGGCAAGATAGGCTTCGGTAATGTTAAAATCGAAATCCTGATCTACGCCAAAAGCTTTTATAATCTGTACCGGCCGCTGCCCGCTTTGTAAGCGGTTACGCAATTCCTCAATATATTCCGGCGATTCGATTCCGTGAAGCTGAACGGCTCCGAGCTGATATTTTTCCACTTTTTCTATTACCGTCGCAAGGCTGGCATCAACAAAAACGCCGGTAAAAGTGGTGTCTGCCGCTCCGCTGTTGATCAGATTAATATCAGAAAGCGCTTCAGCAAACCGTTTGGAGCCCGGATAAAATATCAAGCCCATATAATCTGGCTTTAAGTCAAGCAAATCTGCAATGTTCACTTCCTCACGCATGCCGCAGACTTTTATTTTCATGCCAATAATTTTTTAAAGCTGCCAAGGGCCTGTCTGCTCAATAAAGATTCTTCGGCTTCGTTAAAGCAGTCAGCGAACGTACTTCCCGGTTTTATGGTTTTTATGGCGATAGCGGCGTTGGCCAGCACCACGTTATTTTGTGCTGCGGTGGCAGATAAGTTAAGCACCGATTTAAAAATAGCGGCCGATTCCGGAACGCTGCTGCCGCCGGTAATCTGCTGCGGACTGATCCGGCTAAAGCCAAGTTCTGCAAGCGAGTGCACCTGTTCGCCCTGGTTGCTGTAGGTCTTAAAATCGCAGGTGAGCGAAATTTCATCATAGCCTTCCAGAGCGTGTACAATGGTGTAGTTTTTATCAGCCTTTTGATAGAGGTAGGCGTATATACGTGCCAATTCAAGGCTAAATACACCAACCATCTGGTAATGTGGCCGGGCCGGATTTACCATCGGTCCCAGCATATTAAAAAAGGTTTTAACCCAAAGTTCTTTACGGATTGGGGCCACGGTTTTCATGGCCGGATGAAAGAGAGGCGCATGTAAAAAACAAATCCCGGCATCTTCTACATTGCGTTTTAATGTCTCCGAATCATTGGTAAACTGATAGCCTAAAAATTCCATTACGTTGGATGAACCGCAACCTGATGAAACACCGTAGTTGCCATGCTTGGCCACCTTGTATCCGGCACCGGCCACCACAAAAGAGGCCAGCGTAGATATATTAAAAGTATCCTTTCCGTCGCCGCCCGTTCCGCATAAATCAATCAGTTCAAAATCATTTAAATCTGTGGGCAGGCAAAGTTCCAGCATGGCATCGCGGAAGCCTTCCAATTCATCAACGGTGATGTTGCGCATGCAATAAACCGCCATAAATGCGGCCATTTGCGAAACGTTGAATTTCCCCCGCGTCATGTCGGTAAGTATCTGTTTGGCCTCCGCTTTGTTGAAGGTCTTGTGTTCAAACAACCGGTTAAGAATAGTCTTCATCTAATAAACGCAGAAATAAATGTTGAAATTTTACAAATAAAAAAGGGTTACCAAACGGCAACCCCAAAGCTCTTGAATATTAAAAATACAAATTTACCGGGCCGCCAAGTGATTGCTCAACTGCCAGTGCCAGGCTGAATATCTGTTTTCTATTACCATTGGGGCAAATATGGATAATCTTTTTCGGTGCTGCAAACCTTTTAAGTATTTTTAGCCCATGAAGGCAACCCGGCGATCGAGAAATATTTTTCTGTTAAAAATTAAATCAGGCCGTGTTCTACTCATCTTATTGGGAGTTTTTTTAGCTGCGTTCGGGTTAAAGGGTTTTCTGGTCCCCAATCATTTTATTGATGGCGGGGTTACCGGTGTTTCGCTGCTGGTCTCGCAGCTAACCGGAATACCGGTATCTGTATGGCTGGTGGTTTTTAACATTCCGTTTATTTTTTTGGGGATGAAACAGATCGGGACAAACTTCGCCATCAGCACCACGCTGGCAATTATGCTGCTTGCCTTGGTCATTTTTTTTATTGACTTTCCGGTTATCACGCAAGACAAGCTGCTTATTTCTATTTTCGGCGGTTTTTTCCTCGGTTCCGGTATCGGGCTGGCCATTCGGGGAGGATGTGTAATTGACGGTACCGAAATATTAGCGGTGTACATTAACCGCAAAAGCTTTTTAAGCATCGGCGATATTATCCTGCTCATCAATCTGGTTATTTTTTTAGCGGCTGCGTTTATTCTCGGTATCGAAACCGCCCTTTATTCCATCCTTACCTATTTATCGGCATCAAAAACCGTAGATTTTATTATACAGGGAATAGAAGAATACACCGGCGTAACCATCATCTCGAATAAGAGCAACGCCATCCGCAAAGCGATAATTGAAAATCTGGGCCGATCAGTAACCATTTACAAAGGCGAACGCGGCATGGGTGCAACGCAGCTAAACACTAAAGATATTGACATCATTTTCACGGTAGTTACACGCCTGGAGGTAACGCGGCTCAAGGCCGAGATAGAGCGCATTGATCATAAAGCGTTTATTGTAATGAATGCCATTAACGACACAAAAGGCGGCATCATTAAAAAGCGGCCTCTGCATTAAAAGAATTTTCAGCAAGTTATAAATGGCCCAGCAGCGTTTCAAAAAAATTACCGGCAATGATCTCGGTTTCGGCAATAACCCTACGGTAAATAACCAGCGGATTATGAACCGCGACGGCTCATCAAATGTAAAGCGGAGCGGCCTGCCCTTTTTCAGAACTACAGACACGTATAACTGGCTCATTAAGATGAGTTGGGGCCGGTTCGGCGTACTCATTCTGGTAAGTTATGTGCTGATCAATACCATTTTTGCCGCGTTGTATGTGCTGATCGGCATTGAGTACATTGAGGGCGCAAAGGGCAGCGATAATGTGGACCAGTTTGCAGATGCGTTTTTCTTTTCTGCACAAACCATATCTACCGTGGGCTATGGTCATTTAAGCCCGCTGGGCATGGCTACAAGTATGCTGGCTGCATTTGAATCCATGCTGGGTTTGCTTGCTTTTGCATTGGCCACCGGTTTACTTTACGGCCGCTTCTCAAAGCCATCGGCTAAAATAAAATACAGCGAAAATATGATCATGGCGCCGTTTCAAAACGGTAAAGGCCTGATGTTTCGCCTTGCAAACTACCGTAACAATCAGCTTATTGACATTGAGATGCAGGTATTGCTGGCTATCAATAAGCTTACCGGCGATAAAATTACCCGGCAGTTTTTCCAGCTTGAGCTGGAGCGAAACAGTATTAACATGCTTACGCTGAGCTGGACTATTGTGCATCCGGTTACCGAGAAAAGTCCGCTGTGGGACCTAAAGCCTGTTGATCTGGACGAAGGCGATGCCGAATTCCTGATCCTGCTAAAAGCGTTTGATGATACGTTCTCGCAAACCGTTCATTCCAGAACATCCTACCAGTATGAAGAGGTGGTTTGGGATGCGAAATTTAAACCGATCATCAGTCCGGACGAGAAAGGAATTATGACCCTGGACATGGCCGGTTTGAGCGATTTTGAAAAACTGCTGGAATCTAAAACTTAAGCCTGCGGGTGCGGTTTTAACATCACACCTACTTATACCAGGATGGAAAAACAGCCAGAATCATTCCCAGCCCAACATCAGAACCAGCAGCCCGGCAAGGAATATGAGATGCAACCTCAACCCCAGTATATTCGCGATGATTACAAAGCCGCCGGAAAACTGGAGGGAAAAGTTGCCATTATTACCGGAGGCGACAGCGGCATTGGGCGGGCGGTAGCGGTGCATTTTGCACGCGAAGGCGCCAACGTGGCCATTGTATTTTTGGATGAGCAAAAAGATGCTGAAGAAACCCGGAAACTAATTGAGCAAACCGGCAGACGCTGTTTGTTATTGAAAGGAGATGTTTGCGATGCGGAATTTTGTAAATCGGCGGTAGCCAAAACTGTAAGCGAATTTGGCGGATTAAATGTGGTGGTAAACAACGCGGCCCAGCATTATCCGCAGGAAAACTTGGAGGGGATTTCACAAAAGCAGTTGGAGGATACGTTTAAAAATAACGTTTACCCCTACTTCTACCTCAGTCAGGAGGCTCTGGCGCATTTATCAGAAGACGACACCATTATTAATACAACATCCGTTACGGCGTATCGCGGCAGCGAACATCTGATAGATTATGCGGCCACAAAAGGGGCAATTGTAAGTTTTACCCGCTCGCTGGCTAAAAACCTGGCATCAAAAAAAATCCGTGTAAACGGCGTGGCTCCCGGCCCGGTATGGACGCCGCTCATTGTATCCAGTTTTGATGATGAGCATGTTAAAAATTTTGGGAAAGATACGCCGATGGGGCGTGCGGGGCAGCCTTCTGAAATCGCCCCGGCCTACGTTTACCTGGCCTGCGAGGATTCATCATACATGACCGGCCAAATATTGCACATTAACGGCGGCGAAGTGGTTGGAGGATAAAATCATTTTACCCCTCAACACCTTATGTTTATATTCTGCCGCAGAAGTTTATCTCTGTCTGCTTTGCTCAATTCCCTCCCAAAATAATGGGCGAACCTTTGCTGTCGCCCATAATGATTACCTTGGTGTTGGGCGACAGGGCAATTTCCTTCTGTGCTTTTATCGTTTCGTACTGCAACTGCTTATCGCTCAAACCGGTTGATAATATTTTTTGGTAATCTGCGATACCCTGCGCCTCTACCCGCTTCCGTTCTGCTTCCTGGCGTTCTTTCTGAAGCACGAAGGTCATTTTTTGGGCATCCTGCTCGGCGTTTATTTTAGATTCGATAGTTGTTTTTACCGACGCTGGCAGCGTGATATTCCGCACCAGAAGCTGCTCCAGCTCCAGTCCGCGTTTAACAAAGCTCTTGCTGATGGTTTGAAAAATCCGCGACTGGAATTCATCCCGCTTACTTGAATACAGAGCAACCGCATCATAAGATACCGCGTTATCGCGAATGGCGGTACGGGCCACCGGACGTACAATTTTATCCAGATAATCTGTACCGATCTCTTTTAAAATAGTTGGTGCCGAAGATGCTTTCACCCTGAACAGTACCGAGAGATCAATGACTACCTCTAAACCGTCGGCAGAAAGCACGCGGATAGCGTCATCGCCAGCCTGTGCTCCTTCGTCATTAATGCCCGACATGGTGTAATTCTGGGTTTTCACATCAAAATTGGTGACTTCGGCTATGGGGTTTATCACGTTTAACCCGCTATAAAGCACATCCTGGTCTACCTTACCGAATACCGTTTTAACGCCAACTTCGCCGGCATCAATCACTTTAAACATAGAGCTTAAGGCTCCGGCAATTACCACCAGTATGCCCGCGATGCGCACGATGTTTCCAAAACGGGAAGCTTCGCTGTTTTGGGCCGACAGGAAAAAGCCGGCGATGATGATGAAAATTCCGATTACGATTAAAAACATTTGAAAATCATTTAGGTTAAAGGCGAGATTTCTGATCTGTACCGGGGCGAAAGGTAGAAAAAATCGGGCAATTCAACGCATTCCTCAACAGCGCTTGGGGCGATTACACCAGCAGAACTGAAACCAAAAAACGAGGTTGCCAAAAAACAATCCCGTCGCTTTTTCCTTTATTAAAATAATCGTTTACCAAAATATCACAGATTCTAATTTTGAACCGGGCCGGACGCATAGCGTTAAAGATTTTTTTATGGATCATTGGCAGCATCATCGTTCTGGTGCTCATGATTTTTGTGCTGATACAGGTTCCCTCTGTACAAAATTTCGCCCGTAAAAAAGCAGTAAATTTCCTGGAGAATAAGCTTAAAACGCGGGTGGAGATCAACAAACTCAGCCTGGACCTTCCAAAATTAATTGTTCTGGAAGATGTTTATTTTGAAGACCAGAACAGGGATACGCTGCTTGCCGGCGATACCTTGAAAGTAGACATCAGCCTGCTGAAACTCCTCCAAAATCAGGTAGAAATAAATGAGATAGACCTTCGCGGGATACGGGCCAACGTGGAACGAACGATGCCCGACAGCACGTTTAATTTCGACTATATTTTGAAAGCCTTTATGGGCGAACAAAATAGCGCCCCACCCCCGCCCGACAGCACTGCCGGAATGAAATTTTCTATTGACAAGATTAATCTGGACCGTATTCACTTAACGTTTAAAGACGCGGTTACCGCCAACGACGTGAATTTTCGCTTAGGGCATTTTGATACCCGCATCCGCGAGTTTAATCTGGACAGTATGCGGTTCAGCATTCCCAATATTGTAATGCGGGGAGTAAACGCTAAAATTATTCAAAGTGAGCCGCCGCTAAAAAATGAATCTGCCGCGAAAGTAGAAGCCGACAGCAATGAACCCTTTGAACTGGATTTAAAATTGGGCACCGTTGACCTGAGCAAGTTCAACATTGATTATCAGAATGCCGTTTCGGCCATAAAATCACAGGTTAATTTTGAAAAGCTGCTGGCCGATTTTGACCTTATTGATCTGAAAAACCAGCAGATAACCATTAAAAATCTGGAGCTAAACCAGTCGAATTCCATTATTGCCCTGGGAAAAACCGCCGCTGCCGAAGTAGTTGCCAAACAGGTGGAGCAGGAAGTGGCCGCCCAACTAAACAATAGCTGGCGGGTAAATGTAAATACCGTAAAACTTCTGGATAATCGCCTGTTGTTTGACAATGCAAATATGCCCGTTCAAAAAGCAGGGATGGACTACGGACATTTAGGATTTACCCGGCTTAATTTGGAAGCCAGCGACTTTGTTTACAGTTTAGACACCATTTCGGGCAACATCAATACGTTCGGCTTCCGCGATAAAAGCAGTTTTGTGCTGGAGGAGTTCCGCACAAACTTTATCTACAGCACTACCGGCGCCACGCTTGACGAGTTATACATCAAAACGCCCTCCACCCTGCTGCGGGATTATATCAGCATCAGCTATCCCTCGCTGGAAAGCATTAGCAACAACCCCGGTTTAATGAAAGTAAACGCCAATCTGGTAAACAGCCGGCTTAGCTTTAAAGATATTCTAACCTTCGCCCCGCAATTGGCCGATGTAGATCCATTTAAACAAGGATCGGCAACGGTTTTGAGCATTAACGGGAAGGTAAGCGGACAGGTATCAGACCTGAACATCCCCAATTTTGAAATTTCTGGTTTGGGATCTACCCGCATTGCAGCCTCGGCGAGAATTAAAGGGTTGCCCGATATGGAAAAGGCGGTTTTTGATGTAACCCTCCGCGAGTTCAAATCAACTCGGGAGGACCTAAACCGTTTGGTATCTCCGGGAATGATACCCGATAACATTCGGATACCACAAAATTTTAACCTTAGCGGAACCTTTAAAGGCGGCGTAAGCAATTTCAACACAGACATGCGGCTTGCATCTGATTTTGGCTCGGCAAGCTTTAGCGGCGGATTAAATTCATCCCGCAAAGGCGCCGAAGTTTTTAAAGGCAATGTGCAGATTAACAACTTTAACGTTGGCCGGTTGCTTAAACAGGACACCGTAATGGGCCGGGTTACCGCCCGGGCTACTTTAACCGGCACCGGTTTAGACCCCAAAACCATGCGGGCCAAATTTGACGCAGTTGCACAGCGGGCAGAACTGATGGGATATACTTACCAAAACCTGGTGTTGAACGGAAGTGTGGCCGGGCAGAATGTTGAACTGAATGCAACCATGAAAGATAAAAACATCAGTTTTGATCTGGATGCCCGGGCAAATATTAAAAACACCTACCCTGCTTTAAACCTGGTTTTGGATGTAGACAGCCTGAACCTGCAAAACCTGAAACTTTACAATGAAGATTTGCGCTTCCGCGGAAAAATTATTGCGAATATGCCCTCTACCAATCCCGACAGGCTTATCGGCAACGTTGAAGCAAGCAATCTGCTGGTGGTATTAAAAGGCAAACGCTACCAGTTGGATAGCATACAAGTAAACGCCACAGTAAACGGTGAAGAAAAAGATCTGAGGCTGCGCTCTGAAGTAGCATCTGCAAACATTACCGGCAGATACAATTTAACCCAGGTTGGCAATGCCCTGATCAATGAGGTGAATAAGTATTTTAAAATTGGCAACGGGCAGGCACTCCCCGTTAGTTCGCCGCAGAATTTCAGCTTCGCTTTAAACCTAAGTAACCGCCCCATTCTGCAGGATTTTGTGCCGCTGCTTACCCAGCTGGAACCTGTGAAAGTAAACGGCACGTTTAACAGTGCCGCAGGCGGCCTGCAAATGAAGGTCCTGGCGCCAAAGATTGTGTATTCTGGCAACACCATTGAAAACCTGACACTGGCCATGAATAGCGGAGGAGATGCGCTGAGCTATGCGGTAAATCTGGATAAGATATCTACCGCCGCCCTCCAGGTTAATGAGACAGCCTTAAGCGGCGAGGTAAAAAATAACCAGGCCAGTGTGAATTTGAATGTTAAAGATTTGGGCGGAAAGGATAAATACCGTTTAGCGGGCTTGTTATCAACGGTTTCAGATCAGTTCCGTTTTAGTTTTGATCCCGGCGTATTGCTGAACTATGACCCCTGGACGGTGCCCGCCGGAAATTTCCTGCAATTTGGCGAACAGGGTATATTAGCAAATAATTTCAGCCTGAACCGTGGCGGGCAAACGCTTGCCTTAAACAGTAATCCGCAACAAGCAAACGCACCCATAACCGTTGATTTCAGGAATTTCCAGATCAGTACACTAACGGCAATTGCGGAGAAAGATTCCCTCTTGGCCGATGGAACCATTAACGGCTCGGTTAATCTGAGCAACCTGGCTGGCAGTCCGGTGTTTGTTGGTGATTTGAAGGTGCAGAATTTCAGCTTCCGGGCAGACACGCTGGGCGATATAGCCATTAAAGTCAATAACAGCGTGGCCAATACGTATGCTGCCGATGTGCGCATTACCGGCAACGGAAATGACATTGTGCTGGCTGGCGATTACATAATCAGGCCGGAAAACCAGAGCGGTTTTGATTTTGACCTGAATGTAAACAATTTGAACCTGGCCAGTATTGAAGGCTTAACAATGGGCAGTCTGCG
This sequence comes from Daejeonella sp., assembly GCA_041749185.1. Taxonomy (GTDB): domain Bacteria; phylum Bacteroidota; class Bacteroidia; order Sphingobacteriales; family Sphingobacteriaceae; genus Daejeonella. The sequence continues at coordinate 1,471 of JBGTBV010000225.1, read as the reverse complement.
GGATGCCAGCGGCAATATAACCGGTAAATTAAACATCAGCGGAAGCGTAGAAGCCCCGGCGGTACGCGGCGACCTGAATTTTAATCAGGCAGCCTTTAACATTGCCATGCTAAACGCCTATTACCGCATTGACGATGACCGGATAAGCTTTACCAGCGAGGGAATTGATTTTGACACCTTTACGCTGATTGATTCTGTGGGAAACCGGGCGGTGGTTGACGGCACCGTTTTTACCAGCAATTACACCGACTACCGCTTTGGGCTTGATGTAAAAACCGACAATTTCCAGGTGGTAAGCAGCACCAAAAAAGACAATAAACTTTTTTACGGAGACGTATTTCTGAACAGCGACATCCGCATACGCGGAACCGTAGACAACCCGGAGATTGACGGCAGTTTGCGCATTAATGAAGGCACCCGCTTTACCATTGTATTGCCGCAATCAGAACCCGGCGTGGTTGCCCGGGAGGGCATTGTGGAGTTTGTGGATATGGACAGTCCGGAAAATCAAACCGCTTTAACTTCAGGACTCGATACCTTGAACAGCACCGATATTACCGGATTAAACGTGGCCCTGAATATAGAAGTAGACTCAACCGCCCTGTTTAATATTGTAATTGACGAAGGAAACGGCGACTTTTTAGAGATACAGGGCGATGCACAGCTTACGGCGGGAATTGATCCCAGCGGGAACGTAAATATGTCGGGAACATTTGAGGTGGTGCGTGGCGCCTACGAACTCTCTTTTAATTTTTTGAAGCGGCAATTTTTAATTGAGCGTGGCAGCGTGATCAACTGGCAAGGCGCCCCCACAGATGCGAACGTAGATATTACCGCAATTTATATAGCCAACACCCCGCCGTATGATCTGGTGGAAAGCCAGTTGGATGAACCACCCGCATCGTTAAACCGCTACAAGCAGAATTTGCCCTTTGAAGTTGCGCTGAATATGCAGGGCGAGCTAATGAAGCCCGACATTAGCTTTGACATTACGCTGCCAAACCGAAGCTACAACGTAGCACGCGATGTGGTAGACAATGTGCAATACCAGTTGGCGCAGATAAAATCGCAGCCCTCTGAACTGAATAAGCAGGTATTTGCCCTGCTTCTGTTAGGAAGATTTGTTGCCGAAAACCCCTTTGCCAGCGGAGCGGGCGGCGGCGGCGCCGAGTCGCTGGTGCGCAATAGTGTAAGTAAAATATTATCAGAGCAGTTGAACAAGCTTGCCGGCAATTTAATTGAGGGTGTTGATCTGAATTTTGATCTGGTATCAAGTGAAGATTACACCACCGGATCTTTACAAAACCGAACTGATTTGAATGTGGGCCTTTCCAAGCAACTATTAAATGACCGGTTGAAGGTAAGTGTGGGCAGTAATTTTGAACTGGAAGGGCCGCGTGGAGCCAGCCAGGGTTCAAGCGGGATTGCCGGAAACGTTGCTTTGGATTACCAGCTATCAAAAGACGGGCGT
>JBGTBV010000224.1:0-18673 GCA_041749185.1 Daejeonella sp. | reverse complement strand
TATGCGAAGTATATTCTTATGTAAAGCAGCATAATTAATAGGCTCATTACCAGTATCCTGCCTAAAATTTACTTTACATAACATTCTTGAATACTATTGCAATTATTCATTTAAAACTAATTGCAATATGAAAGAACAATTTAGGGATTTCAACATTCTGACCTGTAAAGTTGCCGAGTATCTTGATTCACAGCTTTACTTTTCACCTCCGGCTATTGAACAATACCGGAAGATCTGGCGACGGGTCCGCTTCTTTATGGATTCAAGAGACTATCAGCAGTATAGTTCTGAAGTAGAAAAGCAGCTTTTTCAATACCACTTTGATGGCCGCTCCAAAAGAGAACTTCATGCCCGGGAAATACGGCTTTACAATGGCATAAAGATGCTATCAGATTTCATGGCGCTGGGTAAAGTAAACTTGTTAGTTCGCCCGAAGCTGAAGCAAATCGTATTTGCTGGCCCGATAGGCGATATTATTAACAGCTATATAGATTACAAAAGAACGGTAAAACGTTTGTCTGTGATCAGTTTGAGCTGTCATAAACGTAATCTTTTAAAGCTTTACAACTATTGTATAAAAGAGAACATCATTTCTATTTCCGATCTGGATTTACCAGTTCTCCTGCTTTTTATCAATCAACTGGATACTCCATATAAAACTGGCGTTCAGAATACGCTCATGACTATCCGGGGCTTTACAAGGTACCTTTTTGAACAAAAGCTTATTGTAAAGGATTATGCAATGGCCATCCCGAAATATAGAACAGTAAACCAGGCTAAACTTCCATCCACCTATACCAAAGAAGAAGTAGAAAAATTAATCGTCTCTGCCGAAAGATTTACTGCAACAGGGAAACGCAATTATGCGATCCTCCTCTTAGCTGCCAGGCTGGGACTTAGAGCCTCCGATATATGCAGGCTGAAGTTTGAAAATCTTCACTGGCAAACCTCAACGATAAAAATAGAACAATACAAAACAGGTAAAGAATTAGTCCTGCCCATATTGGCTGATGTAGGCAATGCGCTGATTGATTATCTCAAATACAGCAGGCCGGTTTCTGATGAACCCTGTATATTCTTAACGGCCAGGCTGCCCTATGCGGCTTTTCCTACCAGTAACGTGGTTACTCATGTGGTTCAAAGAGCTTTTGTAAAAGCCGGTATCGATATCAGCAACAGAAGGTTTGGCCCACATTCCTTATGTCATAGCCTGGGGTTTAGAATGCTGGAGGAAAGCACAATTCTTCCGGTAATAGAAGGCCAATGAAACCGATTTTAACAGGTATTATCGAATAGGGTTTCTTGCGCAGCTTTCATCCTATCTCCGGGATATAGGTATTGAATCTTATATTCCCCGGCTACCTCCAATTCCTCAAAATACCTTTATACCCTACATTTATTCCAGAACTGAGATAGATGCACTGTTCAAAGCCTGTGATGAACTTAGGTTAAGAATAGCGCATAGTCATAATTGTTTGTTTTGTATGCCCGCGTTATTCCGGCTTTTATATGGTACCGGACTGCGTATCGGTGAGGCCCTGGCATTGAAAAATGACGATGTGAATCTTGGTGATAATTATATTCTTGTTCGGGATAGCAAGAACGGTAAAGAGCGTATAATCCCTATCTCAGACTCGCTGAGTTCTGTTTGTAAAGAATATGTATGGCATCGGGAAAGGCTTCCCATGGCTCAGAAAGCATCTGAATACTTCTTCATCCGGGCTGATGGAATGAGATGTGGTCAGGGTGTCAATAATGGTTTAAAAGGTGTATCGACAGTGTCGGAATACTTCATGTCACCGCTCAAAGCCCCCGAATTCATGATCTGAGACACACGTTTGCTGTTACCTCTCTTGCTGCTATGGCAGAATCCGGGATTGATCTGTACGTTTCACTTCCGATCCTTTCCAATTACCTGGGACATCGTTCTTTGGGTGCAACAAATCATTATGTCCGTTTAACTGCCAGTATGTATCCTGATCTGATCAGAGATGTGGATACGATCTGTCGGGATGTATTTCCTAAATATAAAAACTATGAAGCCAACTGATTTCTCGAAGTACATATCCGACTTTATTTCCAGGTACCTACCAAACGAAAAAGGGGCCAGTGCCAATACAATCGCAGCCTACAGGGACACCTTTGTTTTACTCTTAAAGTTTATCCAAGAGGTGAAGCATGTGAAAGTTGAAAAACTTACCCTGAGTGGCATTACCAAAGAAACCATCTTAGAGTTTTTGGAGTGGCTTCAAAAAGAACGAAAATGCAGAAGCTCAACACGGAACTCCCGGCTTGCAGCAATTCACTCGTTCTACTCCTATTTACAACATGAGAGCCTAGATCACCTGCATGAATGCCAGAAGATCCTATCCGTCAAATTCAAAAAGATAAAGAAGGAGACGATGAATTATCTTTCAATTGAGGGATTAAAACTACTCCTGCAGCAACCGGATGTTACAACCCATCGGGGCAGACGGGACCTGGCACTCCTTTCTTTAATGTATGACACCGGTTCCAGGGTTCAGGAAATCATAGATCTTACACCCTCATCGTTAAGGCTCCATAAGCCTGCGATAGTTAAGATAACAGGGAAAGGAAATAAGGCACGATTAGTTCCTATGCTGGATGCTCAAACAGAACATCTTAAAAGCTATCTGAGGGAAAATAGGCTTGATCAACCGTTTGCTAATCATTACCCGTTGTTCTGCAATAGCAGAAAAGAAAAGCTTACCCGCGCAGGAGTAAACTACATTCTTGATAAATATGCCAGATCGGCAAGAGCAGAGAATCCAATGATAATACCAGACAAAACCAGTTGTCACTCATTGAGGCATTCAAAGGCTATGCACCTGCTCCAGGCTGGCGTTAATCTGGTATATATCCGGGATATACTGGGCCATGTATCGGTGATAACGACCGAGATATACGCAAGAGCGGACTCTAAACAGAAACGTGAAGCATTGGAAAAAGCATACATTGAGGTGAACCCTAATGAAGAAGCGATGTGGGTGAAAGATGAAAATCTGATCAGCTGGTTAAAGAAGTTCTGATATTATTATGTAAAGTGACATGCTGGCTTTTCATTGCTGAGAAGCTATTACGCATGGATTGTCACTTGTTACTTTACATAAATATATACTTTGCATAATGGGAAAGAATAATAGAAGATGCCCCTGCCTTTAAAGCAACTGCAAAGATCAATTTCGGATCTGCAACAGTTCCGGCAATCCCACCGCTTGAAATTTCAGCTATACCTAACACTCTGTTTGCCCTGTTTAAGAGCATTATCTTAAATTGTTCCTGTAACTCTAATCGGTCTTGATCCCAATTTGCTTTTAACAGTTCGTAGACTTCTCCCGAAGTACCTATTTTGGGACGCTGCGACGGCTTTACTGCCGGGTGGTAGCTTAACTGGATTTCTGCAACCACGGAATGAGGGAATTGATTTTGGTTCATAGCTCTGCATTTTTTATGCCCGGTCGGCTAATGCCTCCGGTGGCTTTTTGTTAAGCAGCTCACCTGAAAGAGACGGACTTAGATGCAAGGCTTTTTGGAGAAAAATACTACCCGAAGCGCAGCGGAGGTGTGGAGATTTTTTTTCAAAAACAAGCGGAACCCAGTGGAGCCGCCTTGCAGATAAGGACGGCGTTCAGAAATTTGCTTAACCAAAAAGCCTATGGTGGAATATTTGAAAGCTTAAAGAATGCTTAAAAAGTCATAAAAGAAATCTGTCGCCTTCTTCCTTGGCATATCTGCATCATTTAAAAAGTTCAAGACTGCACGAGTTCCGAGTGCAGTCCCCGGCTCAAGCCGGGCAAAGATATTTCCGTATACGGAAATACATCTTTGCTGCCCACGCATGGGGGCCGAGCAAAGGTGTTGAGTTTGTCCTAACCCTTTTATTTGAATAGGCTTACCGCAAGTAAGTAACTTTTACTACTTAACACACGCAATGGTCATTAATTGATATAAGGTGTTCGAGCCCAGGGGGGCTTACCCACTGCTTTTTACTATATAACTCATTGAAAATCTGATATATAACTGATTCCACTTCATTGATGCGAGCGGTTTGATGCTGTATATCTACGGCTTAACGCATTTTTCAGGGAATGTTAAATACCTTACTTACTCCGTTGTGTCCTCATCTTCCGCGACAGCTTCCCCAGCCAGTTGTGGCAAACTTTTAAGCACCGCAATAGCCTTGTCTAATTTTGGCAAAAGTTCTTTTTGAATAAGATGGACGGAAAGCGGTTTTTCTTCATCTTTAACGGCTTGAAGGGTTTGCATCAGCTTCTCAAGAAAGGGTTGTTCGTACCGCAAGCGATCAACAAATGAATTTGCTTTATAACGCATTTCCATGAAAGAGGCCAAATCCATGATCCCTGAAGGTTCCCAATTTTTAAGTCCCTCATCAATTGACGCTTCACCGAAGAAATTGAAAACGGGTTCAGAAGGGGTTCTGATCGGGTTGCTCGGATGTAACGTTTCCTGCACAAATTGTTTTATATCATTAATGAAAAGCTGTTCGAGGGCAGCAGCGGCATCTTTCTCAGTTTCCTCTGCTGACCGTTTAAATTTATCTTTCATATAGGTAACCAACTGCTGCGCGTGTTCTTCTGTAAAATGACTGCGCGAAATGGAGAACTGCGTTTCAATGTAGTGGCTAAATGGCATCCGACTAAAATATATGTCTAAACCCGATTTAATTTCAGCAACGATCTGATCTTCACTTTTCCCAAGCAGCTCTCTGAAACCAAAAAGAAAAACGGAAGCATTCAAATAAGATACTGGGTTGCCGAATTCGCCGCCCCGGCTATACTCCAGAAGTTTTTCCAGGGCTGGTTTAAAATCAGCGTCACTAAAGTTCCACCAGCCGCCCGTTACGAACTGATCAATCAGGGCCTGCGCCGGATTCACTTTACCTTCCTCGGTATAAAACTGCTGATCCAGGTCAGCGCTTAAAGCGGAAGCATCAATAGCCTGGCCGCCGGTGATCAACCTGAATATCTGATCGTAAAAATGGTAAGGTTCGTCTAAACGTCCATAAAATTCTCTTTTGAAGCGTTTGGCGAAAGCGTGAGGGTCCGCCTGCGGGGTTTCTGGTTCGGGCGCACCGCTGAGTACCCGTGCTTTTGAAAAATCGATATCCAGGTCCGCCAAGATAGGTTCCGGCTCTTCCAAGTGGTTGGTGTTATCAAATGAAATATAATTTCCGGAACGAAAAGCCACTGAAAGTCCGATCACAAATAACCACGCGCTCTGTAATTGTTGTTCGGTCAATTCCTCAGTCGGTGTTTTCGTCGTCGTAATGGCCTCAAAAACCAGTCTGAAATGCTCGATCGCGAATTTGATTGTGCGGATGTTGACCAGGTCAACCTTGAGTTCTTTTAATTCTTTGTCTTCCGTACTGACGTTTAGTGTATTTAGCAACCAGGTTTTGTTTTTCTTCAAAAAATCCTGATAGGCACCGGCTTCATATTCCTCGAAAACATTATCGAGCACGACAGACATATCAGGGTTGTAGTGAACGGTTTTTTCCACCGTTTTTTCGAGATAAATAAGTTTCTTTTCAGCCTGTTCTTCCTCACAGGGCTTTCTGAATTTTTTGGCGTTGGCGATCAGGATCACTTTCGCACGGCGGTTCTCGACAAGTTCGTTCACCAGCCCAAGAAAATCGTTGATGTCCAGTTTATCACTAAGACGTTCCACATCATCAAAACTGATGACCAGGTCATCATGCGGTAACAGTTTCAGCAGGTTTTCGCCATTAGCCGTCAATATCTTTTCAACGTTTACATACTTGGTGATGAAGGGGATGGCCGCAGCTAACTTGGTCAGGCCTTGGGTGATCTTTTGGGTAGAGAGTTTATTAGAAGTATGGCTGTCCCAATAGGTAAAGACCACTTTTTGCGCAATACTTTCCTTGTCTTTGGCCCCGTAAACAGAAACAATGATCGGTTTTAGTTTCGTTTGCTCTTTAATCTCTGGGAACAGCTTCGTTTTGATATAGTATGTTTTACCGCTGCCCCAATCGCCGGTCACCATCAGTGCGCCGTTGGTGTTCATATTCAGGTGATTCATTACGGCACTGTCGATCACATTCATAGTATTTACACTTGGTGTTGATTGCTGCACGGGAGCCGTGCTTGCATTATTTTTCTTAAAAAAGCCGAACATAGGATTCAATCTAAACAAAGATAATTGTATATCGAAGTTTGACAATACCTGATTTTCAGGTAATTTAGATGATCATGAAAGTAGTTTTAGACACTAATGCCATTTATGGAGATTTTAATTTAAAAAAGCCCACGATAAAGATATTATTTGAAGAAATCAAGAAAGGCAATCTGTACTTATATATACCAGAGGTTGTACAGGAGGAGGTGATCAATCAATTTCGGCAGGGACTGGAAAAAGCTCATGGCAATATTCAATCAGGAATGAAGTCCATTAGAGAATTGATCAACAGTCAACTGGCAGATCCCTTTAACGAAGATTTTGTCGCGCAATCCATAGCCGAATATCGGAAACGTTTAGACGCAATATTTAAAGAACATGACATTAAGGTAATTCCTATACCGGAGACAGATCATCGGTTCCTGGTACAAAAGGCGATACTGAAGAAGAAGCCATTTAATACCAATGAAAAAGGTTACCGTGATAATTTGATCTGGGAGAATATCAAGTCATTGATTTCCGGGATAGACGAAGACATTGCTTCATCACCTGAACTGATATTCATTACGGATAACCATACTGACTTTTTAACCGGTGATGAACTCCATGAAGATCTGGTTGATGAGTTGGCGGAACAGGAACTGCAAACAGAAACGATCAAGGTTTACCGTAACCTTAAAGAGTTTACCGATGCGGTGATTCAGCTCTACGAGGTGCAGGCCAGTGTATTTAAGGACCGATTGGACAACGATGAATTTTGGGATTTTGAACTAAAATCAATTATTACGGATTATTTGGACAGTTCTTTTGTCGGTCATAATATGAGTGATTTTGAGTTTACTGCACCAGGTGATTACGCAAATGATGACCGCGAGATCAAGGGCTATCATGAAGATTTTACCTTGCAGAATCTGACGGTTAAAAAGCTGAATGCAGACGAATTCGTGGTGGAAGTAAAGATTGATGTGGAAACGGAGCTAGAATTATTTATCGACAAATCTGATTATTATTCCTCACGGAGAAATGACGACTACCATGTTATTGAAGGCGATTGGAACAAGCATGTGATGCTGGTGGGAGCAACGGAAACCATTTCTTTTGATGTGACGCTCATTATCAACTCCAAATTAGAGTGTCAGAACATCGAGCTTAACATAATCGATGAGGATTAATTAAAGCGTTGTAATTCGTCGGGGGATGGCATAAATGCTTCCGCCACCAATGTTTCAAAATCGACTGCCTCAGTTTCCTCTTTGAGTTTGGCGAAGCTCTTTCGAACCTGCCTCGTAACGTAGTCATCAACAAAAGTAACTAGCAATCTGAAGTTCTGAAGTTGAGAGTCGATGTCATTAAGGAAAACGATGTTGGGATAAATTTGATTATAAGCTTTATTCTTCATATCCAGCGATACAGCAATGGCATTCTGCTCCCAGCCTTCGCCGCCGCCATGGGCGACATACTGATTTCTTTGCAGGATCAGGCGCTCGTGCTCTTCTTTCACCTCATTGGGTAGATTTTTTATAGCATCAATATTAAGGCTGACACCACGACCAACGGCCTGTGCATAGCATTTACAATAGGTGACCACCGCAAAAAAAGATAAACTCTGCTTGATGGTTTTATTTTCAACCCCGGCCTCCAGTAAGGAGAGTACTTCTTTGATCAAGCTAAGATCTTTTTTGATAAGTCCATAAGCTGAAAAATTACGGGCCAGTTTTGTTTTAAGTAGGACCAGCGGAAGGATGCGTTGCTCTTCGTCAGCTAGTACACGGACATATCCTTCGTTTTCTACGAAATAGTAATAGGATTTCATGTGAATAAGTTTTTTTCAGTTCTTGCCATCACTTCTTCAATATGAGCAAAATCAGCATACTTGGTGAAGCTATTGATAAACCTGGTGAACTCGATGTTATTGGTCTCGACATCTGCTTTGTCTAACTGTACGTCAAAAATGAGCAGTGTATGAATGCTGAAGCGCGGCTGTCCGTTTGGCCAGTTGACTTGCAGGTGTGCGTGGCTGTGCATAGTGTTCAGATCGATACGGACTACAATGACATAGCGTTCGGTTAGCTCTTCATTGGCGTATGGGATACGGATTGTTAAGGTGTCGCCAAATAAGGGCTTTTCGGCGGTGATGTAGTCGAGCGCCCGCTTGAACTCGCGCAGTTTGGATTTAGGCGTGTCGGCTTGCAAACTCTTTTTCGGAAATAAGGAATGAACGATTCGGGTACTCCGGTAAAGGATCAGTATAAATTCTTTACTTGTTCCGTTAGAGTCGGTGAAGCGAGAGAAGGAACCAGTATATTTTACGAACATTGCTGTATCGGGATGTTCTTTCGTATCAATATTACCTTGCATAAAAAAATCGTCAGCCACTTGCCGCCAGTCGAAAATGGGTATAACCGTATTTTGAAAACGGCTCGGTTCGCCTAGGGCGCCATGGCCAAAATAAAGATCGTTGGAATAGTAACTATGCCGGCTGATGATATGTGCCCAGCCAGTATCCCTGTTTCCGTGAATATGGATCAGCCCGGCGTTTGATATGGATAAAATCCCATACCATTGCTTTTTGAGCGAGGCCAGAACGCCCATCTGCCAGATGGGGTCCTGTGCTTGCTGCTGGACCCATCGGATAAGTTCAGGTGTCAGGTATTGTTTCCCGTTCATTTTATTGTTGATTGGCTGCTTCGATCAGATCATCGATGTTGATATTGTGATACCCAAGTTTGGAAAGCTGCTGTTCCAATAAAGTCCTTCGCTTTTCGCAATCTTCTCTGATCGGCCTTGGCATCCTCGACAGCCAGAACCAATCCTCCTGCATCAGTAAAGGCTTTAAGTCGTCTGGACAAGTTAGTGTCTCCTGTAGTATCGTTGTTTTCAGCGGCATGAGCAGTTCGTCTTCGTAAGTCGTCAAATTGCGCTGTAAGCTCTGCTCGTGCAGCCTCAAGACTTCCTTGTCTTCCATCTCGTTCTTTTTCAAGTCCGCTGATAGTTTCTTTTTCTGTTCCTTCAAGTCGTTCATGATAGCTTCGTTGACCATGTTCTTTTCTAGCAAGACCTGCTGGTGCGCTTCCAATATTAGCATGTAGTCGTTCGATAGCTGCTCGTTCAGTTGTAATAATTCGTTCCAGTCGTTCTTGTTCACTTCTAACTGATTCGATTTCTCTTCCAAATCGCTCGTCCATTCCTTTTCCCTGGCGTTCGTGATCTCGCTCAAGCTCGTTTTGAAGTTGCTCAATTGTTTTTCCTGTTCCGCCAAGTGTAATTTCTTCTTGCCGAATGTCTGCTTCAAGTAATCGCGACGCTTCTGTAAGCTGGCGGTTTTTTGATTGATATCGTTCTTCCAGGTCTCTGTAATCGTTTGTAAGTCTTGTTTTTGCAGTTCTAAAGCTGACTCGTCGTTCGTCAATTTCAGTAAGCTCTCGGCGATGTGCTGCTTCAGCGTCGTTTCGATAGCGATCTTCAAATACTGTCCTTCGTTTTCCAGCTCTGTGGATAGCAAGCTCAGTTTCTCCAATAGCTCGTCTAACGCCTTCCTCTGTTTTTCGGTACGGTTCTGACTCCAGACATCGGCTAAGTGCTCGTATGAGATTGTTAATTTGTACTTTTCGGCAGTCGTAACTTTCTTCAGAAAGTCGATCCGGGTCTCCATTAACGACAGGTATTCCGTCTCCAAGATCGGTGGGTACCTGAAAATATGCGATTTGTTGTTCATCGTCATGATATAACCAGTTGGCGCGGTCGCCTTTTTTTTGTGAAATTTCAATAGCCGCAGCTGATTCTTTCGGGATTGTTAAATTGATCGTGTTAACTCTCAGGCGTTTTAAACCAGCAAGTTCATCAATCGTCAGTTTCTTTCGTTTACCCAGCCGGATAAACAAAATGGGGTCATCGTTTTCATTATAAAACACGGCATCGGCTTTAAACAACAGCTCTTCCGGAGGCCCGTCATAAATAGAGGTCGATTCCATGTTGCCAGTAGGCCCCTCAAAAAAATATTTATTATTTTCAACACGCGCTGCCGTAACCAATTCTCCCGGTAACAAAAACAGGGCTAAGCCGGCTTCTCCTTTGGGCGGATATTTATAGACTGGCGGTACCCGTAATTGCTTATTCAACTGTAAGGATCCAAGGGCCAGTTTGCGCCGGTGTTCTTCGTCTTTAAACGTGCATTTATCCCCAGGCTTAATAAATTTAGCGTCGTGGCGGAAATATCGTCGCATATTTTGTACCCTAGGCAATACCGCCTGCATTTCGCGGCGGCAGCCAACACAGAGATATCCTTTACGGCCGCGTTCGGTTACTTCGGAAATATGGAGGTCTTTCTCTAAGACTATACTATACGCGTAATCATGATGGTCATCAGGTTCTTTTGTTGGAAAAGCAGGCATCGTCTTTTTTAATGAAAAGTTATGTAAATTTACATAAGAATAATTTTATTATGCAAATTTTATTTAGTTTTGCGATGTAAATTTACATTGATGAGCAAAGACGATTTTCTGAATGAATTTTATAAATTACTAAAACCGGTAGATGTCTGGAATGGCGAGATCAATTCTATTAAGGAGATTTTCGAGGCGAAGCTCTTAAGGCATGGCATCACGCAAAATCAGGCAGAAAACCTGCTGGCTATGCAAAAACGTTCGCTCGACGGTATATTAGACGGTACAGCCAAGCGGGTCGATGTGATTAACCTACTGAAACTTGGTCAGTTTCTGGGTTTAGAAACCGAAGCCTTGCTGCGGCTATACCTAAGTGAACTTCCACAGGATATGGTAGCCGAATTGGAAGACGCCAGAAAGAAAACCTTTATCCTGGCCAACTTTGATATTAAAAATCTGAATAAGGCCGGCTTTATCAAATCCAAAAACGATTTTGACGAGATCGAGCAAAGAATCAATAATTACTTTGGCCTAAGCTCCATCTTTCAATACACGAGTCATCAGTATATCCCTGCCTTCAGTAAAACCAAACGTGGCGAGAACACACCTATGCGCGAGTTTTGGGTGAGGTCAGCCTATTCGCTTTTTGAAAGTATCAAAAATCCGCACGCCTATGACCGCGACGGTCTGGTAAAACTGCTTCCGAAGATCAGACCGTACAGTATGAATGTGACGCATGGATTAAGGACAGTAACGCAAGCCTTGTTTCATCTAGGGGTGACCGTGATCTATCAGCCCTACCTGCCGGCTACGCAGGTCAGGGGCGCTACCTTCATTATCAACAATAAACCTTGTATCGTCCTGACGAACCTGAACAAAAATTACGCAACCGTTTGGTTCGCCTTGCTGCACGAGCTGCATCATGTGCTCTACGACTATGATAAGATCGAAGGGCAGGTTTTCCACCTGACCGGGGAGCCTGATTTGTTTTTACTGGAAGATGAGGCAAATAATTTTTCCCGTGATTACTTTCTGCCGCAGGACCGCGCCAAATTCGTGTACAAGTTTATTGACAACACGTTGGTGGTTAACAATCTGGCTAAAGAAAGCCAAATACATCCGTCCTTGATCTATAATTTTTACTGCTACGAGATGGACGCCGCAGGGAAGGGCAATTACTGGAAGAAGTATAAACATTTAATGCCCGATGTCACCATCGCGCTGAAAGACATCAATGTCAATCCTTTCGATCATGAACGGATCGAAGAAACCGTACAATATCTGAACGAAAACATTTTTAATCTATAATCTTATGGCAGATACAACATCTACCGAAAAACAACGCAAAAACAACGAAGAAAAATTGCGCATTCTAGCCGAAGCTGATGCAGTCAAAGGCGAACAGCTCAGCATAACAGAGACAGGCGACGTAAAGAGAGAAAACGAACTGCGCCAATTTGCTTTGGGCAGTGTGGAAGACCCTGAGCGTAAATATGAAGTTTACTACAAAGGTATACAGCGGCTTTTAATGAAACACTTGCCGGCAGGTAAGCAGAACAAGGTAGCCCGAAATTATATCTATGAAGAAAAAAATACCTACTTGTCGCGCGGCAAGCGCATTAATAAAGCAGGTATTCGCGGAGCTGACGGACGAATGGGGTATCTTGCTGATGCAGACGAGATATTTAAGATCGTTATGGATTGGATCATGGCCAACGGGTCAATGATCGATCTGTATAACCAACTGCGCGAATTGAACGTCAGCAAAGGGTACGGTGTCCGTAATTTTTAACCTTTTGAGCAATGGCAACAGATAGTAATGTCTATTCTCAAGGCAGCGGCGGAAGTTTTTACGAGAACGAAGTTCAAACTGGCTTTTTTGTTTCTTTTCTGCTGGGGCTGATTGTACCCGGAACCAGGGAAGGAACCATTACTTATTTTCGTCAGCAATCGGGTTCACTGGGCTATCACACCGATGACTTGCTTTTGTGTTGTCTGGAGGACGGCCTTACCAGTAAAGTGCTTATGCAGGTCAAGCATAATTTAGTGATCTCTGCCAAAGGCCAAGTGTTTCAGGAAGTTTTGGAAGCAGCCTGGAAGGACTTCAATAACAAAGATCTTTTCACACCTGCTACAGACAAAATATTCATCATTAAGAGTAACCTTACACTGGACGAGAAAAATCATTTGAAAGTTATCCTGGATTGGGCACGTGCCAAAGCGGCTCCTCCGGCGGACTTCATCAATGAAGTTTCCCGAATCAAGGAAAAGAAAAAATACTTTGATCTGATCCGGAATATTCTTGCGGCTATCGATCCCGATGCGACAATTGACGATGTGCGTTACGTTGATTTTCTAAAGAGCTTATATCTTTTGGAGCTGGACTATAACATGGATAACAGCCAACAGAAAGCTATATTTCATGGCCTGATAAACAATTACAAACAGGATCTTGATCGCAGTGCTGCGCAGATCTGGACGACACTCGGAGCTCATCTGATGGATTCCAACAGTAAAGGCGGCGTCTACGAAAAAAAATACTTACCGGAGGAGTTTACCGCGCTGTTTAATGCCGCTGATTTCCAGCGGGAGGTACGGCAATTGCAGCGGTTTTCAGCGCAGAAAGCAGAAATACTGGATGCAGTGGAGGATACCATCGGCGGATTTTCTTTGGTGAGGGATAACATGATTAATATCGTCCGGGCCTTACTGAATGAAACCAACGTGGTGGTCGTGACTGGTGATCCGGGAACGGGTAAGTCAGCGGTAGCCAAGGCGATCATCGGTGAATTGCAAACCAACTGCGACGGCTTTGTTTTAAATTTTAAGTCAGATGAACTGAGTTCTGGCAGCCTGACAGCTTATTTTGCCGCTTACCAAATTAACCATTCGCTCAAGGATATTTTTTCTTTGTTTGGCTTGTTCAAATCCAATCTGATCTACATCGATGCGATGGAAAAGCTGCTGGAAGCAGACGGCTTAGCCGCCAACCAGTTACTGAGTGCGTTAAAATCAATTCCCAATGTGAAGGTGCTCATCACTTGCCGCAAGTCGAACCTCGGCCTGATCGAAATGAAGTATTTGAGTCCCTTGAATTATGCCAAGACGGAGATAGACGTTTTAACAGACGATGAACTGGCGCAGGTTTATGGGAAATTGCCTGCTTTGCGTGGATTAGCAGCCAATCCACGACTCAGATCGCTGATCCGCGTACCGAAGTACCTGGACTTTGCCTATCGTGCGATTACGCTCAGCGGTCAGAACCTAGATACGATCAGCGAAGTGGATTTCCGCGAATTGCTCTGGCAAACGATCATTGAGAATAAAACCAACGAATTTCATGACGGACTGCCTGAACGCAGGAGTCGCCTGTTTGTTCATATCGCGGTGAACCGCTCGAAACTCATGAGACCATTTACGCCCCTCACGCTGGATGATCCGCAGGCGCTGGAAAAACTGCTGAAAGAAAACGTGATCCTGGAAAGCCATGAGGGAAGAGAGTATGTACCGGCCCATGATGTGTTGGAAGATTGGGCGCTAATCAGCTATGTTGATGACTGTTTCCGGAAAGATATAGAGCATCAGCAGTTTTTTGCTGTCCTGGGACAAGAACCGAGCATGCGCCGGGCTTACCGGCTTTGGGTGCAATCCGTGCTGCAAACCAAGCAACCCCCTAGGCTGAACTTTGTGATCAGTCAGCTGCTCAACCCCGACCTGAACAACTACTGGCGGGATGAATCACTGATCGCCATTCTGTATTCCGAATATTCCCCGGTGTTTTTTGAACAGCAGCGCGCAGCGCTGGTTAAAGATGGCTACAAATTCCTGTTCCACCTGATACAGGTCATGCGAACCGCCTGCCGGGAAAACCTGGGTAATTTGTACAGCAAAAATTATATCCCGCGGGGATATGGCTGGCCCCCTGTTTTTGAGCTGCTGCTGTCCGATCTGGAAAAGATTAAGCCGGAAAATTACGACCTGATCTATCAACTGCTCCACGATTGGAGTAAGATCGTCAAAAACCAGGAGGTGTTGCCGGAGGGCACGCGCACGGCGGGGCTGATTTTGCTGTACCTATTGGGTAAACATATCAGCCTGGACGGATACCGGAACCCTGAAGCGGACAAGGCTGTTGAGCTATTATGCCTTTTCGCTGGCGGCTTGGTGGATGAATTAACGGCAATTATTAACAGCGAAAAGCCGGAAGATAATGATGACATAGACGACGATGCTTATTTCTTTCACAGTGATAAATTAAAGACCAAACTCATCAAGGTTGCCCTGTCAGGGCCGGCATCAATGCAGCTCTGTAAATATATGCCTGATCTTGTGATCGATTTGGCGAATGAACATTGGTTTCAGAAAACCTGCGCGGTTCACTATCCGGAGTCTGAACATGAACGTTTTTTACATCGTGTTTCCAGGCAGTCGAGCGGCTCACTGGATGTGAATTCCGATTTCGGCCTGCGTAGCGAAGATAGACTGGAGTATTTTCCCGGCAGCGCTTACCAAACCCCCGTATTATGGTTATTACGCAATCACCCGGATAAAGCCCTAAGGTTCATCACCGAAATGGTCAATTGGTGCACCGAAAACTACGTCGTTGCTGATTTTTCGAAAGACGATGAGGTCAGTGAAATTGAACTTTTGCTGAATGACAATACCACAGTTCATCAATATGGCAGCAATAGTATCTGGCAGATGTATCGCAGTAAAGGCCGGGTTTCCCCTTATTTATTACAGTCGTTGCTGATGGCATTGGAAAAGTATTTGCTTGAACTCTGCGATGAAGGGGAAAAGAACCGGGAGATGGTGAATAAAATGGTTGATTTTATCTTAAGAAACAGCCGGTCAGTCGCTACCACCGCGGTCGTATCCAGTATTGCCCAGGCGCACCCGATGATGGCCGACGAATTTGTGACCACCCTGTATTCAGATCATAAACTGATCAGTTTCGACATTTCCCGTTATGTAAACGAAGCACACGGCACCTTTAATTCATTTGAAACCTTGCATGACCAGGAACGTCTTGCCTCTGACCAATTACCCCATCGTAAAAAACATTACGGCGGACTTCGCCATTTCATCAATTTTTACAGCTTTAATTATGGCGCGGCTAATTTGAAATTGTTCGCCCTGATCGATAAACACCGGGCCGATGCAGATCCTGATGACCAGCAATGGCTGAAGCTACTGGATGAAATGGATGTGCGCACCTGGCGGATCACCAATACGGTGGAGGATGCCGAGCGAACGAATTATCTCATTGAACCGGTCTACCAGGAAGGGCTCCAGGCCTATGTGACGGAACTGAAAGCACAACAAGCCAAGTTGGATGCCGAGAACAGCCAATTTAACTGGCTGTACAAGGTTCAAAAAAAAGAGATAACTGCCGATATAAGCTTTTGGCGGGAAATCTTTGTTTACTAT
This sequence comes from Daejeonella sp., assembly GCA_041749185.1. Classification (GTDB taxonomy): domain Bacteria; phylum Bacteroidota; class Bacteroidia; order Sphingobacteriales; family Sphingobacteriaceae; genus Daejeonella. The sequence goes on along the minus strand of JBGTBV010000224.1, from coordinate 2,684 downwards.
AATAACCTGGAGAACTATGATATCATGCATCACCGGCCAGCCATGGTCGCGGAAGCGGGTATCCGCCACCTTTGGGCGGATTTAATGGACGACGAAAAAAACTGGTGCAAACAGACGATTTATGCCATTTTAGAGCAAAAAATCGGCAAAGCTTACCGGCCATACGATCTCGATCTGGGTTATTCTACAATGGATTTTGATTCCGCCATGGATATCTTTCCCTTATTAAGTGCGCTGGTCAACGACGATGAGCGCGCCGATTATGAAAAACTGGCGCTTTATTTTCTTACCGCACCCTTCCAGGAGAATGATCCGGATGCAGAAGATTATTATAAAGCCTACAAAATTGATGTTTGGAGCCTTAATCAAACCTTAGCTCACAAAGGCCTGTACGGCATCATCCGCTTTGCAGAATTTCATAAAACAAACACCTACAAACGGTTCCGGCCAAGAACAGAGGAGGAAGAGCAAGCATATTGGAATAACTACGACGAACTGATCAATACGATCATTGCGGAAAACGAAGTACCACTGGAGATCGACAAGATTACCTTGGAGACCCATTCGCTGGAATACCTGATCCGGGCAGTTAAAATAGTACCCGATAAAACCGCATTGCCGATCATATTTCAGTTTACGAAAAAAGTGTTTAACCTCTTCCTGGCCAACCAGTACAAGGATAAAGATGAACTTGAAAGTTCGCAGTTAAGTTACCGGTTAAAGTGGGTAGTGGAAGAGAAAATAAGTAATTTGATCTTCTGGAACCAAGGCGAACTTTCCGACCACCTGTTTGATCATTTCATTACCGCCGCCCACACCTTCATTAAACTTGCCTTTGACACCAAGAAAAACAAGATCAATGACTTTATTAAATTTTTCTTCGGCATCGCTGAAAAATTCACCACTATCGCTGACCATCATTTACCCGCCGATAAACCGGAGGAAACCAAACACACCATAGCCTGCTTCAACGCCACCTGGGCAAAGTTCGATGAAATCTCCAGGGAAAAAGGGTCCCGGCTTTTCGGCAGTACTATTTTGCTAAGTTCCGATGTCAGTTGGCGCCAGGAAGTGACCCACTGGCTGCCGATTGACGACCAGGCGGACAAGTTCACGGAATACATACGCCACTATGGGGAAGATAATTTACAAGCAGTCGTGTCGCTATTCAGCCATATTGGGGATCAAACACTGTTAATTCCCATGTTCAACTGGCTCGCAGACAGGCTTAAGGCAGAGAAAACAAAACCTGCTATCATGCTAATTAAACATATTGAACAATTGGTAGGCCGCGTTTATTACAACCATCTTCATGAGCTATTGCAGGACAAAGCCCTATTTGAAAATTACCTATGGTTGCTCGATGAAATGGTGGCCCTGCAATCCTCAGATGCCTACTGGCTACGTGAATTCATCGTACATTTAAATGTCGAAAATTTGAACCAGTAAAATTTAGTTTGTTGTTATGCGCTTTGCATTAATTGATCAAATTCTTACTGAAGCCCGACCAGGACTTCAAGGAATTTGCCCTGGCTGCGCAAAACTGGTCATCGCCAAATGCGGTATCCGAAAAATACATCACTGGGCGCACCGCACCACAAAAACCTGTGATGATTGGTGGGAACCGGAAACAGAGTGGCACCGCGACTGGAAAAACAATTATCCGGCTACCTGGCAGGAAAATTTCCTGCCTGACAAACGAACTGGCGAAAAAAATATCGCTGATGTCTGCACCGATTACGGCCTGGTGATCGAGTTCCAGCATTCTCACCTGCACCCCCAGGAAGGTGCCGCCCGCGAGCAGTTCTACAAAAACATGATCTGGATCGTTGACGGCACCCGTCTGAAAAGGGACTACCCGCGTTTCCTCAAAGCCAAAGGACACTTTTATGCGGTCAAAAAGGGCATCTTCCGGGTCAGCTATTTGGATGAATGCCTCCCTTTGGAATGGATTGACAGTGCCGTACCGGTGGTCTTTGACTTCGCAACCGAACTGTATTGCTTGTTTCCCACGCGTTTGGGGCATAGCGCAATTATTACGGAAATACCACGCAAGGCTTTCATCAAAAACACCCTCGACGGCGAATGGTTGCCACGCGCTGACCTTTTAATGGCCGATATCATCCAAGTCAGCAAGGAGATCGCAGCTCAGCAGGGGATTTTACAAAGCCTGCAAAATCAAATTAATCGCCAAAAATTCTACAGCGCCCTCCTGGCGAAAAGAAGAAGACGTTTCTAAACTGGGCTCTTAAATTCGTTTTGGGCGCCCTGCATCCCGATTAACATCGCCATGCAAGTAACTTGGTACTTGCCTGATTTATTGGTTTTTTATAACGCTTTTCTATCTGATCATTGCTAATTTAATCAGAGATCCAGGCAACTGGAAATACTATTTTTTAGAATTATTTTGACATCTAACTTCCTGAACTACAGCCAATATCCCCTCAAGGTGTTCTAATAGATTCCCGTTCCCCCCGCCAGTTTACGAACCAATATAAATTAAAAGCCTGCACATTAAGAGATTGCAGGCTTTTTGATTTGCTTACCTACCCATTTTTTTCACCAATTCGCATAAAAGTAGTGAGTGATTCGGTGAGTAAATTTTAAGGATTCACCTACTCACCGAATTGCTCGCAAGTTACTGACTATGAACATGTTCAGTAACTAAACATCTTGACTTCCGA
>JBGTBV010000223.1:0-20588 GCA_041749185.1 Daejeonella sp. | reverse complement strand
AATAGCGCTGCGGGCTAATTCGCCTAAAGCAGATGAAAACCTGCTTTTCAGGAATTCGGCTAAGAAATGGCCCGGTACCAGTCAACGTCTTCAGGAAGTATTTAGTTTTGAAAGCTGGCAGGAAGAACTTGCGCTGGCCGACAATTTTGTGACTGCATTGATCAAGGACGAACTAGGGAATTTATGGGTGGGAACTCAAAATGGGCTGAACTATTACAACATCGAAAAAAAAAAAATAACACAACTTTTTCGCAAGGTTAGGGAAACTAAATATCAGATCAGTAACAGCAATATCACCACCTTATTTATCGATTCGAAAAAGCGTCTTTGGATTGGAACAGAGGGCGGCGGATTGAATTATTTTGACCAGAAATCCAAACGTTTTTATCAAATCAGTAAAAATCAAGGCCTGATTGATAACGTGATACACGCAATAGTAGAAGATCAGGAACAAAACTTATGGCTTAGCACAGATAAGGGTTTAACAAAGCTCAGCTTCAAAAGCTTTAGCCCGCCTTTTAAACCTGATGATATTTCTATCAGTAATTATTCTGCTAACGATGGTTTGATAAGCAACCAGTTCTCGCACAATGCCGGATTAAAACTCCGTACAGGTGAGCTCGTTTTTGGTGGCATTAACGGACTGTCCATATTTTATCCAGAAAAAATTATTAAAAATGATCTGATGCCAAAGGTTGCCTTAACCCAGGTTTTGGTTAACAATAAGGAAATTGAGATCGCGGCCAGCGCATCTTCCCTTCAAAGATCGGTTTCAGAAGCTCAAAAAATTGTGCTGAATCATGATCAGGCTAATTTGAGTTTTAAATATGCGGCCTTGAACTTTATCAACCCTGAAAATAATCAGTACGCCTATAAATTGGAAGGTTTACCATTGGCCGATGAATGGCAGAACGCCGGGAGCCAGCGAGTTGTTAATTTTGCCAATTTGCCGACTGGCTCCTATACGTTTAAAGTGAAAGCAGCGAATAACGACGGGATTTGGGGCAGCCAGATACGATCCATACAAGTTGTTATTTTACCACCCTGGTGGAGAAGTTGGTGGGCTTATTTCTTGTACAGCGCTTTTATTTCCACTATTTCGTTTGCAGTGTTCCGCTTTTGGCGAAACCGTTCACTGCTTAAAAGAGATTTGTATTTGGAGCACGTGTACAACGAAAGGCAGCAGGAGATGTATCGTCTGAAGCTTAATTTCTTTACGAACATTTCTCACGAAATACGGACGCCATTAACACTGATTTTAGGTCCGCTGGAAAAACTTTTACTTACCAACGAAAGCCATCCGGAATCTAAATCTTTAAAACTTATAAAAAATAATGCTGATCGGTTAATGAAGTTGGTAACCGAACTCCTTGATTTTAGAAAAGCCGAAGACGGGCATATGAAATTGCGTTGCTCCAATCAGGATATAAAGCAGTTTTGCTTAACTGTTTATGAGTCGTTTAGAAGTATGGCCGAAAATAAAGATATTAAATTCGAGCTTTCAATTCCTTTAAACCCACTTCTAATCTATTTTGATGGCCCGCAGTTAGAAAAAGTTATTTTCAATTTGCTTTCCAACGCGTTCAAATTCACTGATCAAGGTGGAAAAATAACGTTGAGTGTTCTGGTAAGACCAGAAGACGAGAATTGGGTAGACATCAAGGTATCTGACAATGGAAGAGGAATTCCGGAGGATATGCAGCCTAAACTTTTTGAAAACTTCTTTCAGGCGAATAAAGATGGGCGTATCAACATCGGGAGCGGAATCGGTTTGGCGCTATCCAAAAGTATCATTGAACTTCACAACGGCCAAATAAATGTTTTAAGTCAGAGCGGAAGTGAAACGCTCACCATTTTTACTGTTTCGCTGCAAACCGGCAAATCACATTTGCAAGATTCTCAAATCACGGAAGAGGCAGTGTTGCTCGAGGAAGTTATCAATCAGATTGAATTTGAATTTAAGAGCCAGGATGAAGAAACGAAAGAGTGGAACCCCGTAAACCAGGGAAAGTATACGATATTAATTGCCGAAGATAATTTGGACGTAAGGAATTTGATTGCAGGGATTTTTACGGATGAGTATTTGGTAATTGGGTTTAGTAATGGGGTGGAGGCCTTGAAGCATATGGAAAACGAAATACCGGACTTAATCATCAGCGATGTGATGATGCCCGAGATGGATGGCCTGGAGTTTTGCAAAATTGTGAAAACCTCGGAGAGCACAAATCATATTCCGTTCATCTTGCTTACGGCAAAAGCCGCTTTGAATCATCAGGCCGACGGGCTTAGCCTTGGTGCCGATGCATATCTGTCAAAGCCGTTTAGTCCGCAGATATTGGCTCTCAACGTAAAAAATCTTTTAAAAGCACAGAAGGTTATACGTGAAAAGCTTGGGCAGGCATTGCTGCTGAAAAAACCTGCCTTAAACCTCATCTCGCCAGAGAATAAGTTTATCAGTAAATTAATGCAGATTATTGAAGCCAAGTTAGGAGATCCGAATTTCGATGTAACCGAACTGGTTGAAGATATCGGCATGAGCCGAACAGTGCTCTATAAAAAAGTGCAAACCCTCACTAGTTATTCTGTAGCCGACCTGATCAAACAGATGCGTTTAAAAAGAGCTGCTGAACTATTTCAAGTCTCGTCACTGCCAGTAGCAGAAGTTGCTTACACTGTTGGCTTTAACGACAGAAAATATTTCAGCAAAGAATTTAAAAAGCAATTCCAGGTCTCTCCCTCAGATTATATCCAATCTTTTAATCTAAAAGCAAAATAGAACTCTTTTGAAAATCTCATAAGGTGAAGCCTGGTCCACATAAAACGGCCACGGTACTCATCCCGATTTTCAAAAAAGCTGCTTTTTTAGTAATTCCGGACATTTGAACCCTCAATTACGGACGAAAAAACCCCGCCACCAGTTCCTTTTGAATTCATATTTGTAAGACCGTATCTGCAAGGATAGCCCGGCAAATCAAATCAAAAACAAATTGAATTAACGATGATAAATTATTACAAAAATTGGGTTCTTTATGAGAACGCTTTAAAAAGAAGCATCATTTTGGTGCTTTGCGTAATTGCTTCTCAAGCTCATGCGCAAATTTCCATCACCGGGACCGTTAGGGATACCCGGGGCGAAACTATGCCTGGCGTAAGTGTGCAAATTAAAGAGAGCCAGGCTGGCACTGTGACCAATGTTGATGGCAAGTTTATGATTAGTGTCCCCGATAATCAGTCTGTACTGATTTTCCGTTTTCTGGGCTACATCGAGAAACAAGTAGCCGTTGAAGGTCAAAGGAATTTGGATGTTATATTAGAGTCGAGCCCGAATTCGCTATTGGATGAAGTAGTTGTGGTAGGATATGGAACGCAAAAACGCAGTGACGTAACCGGCGCCGTTGCTAGTTTGGACACCAAGGATTTGGAAACCATGCCACAAACCAATATCCAGCAGGCCTTGCAGGGAAAAATTGCAGGGCTTAGCGCTTCCACGGTTGGGGCAAGTGCCGAAGGCGGGAATTTAAATCTTCAAGTTCGCGGAAGAAGGTCAATTGGGGCCAGTAATAGCCCGCTGATTGTTTTAGATGGTGTTATTTTCGGGAATAGTTTTTCTGAAATCAATCCCGAAGACATTCAATCCATTGAAGTTTTAAAAGATGCATCTTCGGCAGCGATTTACGGATCAAGAGGAGCCAATGGCGTTTTGCTGATAACCACAAAAAAAGGTAAAAACGGAAAGGCGAAAATTACCTACAACACGTATTTCGGTACAGATGAGGCAGTAAACATTCCGGATCTGATGACCGGTGCACGGTTTTATCAGCTAAAAACAGAACGCTTCGGCCAGGGGTCTATTACTGCCACAGAGCAGAATTCTTTTGATAACGGAATTTCCACAGACTGGGTAAGCCTGGGATTAAGAGACGGTTCCAGACAGCAGCATAACCTGGGTATCTCAGGCGGTAATGAGGATACTCATTATTTGATTTCGGGAACAGTAAATACTAATAAAGGCATTTCCAAAAACGACAAGTTTAACAGATATAATCTCCGGCTGAACGTTGATTCCAAAATCGGAGAGAATATCACTATAGGGACGAACACACAATTCGGGTTATACGATAGAAGTGGTGTGCCCGCCAGTTTCTCGCAGGCTTTTTTAATGAACCCTTTAACTATCCCATATAATGCTGATGGTTCTATAAACCTTACTCCCTGGCCGGACGATGCTTTTTTCTTTAATCCATTGCAGGGATTAAATGTGCTGAACAATGATGATACCCGATCAATCTTTACCAACAACTTTGCCCAGATTGATCTTCCTTTTATCAAAGGCCTGAGTTTCAGGTTAAACACAGGGTATACTTACCGTAATCAATCTATTGAAACATACAGCGGAAATAATACCCGGAACGGGTTTCAAAATAAGGGTGAGTCGCAAATAGGGAACAACAACACAGACGACTGGTTGATTGAAAATATTTTGAGCTATAATCGCAGCTTTAATAAGCATGACTTTTCTTTTACCGGCCTATACAGTGCGCAGCAGCGTAAATTCATCAGCCATAACACCAATGCGATTGGTTTTGTGAGTGATATTCAGACGTTTTATCAAAACGGTTTGGCTACCACCATCAACGCTTCCGATAATTACGATAAAACCAATAATATCGGGCAGGCGGCCCGTTTAAATTATTCTTTTGATAATAAATATCTTTTAACGGCAACCGTAAGACGGGATGGTTACTCCGGTTTCGGTGCAGAAACCAAGTTTGGCGTTTTTCCTTCCTTGGGCTTAGGCTGGAACATTAGCAAGGAAAATTTTCTAAAAGATCAAACCTGGCTGGAGAACCTTAAATTGAGGGCCACGTATGGAAAAAGCGGAAATCAGGCTATAAATCCGTACAGCACTTTACCGCAGCTACAAACCCAGCCCTATCTTGGAACGGATAAATTACCAGCGGTAGGCTATTTTACCAATCGCTTAGGCGATCCATCTTTAGGATGGGAAACGACTCTTGGATCGAACTTCGGGATAGATTTTGCCTTGTTGAAGGGGCGAATTTCGGGGGCTGTTGATTATTACCTCACCAATACAAGCGATCTTCTGTTAAACCGGTCTATTTCCCCGGTTAACGGTGTTGCCCGAATCACTCAAAATATCGGGGCAACCAAAAATAAGGGAGTTGACTTTTTGGTTTCTAGTGTAAACATTCAAAAGTCTAATTTCTCATGGAGTACAGACTTGAATTTCTCAAGTTCAAGAAATGAAATTGTGAATGTCGGCCTAACGGATTCCGACGGGAACTTCATTGATGATATTGGTAACCGCTGGTTCATCGGCCAGCCAATAGATGTAAACTATAGCTACCTTTTCGGGGGCATCTGGCAAGAAGGAGACACCTTTGTGGGATCGGCACAGCCCGATGCTAAGCCGGGAGAAGTGAAGGTAGTTGACGTGAACGGTGACGGCGTGATATCTGAAGCAGACCGAACTTTTATCGGTTCTGCTATACCAAAGTACATTGCGGGTTTAACCAATACACTTAATTACAAAGGTCTCTCATTTAGTTTCTTCATTCGCTCTGTGCAGGGCCAAACCCGGTCAAACTCTTTGTTAAACCCGTTTTTTTCGGGGAGAGAAGGCGCCCTGGACAGACAATTCTGGACTCCTGAAAACCCAATAAACACCTATCCGGCAAACCGGGACGATGCAAATCCCTCACAGGTAGCGTTTTTTGATGATAAAACCAGCGACGCGAGTTTCATCAGGCTTCAGGATGTTTCATTAAGTTATACGCTGCCATCCGCCATCACTTCAAAAATTAAGATGGACCGGCTTCAATTTTTTGTTAACGCCAAAAACCTGGCAACTCAAACAACCTGGGTGGGGTTAGACCCTGAATTTGGCAGTCAGAATGCCCAGCCCCAGGTTAAATCCTTCATTTTTGGGTTACGCTCACAATTTTAAATTTTAAAATCATGAAAAAACTATATATCATTCTCCTGTTGATTGCAGGATCGTACACATCCTGTAAAGAACAAGAATTTTTAAAAGAAGAACCATTAGACGCATTATATGCCGAAAATCTGTTTATAACTTATGATGGTTTTCGCCTGGCAGTTAATGCGCTGTTAGATTTCCCCCGCCAGGAACGGTCAGAAATGATCCAATCGGCCGAGCTGGGTATTATCTGGAAAATTGGAGTGGACAATGGCTGGGCGAACTCAGAATTATCCTGGACACGCGGACTCAATCAATATAACTTTGATTTGAATCCAAGCATGCAGTTTATAAACGGAGATACCGGAGGCCGCGATGGGATATTTCTTATCCTTTACAAAGCGATCGCGTCTGCTAATACAATTATTAGCAGAGCCAAAAATCCAGACGTGAACTGGCAGGGTGGTTCGCCAGAACTTAACGAGCGGAACAAAAACCTGATGCTTGCGCACGCCCACCTGATCAGGGCATGGGCTTACCGCCACTTGGCCTATACCTTTGGCGACGTGCCCATTACAACCGAAGAAATTACAGGTTTAAATTATCGGAACGACTGGGACAGAAACCCGGTATCTGAAGTTCAGGCTTTGATTATTGAAGATCTAAAATTTGCTGAACTGTATTTGCCAGACTATTCTGCAGATGTTCTGGTTTTGCCAAGGGTTATTGCCCAGCATTATTTGGCCGACATATATTTATGGATGAATGATCCGGCGAACGCGGAAATAGCTGCTTTGAAAGTAGTTAACAACCCACGGTATAAACTGATTACTGAACGTTACGGGTTAAAAGCCGCACAGCCTGGAAATCCGTTCATGGACCAGTTTCTGAACGGAAATATTTTGCCCGGGCAGGGAAATACAGAGGCTCTTTGGGTTTTTCCGAACACAGACGTTTTGCAGGCTATTGGCGCCCGCGGAAATGCTATGAGAAGAACCTGGGTAGTTAATTACAATAGCTATGCGCCCTACAATCCGCAAAACGGCGGTCGTGGAATTGCCAGAGGAGCAATTACAGCGTGGGCTCTGGGTATTTATGAGGCGGCCGATGACCGTTTCAGCGAGTTTGCTCTGGCAAAATCATACGTAAATTTTAACGGTTCCACTACGATTACGCAGTCTTCGACGACACAAATGAACATCAACAACAACAGATGGATGAGCACTCGCAAATGGGACTGGGTTTATGCAGACCCTGCATTGTGGAACGCAAGTTACTCTTACGCCGATCAAACTTACCTGCGTTTGGCCGATACTTATCTATTGCTGGCCGAAGCTCAAATGAAACAAGGGAAGACGGGGGAGGCAGCAGGCTGGATCAATCAGGTGAGAAACAGATCGAAAGCTACAACGATTACAGTAGATCAGGTTACCCTGGATTTTATTTTGGATGAACGATCAAGAGAATTGGTTACAGAAGAAAACAGAAGAGAAACCTTAATCAGAACTGGAAAACTATTAGAAAGGGCCAGAAATCCGATTTACAATAAGTTCACCACTAAAATTCAGGATTTTCAACTATTACTTCCCATTCCTCAAAAAGTAATTAACGCCAACACGGGGAAACCCATGGAACAGAATCCGGGATACAATTGATCTGGTTAGTTTGGGGATCAGCAGAAATGCTGGTTCCCTTTCTTGTTGCCCCACTACTGCCAACTTCAGCAGGAATCGGCTTAATCTGATTTTCTCAATTTTCAAAGCAAGGAGCTTTTTTTGGTTAGACACACCCAATAACGGCCTCCGTTAATTACTAGTAATGATTAAAAAAATATCATTCTCCATCATCCTCCTAACACCCATTCTATCATTTACAATATCAACTTCCTCAGCCCAAATAAGCCCTTCCAAAATTTATCATAAAGATTGGATAGACTTTAACAAAAACGGGTTGAAAGATATTTTTGAAGACCCTGCGCAAACGGTAGATAAAAGAATTGAAAACCTTTTATCATTAATGACGATGGAGGAAAAGACTAACCAATGCGCAACCTTGTATGGATATGGCCGTGTTTTGAAAGATGAACTGCCTACCGCGAATTGGAAAAACGAAGTTTGGAAAGACGGTATAGCCAATATTGATGAGCATTTGAACAGTTTGCGTTTGCACCCGGATGCAGCTTCTAAATATTCTTATCCGTTTAGTCGCCATGCGGATGCTATTAACCAGGTTCAGCGCTGGTTTGTTGAACAAACCCGGATGGGAATTCCGGTAGACTTCAGCAACGAAGGTATTCATGGTTTAAACCACGACCGGGCAACTCCGCTACCGTCTCCAATTAACATCGGAAGCACCTGGAATAAGAATTTGGTTTACCAGGCCGGCCTGATGGTTGGGCGGGAGGGAAAAGCGCTGGGTTACACTAATATTTACGCCCCTATTTTAGATCTTGCCCGTGATCCGAGATGGGGAAGGGTTGTTGAAACTTATGGAGAAGATCCTTTTTTGGTGGCAGAATTGGGCAAGCAAATGGTTCTTGGTATCCAGTCAAACGGCATTGCCGCAACTTTAAAGCATTATGCCGCCTACAGCATCCCTAAAGGCGGGAGGGACGGTCATGCCAGGACCGATCCGCATATCAGCCCGCGGGAGTTACACGAAATGCACCTGTATCCGTTCAGAAGAGTGATTCAGGAAACCGGGGTAATGGGCATCATGAGCAGTTATAATGATTGGGACGGAATGCCCGTTTCCGGAAGTTATTATTTTCTCACCGAACTTTTAAGAAAACAGTACGGGTTTAACGGTTATGTGGTTTCAGACAGTGAGGCCGTGGAGTTTCTACTTACCAAGCATCACGTAGTTGAAGATTACAAAGGAGCAGTAAAAATGGCCATTGAAGCAGGTTTGAATGTCCGTACCAATTTTACGCCCCCGTCCAATTACATTTTGCCGCTCCGCGAACTGGTAGGGGAAAACAAAGTTTCCATGAAAACCCTCGATGCCAGCGTCGCCCATGTTTTGAGGGTTAAGTTCAAGCTTGGTCTATTTGATCATCCATACGTAAAAGATGTAAAAGCTGCCGACAAACTGGTACATACCACGGCTGACGAAGAGTTTGCCTTACAGATCAACAGGGAATCATTGGTATTGCTGAAAAATGATAAGAATATATTACCGATTGATCAGAATAAAATCAAAAAAATCCTGGTTACCGGTCCGCTTGCGGATGAAACAAACTATCAGTTAAGCCGCTACGGTCCTTCAAACAACAAGTTAACGTCTATCCTTGCGGGAATAAAAAACCGTGCAGGATCGGCAATGGATATTATTTATTCTAAAGGTTGCGATATTGTAGATGCTACCTGGCCAGAGAGTGAAGTTATTCCCACCGAATTATCATCTGCCGAAAAGGCTTCTATAAATGCTGCTGTAGAACAGGCAAAATCTGTAGATGTAATCATCGCCGTTGTTGGCGAGGATGACAAACGGGTAGGCGAAAGTTTATCAAGAACCGCTTTAGGATTACCGGGGCGACAGTTTCAATTGATCCAGGCTTTGCAGGCTACAGGCAAGCCGGTGATTATGGTATTGGTAAATGGCCAACCGTTAACCATTAACTGGGAAAACCGCCATCTGGCGGCTATTCTGGAAGCATGGTTTCCCGGGCCGCAAGGCGGACAAATAGTCGCGGAGGCTTTATTTGGCGATTATAATCCGGGCGGCAAGCTGTCGGTTACGTTCCCGAAGTCTACCGGGCAAATCGAATTGAATTTCCCCTATAAAAAGGGTTCTCACGCCGGCCAGCCGGGCGACGGGCCGAACGGCTTCGGAAACACTGCGGTTGTCGGTGCGCTTTATCCATTCGGATACGGATTGAGTTATACCACTTTTGAATACAAAAACCTTAAAGTGTCTCCAGAGAAGCAGGTAAACCAAGGACTTGTACAGGTTTCTGTTGACGTAACAAACAGTAGAAAAGTGAAGGGCGATGAAGTGGTTCAGTTGTATCTGAAAGATATGGTCAGTAGTGTAACTACATATGAATCGGTGTTGCGGGGATTTGAACGGGTTTCCCTTTTGCCGGGAGAAACCAAAACCATCAGGTTTACCATAGATCCAGATCATTTGGCTTTGCTGGATAAGGATATGAACTGGAGTGTAGAACCCGGCACATTTAAGGTGATGGTTGGCTCCTCGTCAGAAGACATCCGCTTAACCAAAGACTTGGTTATTACTGAGTAAGCAACTGATTACTAAGCAATAACAATAAAACCAGAACGATATTTTCTATAAAACATATAAAATGATCAGATCAGTTACTTTTGATTTTTTAGTCAGCCGGATTTTGAAGCTAAACATTCAAGTTGCGATATTCATCTTTTTGTTTTCAACCCATTTGCTTCCAAGTGCTTCCTTCGGCCAAACTAAAATCAGTCCATACCTGCTTGGCCAGAATGCCTGGGAGAAAAATTCGCTACTCAAAGTCAAGGACCAGATTTCAAAGGTTAAATATCAAACTATCCGAATTGGCGGTAATGGTTACGAAAATGCCGGTTTCATCAATCAGGGGGCGGTTGAATTGATAGATTATGCCCGCTCGGTGGGAGCAGAGCCCGTATTACAAATGCCCCGCCACTTAAAAGATGATAATGAAGCGTTAAAAGCTATTGAATTTATAAACGGCCGAATGGGAAGGAAAATCCGGTTTTGGAGCATAGGTAATGAACCTGACCATCGAAATCAGCTTGCTTCGCCCGAAGAAGTGTTTGACTACTTCTCGAAGATTTCTGCGCAGATAAAAAGCTACGATCCGGAAGCTAAAATTATGGGATTCGATCTTTCATCCTATAAAGCACCCTTTCTGGAAAGATTATTAGGCGGCGACCTCGACATTACCGGCAAAGTGCCCGGCAAAGATTATTACTATCTGGATATGGTTGCTTTTCATAATTACCGGTTTACAGACATCAGCCATTTTGAGACGAACGTAAGGGATTTGAAAAAAAGACTCGCGGTTTTTAACGCGAAAAGATCAGCTAAACATCAGCTCAGCTGGGCCATTACAGAATTTAATTCACATTGGTTAGTTGATGATCCTAAGCTGAATGAAAAGTATCTGCCCTATACTTTCCACAACGGACAGATTTATGCAGAAATGTATGATTTGGGCATGCGTGAAGGAGCATTTACCATTTGTCCGTGGAGTATTTTAGAGGGTGGAGCTGATCGTGAAGGAACCGATCTAAGTTTGTTTGATCTGGTGGATGGAAAATATCTTCCGCGTTCAAACTACTATCATTCTTTGTTGCTTGCGCAGAATGTTAAGAAAACCTATTTGCAACATTCTCCAAACCCAACAGATTTGGTTGTGATCCCCATGGGGGACGAAACCGGAATGGCGATCATGATTCTGAACAAAAACCGTGAGAATGAGTTAGCCTATACGCTTAACTTCAGCACGAAAAAAGCAGATTCCAGAAAAGAAGAGATTAGCATTAATGCAGGTTTAAACAACAGGTACAAAAGCTCTGTTCCGGTCCACTCTACGCAGATGCTGATCTTTGATAAAAAAGGGAAATTGCTAAAAAAGTATTCGTACTCCGCCAAAGATGCAGATGCGATGTCCGGGCTGCGGGAAACTGATTTTTAACCAATCTACAATTTAATATAATAGGATGGCCAAAATGATAAATTGGGGGATCATTGGTTGCGGCGATGTTACCGAACTAAAGAGCGGACCAGGTTTTAATAAGATAGAACATTCTTCGCTGTATGGGGTGATGCGGCGTGACGCAGAAAAAGCAAAAGATTACGCCCTAAGACATCAGGTTCCATTTTGGAGTACAGATGCCACTGATTTGATCTGTAATGAGAACATTAATGCCATTTATATTGCTACACCGCCGGTTTATCATGAAGAATATACCGTACAAGCATTAAGGGCAGGGAAGGATGTTTACGTAGAAAAGCCAATGGCTTTAACCGAAGCCGGATGTAAAAACATGGCGGAGGTAGCTGAAATTTCTGGCTCTAAATTAAGCGTAGCCCATTATCGCAGGGCGATGCCTTTTTTTATCAAGATTAACGAGCTGATATGGAGCGGAAGTATCGGGGAGATTCTGTTCGTGAACCTGAAAATGTTTTTGCCTGCAAAGAATAACGTAATCACTAAAACAGTCGATAACTGGCGGATAAATCCTTTGATTTCTGGAGGGGGTTTGTTTTTTGATCTGGCTCCTCACCAAATCGACATGATGTTGTATCTCTTCGGCCCGGTTAAAAACACTTGCGGACTTTCATCAACTTCTGCGCAAAGCCAGGTTACTGATTTGGTGAGCGGACAAATGTTGTTTTTAAATAACATCCTTTTTAACGGCCAATGGTGTTTCAATTCTCCAACAGAAGAAAAAGCAGACGTTTGTGAAATTATAGGTTCGCTCGGAAAAATAAGTTTTCCATTTTTTGGAGATACCTATATCGTTACTAAAGATGGCAGGGAAGAGGCATTTCGAATTTTGCCGCCCCAGCATGTACAGCAACCGATGATCGGTCAGGTAGTTCAATATTTTTTGAACGAAGGGCCAAATCCCTGTGATGCATTAACCGGAACTGAGGTATTGCGGATCATGGAATCATTCTCAAAGAAATAGCCTAAACAGATCAGCAAATGATTAAAAATATGAGGAAAATAATCCTAATCCCATTAATAATCCTGATTTCTCTTTCAGGCTGTAAAAAGAAATCACCAGAAAGCAATCCGGTATTTGCTCCATTGCCTCCGGTAGTTTCCCCGGTTCCAGATCAGAAATTAATTGAAGCGGCCAGCTTTAAAATAGGCACCGCCATCAGCAGCAATCGTATGAAAGCTGAACCGGCATACGATAACGTGCTTAAATCGGAGTTCAATCAGATCACCGCAGAGTACGAAATGAAGATGAACTACATATGGACAGCCGATAATGCCTATAACTTTGAAAACGTAGATTACCTGATGAGCTACGCTCAACAAAACAAAATGGAAGTTCACGGTCATGCTTTGCTTTGGTATCGTTCCTTTCCGGATTGGTTCAAATCTGCCGGATATGATTCAGTAATGTTCGAAAGCAAAGTGAAGGATTACATTACAACCGTTGTTGGGAGATATAGGGGAAAAATAAGGAGCTGGGATGTGGCCAATGAAATTTTTAATGATGACGGTTCCCTCCGGATCGAATCCCAGATTCAGGGGACGTTTAAAGACCCTGTTGGATTTGTGGGAAGATGTTTTAAGTATGCCCGGGAGGCGGATCCGGCGGTAAAGTTATTTTATAACGATTACAACGTAGTTCTGGCAAGCGGTAAAAGAAACGCTATGAAGAACATGGCTCTGCGCTTTAAAAAGGAAGGTTTCCCAATTGACGGCTTAGGCGAGCAGTATCATTATGGGATCAGGACCAATCAAAGCAATATCACTACAGGCTTCAACGATCTTGCTTCCAGCGGATTCCTGATCCATATCTCAGAGATTGATTCAAGAGTAAATGTTGACCGCCTTGACACGTACGTTTTCACAGATGCCGACAAGCAAAAGCAGGCCGATTTTTATAAGAACATTGCGAAACTGTATAGTGCTTTGCCTGCCAATCAGAAGTTTGGAATCACCCTATGGGGATTGACCGACAAATATACCTGGTTAAGAGACCGTGCAAACGGAAACCCAAAAGAATATCCGCTTCTTTTCGATGATAATTATGATAAGAAATTAGCCTATTCTGGTTTCCTTGAAGGATTAAAGTAAAGAGCAAAAACAAAAAAAAATCTCATAATGAACAAAATAGCTATCCTTTTTTGCCTTATCGGGATGATTTGCGGAAGTGATCTGCACGCCCAAAAAAAGAATGAATTGAACGTTGTTGAAGTCAGGCAATCAAATACAGACACCACCTGGACTACCTACACCGCACAAACGGTTGATAATTTGCCGGGTTTTAAATCGAAAAAAGAACCGCAACTCAACCAGTTTGGAAGTTGGAAAGTAAATAAAGTGAACGGAACCGGATTCTTCAGAACCGAAAAAATAAAAGACCGCTGGTGGATTATTGATCCGGAAGGTTATCCGTTCATCTACAAAGGAGTGGCTGTTTTTAGGCCGGGTACTTCCGACCGTCAGAAAGAGGTTTTTAATCAGAAATACAAAACGCCGGAGATTTGGAGGGAAGAAGAAAGTAAAATGCTCCGGCGATATGGTTTCAACGGTTCGGGCTGCTGGTCGGCGGTTGACCTCATTCGAGAATCTCCGCAGCCGATTGTTTATTCAATTATTTTAAACCCGATGCAAAGCTATAAGTCGGCGCACGTTAAACGCTTTGGCGGAAAATATAAAGTGGCCGGATGGCAGAACTATCGTTTTGATTTGGCTATGGTTTTTGATCCGGAATTTGATCAGTATGTAGACAATGCCATCAAAGACATTGTGAAATATAGAGATGATAAATACCTGATGGGCTATTATACCGACAACGAGCTTCCCTGGAAAACCGATGCCCTCGACATTCACCTGTTAAATTTGGCCAAAGATGAAGCGGGTTACATCGCTGCCCGATCCTGGTATGATTCCCGCAAGGGTAAAGACGCAAAACCAGAAGATATTACTGAGGAGGATCGTTTGGCTTTTTCGGGGTTCTATTTTGAAACGTATGTAAAAAAAGTTTCTGATGCGATTCGCAAATATGATCCAAACCACATGTACCTCGGCTGTCGGTTTAATCAGCAAAACCGCCAGGAATTAACCAGCCCCGAGATTTTCAGGGTGGCCGGTAAGTACATGGACATCATTTCAATTAACCATTACCGTATGTGGCAGCCCAACTCCAGGCAAATGCAAGAATGGGAAAAATGGTCGGGAAAGCCTTTTCTGATTACCGAGTGGTATACCAAAGGCGAAGATTCTGGCTTGAAGAACGCCACGGGAGCGGGCTGGATTGTGAAAACTCAGCAAGACCGCGGCTTCTTTTATCAGAACTTTACCATCGAACTTTTGAAGAGCAAAAATTGTGTAGGATGGCATTGGTTTACTTATCAAGACAATGATCCCAATGATCTGAAAACAGATCCTTCTAACCGGGATTCAAACAAAGGAATTGTGAATTCGGAGTTTGTGCCCTACGAGCCTTTGTTGAGAGAAATGAAAAAGCTTAATGACAATGTTTATCATCTTACCCGGTTTTTTGATAGTAAGTAAGAAATATTTATAGCCAGCCATGATTTAAGTAGCCTGGCAAACAAATTGATTAGCTTGCATAAAATTCTTCTATGCTATGAAATTATTTTCTGCACTCACTTTAGTTCTAATCAGTTTATACGGTTGTCAGAACAATACAATTACATCGAAGAGTACTGATTCGATTGGGATTGAAAATTCTTCAGACACCATTCAGAACTCGCAGAAAATTCCGACGGTAAGCAACCGGGATTCTACAGAAGCTAACCTTGTAAGCAAGCAAATTTTAGTGCTTACATCCAATGCGGTTCAGCTTGTTGATGAGCAAACCGGTTCTTCCAGAGAAATATCATTTGGTGTCGGCTTAGAGCAGATGATTGAGATGGTTAGCAAAGTTTTGGATATGAAGCCCAGCAATGTAGGAATCAACCAGGAATGTGGTGCAGGACCTTTACAAATGGCTTCCTGGGAAAATGGACTAACATTGGTATTTCAACAATCAAAAAGCCAAAAAAACTGGAAGTTTGCAGGTTGGTATATGGGTCTATCATCCAAGACTTCCAAAACATTAACCACAATGGCAGGCATAGGAATCGGCTCTACAAGAGCTGATATGGAAAGCGCTTATGTGATTGAAGTTAATAAAACAACCCTTGGCCATGAGTTTTTTACTTCATCCGGCTTATATGGAATTTTTGAAGGAAGCGGCAAAGACGCCAAGATCAGCAGTTTGTGGAGCGGGGTAAGTTGTAATTTTAGATAACAGGAATGAATGGGGAAATTGATTTAATTTCCCCATTCACTTATAAATCGATCCAAGACGTCTAAGCATTCAGTTGTTTTAGAAATTTCAGCTTCAATGCGTCTAATATAAATTTACTATTTTAAAAATCTGTTAATATTAAAGCTTTACCACCAACCATTACTTCCTGCGTTTTTTCGTCAAAGGTTGCTTTTAATCCAGTTTGTACTTCCCTTCTTTTCTTCCAGATATCGGATACGGCAACCACATCAAAATTCAATTCCTTGTGATGATTCAGGAAAGAGGGGATCAACGATTGTTTATGCCGATCAGAAAAACCTACCACGCCCACTCTAATCCGGTCATTGGCCCCAACAATACGGTTATAGCTTTGTGCCGACCATGTAACTTTTGACACTAAAACATGATGCCCAATTCCCTGCGCTCCATAAAATAATCCGATTTGAAGTTCTCATAATTTGACAACTTAACTGGCGTTTCGCTGGCGGTTAATCCACCGATGACGAGCTGTTCATAATGTGAATAAAGGAAGTTGAAACCATTTCCATCCATGAGGTATCAACTAAAAAATGATCCCTTAGCTGGTTGGTGTTCATCATGCTAACCTCTTCTGGGCTATTGTGATATCGTTGTTTCATGGAATTATATTTTTAAGTACAGGTATTCTCATCAGCAATTAAACCTCAATAGGCTCCATTTTCGGAATCAAAATTTTAAACATCACTACCCAGGCAGTTAGGTATGCGAAGCCGCAAATCATAAACATGATATAATAGCCCGTTTGAATTTTGCCCAATGCTTCGTAATGTTTAAAGAGTAATCCGGCAAGTTTAGCAATCAGAATACTGCCTAAACCACCGGCCATTCCTCCAATCCCAATGACAGAGGCAACTGAATTTTTCGGAAACATATCTGACACAGTGGTATATATATTTGCTGACCATGCCTGGTGTGCTGAGGCCGCAATACCGATCAGGATAATGGCATACCACATTCCCTGAGTGCCAGCCAACTGCGAGAAAATAACCACTAAAGGGAAAACAGCATAAATTAGCATCGAAGTCTTGCGGGCCCGCACTACATCCCAGCCCTTATTTTTTACAAACCACATGGGTAACCAGCCACCCAAAATGCTTCCGAAGCAGGTCATGGTGTACACTGCCGCTATGGGCAGCCCCACCGCAGTTCCTGTTAGCCCATACTCAGCCAATAAGAATGCGGGCAACCAGAACAAGAAGAACCACCAGATTCCGTCTGTTAAAAACTTGCCCATTACAAAGGCCCAGGTTTGTTTGTAGGTGAGTAATCTGCCCCAGGAAATTTGAGGTTCAACAACAGTTGTGTTGGATATTTCCTTCTGATCCTCAATGTCACTATTTATATAATCAAACTCCGACTTTGATAATTTTTTGTGCTTAGCAGGCACTTCGTACATGGTAAACCAAAAAATCAACCAAATAAAACCAACAGCACCGGTTACAAAAAACGTAGTCTGCCAACCCCAGTTAATGGCCATCCAGGGAACTACCAATGGCGCTATGATCGCTCCGATGTTAGTGCCTGAGTTGAAAATGCCGGTGGCCAGCGCCCTTTCTTTTTTTGGAAACCATTCGGCTACCGTTTTAATGGCCGCCGGGAAGTTCCCTGCTTCGCTGATGCCCAGTAGCATCCGGAATAAAACAAAGCTTAGTGTGCCAACCGCAAAGCCGTGCAGCATGGAAGCCACACACCAAAGTGTAAGCGATATGGCGTAGCCCATTTTGGTTCCCACTTTATCAATAAACCGCCCGGCAAATAACATCCCGATGGAATAGGCGAGTTGAAACGCGATCACGATGTTTGCGTAGTCGTTCTCATCCCAGTTGAACTGTTTCTCCAGAGTTGGTTTTAGCAGGCTGATCACCTGCCGATCTAAATAATTAATGGTGGTGGCGAAAAAAATCAATGAACAGATTGTCCAGCGATAATTGCCAATTTTTGAGTTTGTAGTTTGGCCGGGAGCGGTTGCAAGTGGTTGAAACATAGGACTTGAATTATTTTTTGGCTGATTGCACTAATTTTAAAGTTTGTTGGGTCAGAGCGGTTAATTCCTCATATCGCGTATTTTCTAAAATTTCTCTGGATATCAATTTACTTCCCAAACCAACGGCACAAACCCCGGAGTTGAACCAGGCCGAAAGATTTTCCGTGGCCGGTTCCACTCCGCCGGTAGGCATAAAGAGCAGGTTGGGAAAAATTTCTTTAATTGCGGATATATAAGATGGCCCCAGAATATTACCGGGAAATATCTTCACCAATTTTGCGCCGGCTTTTTCGGCAGCATCTATCTCTGTGGGGGTCATGCATCCGGCTATCCACAGTAATTTTCGTTGATGAACAATGCCGGCCACTTCTGTATTGATCACCGGGCAAACAACGTAATCAGCACCGGCGTCCATAAAAGCTTCGGCATCCTGAACGGTGCGAATAGTTCCAACCCCGAGTTCCATGCCGGGTAGTTCCTTGTCGATCACTTTTCTTAAGCCCGAAAAGTTTTTCAAAGCGTTGCTGCCGCGATTGGTGTATTCAATCAGTCTGCCGCCGCCCTGGTACAACGCTTTAACAATATCGATGCTGGTTTGCTCACTATCGTGATAGAACAGCGGCAACATGCCCTGCGATTTTATTAATTCTAAAGTAGTGTCTCTCCTTCTCATATTGTCTTTATGGATGATTTGATTTCATTAACCGATTTTCTTGTGGCATCGCCCTGCTCAAATAATTTTTGGAACGCTGCCGCGGTGGCAAAGTCAATGATAGCCTGACGTTCCAGCCGGTTGATATACCCGTAAATTAGACCTGCCATAAAACAGTCGCCGCTGCCAACCTTGTCTACAACATTTTCTGTATGATATTCTGCAGAACTGAACAAATGCTGATCGTATAATGCCGCATAATATTTCAGGCGGTTTTGATCGCTGAAGCGAAACGTATTGGCCACCATTTTACATTGAGGAAATCTTTGAATGATATCTTCGGCGGTTCTTTGCGCCTGGCGGAGGTATAAATCAGGCTTATCATTTTCAATACCCGGATCTAATGGGATCTTAAGCATTTTGTTGGCCGCCCAGATATTTCCCATCACCAGATCGCAGTACTGAACAAGTTCCGGCATTACTTCGTCTGGCGTTTTACCATATTTCCAAAGCTTTTCGCGATAGTTTAAATCCACGGAAATCCGGATGTTTTTCCGTCGGGCAACAATTAAAGCTTCACGGCATACATCCGCCACATTTTGGTTTAACGCCGGACAGATGGCACTGAAATGAAACCATCCGGCTCCTTCAAAAACACTTTCCCAATTAATCATCCCGGGTTTTAAAATCCCAAAAAGAAGAATATTGACGGTCGTAAATCACTTCCGCATTTTTAAGGTCGGCACCCGTTGGCAAATAATAGGTGCCGATGCGGTTGCCGGAGCGGTGAACCGAGGTTGTTTCTACGCCCTGATCATTTAAAAAGCCAAGCAACTGATCCGCAAGAAAATTCTCCGGCGCAGCCGTAACATAGCTTACCGGGATTCCCCACCTGGCCAGGGCAGATGCTACATTTGCCTCGGCCCCGCCCGGAAAAACCGGAATGCGGTTCTCCTTTAGCCAGCCTCCGTTGGCAGAAGGAGTAAATCGCAACAGTATTTCGCCAAAACAAACGACTTTATTCATGGAAAGGAGTATTAATTAACGGGTACTAATTTAAAAGTGGTTTCACGCAAAGCATATAATAAGGCGCAAAGATCGCAAAGCTGCTTTGCGATCTTTGCGATCTTTGCGATCTAACTTTGCGCTCTTTGCGTGAAATAATCCTGATCAAAGTTAAAGTAACGCTCTGCGTTGTGATAGCAAATATCCTGTATGATCTTGCCTATCCATTTTTCATCGTCGGGCAATTCGCCTTTCTCCATTTCGGCACCAAAAAGGTTGCATAAAATCCGGCGGAAATATTCATGTCGGGAATAGGAGAGAAAGCTTCTCGAATCGGTAATCATCCCGATAAAGGTGCTGATAAGGCCCAGTTTAGAAAGGGTATTGAGCTGTTTTTCAATCCCGTCTTTCTGATCCAAAAACCACCATGCGCTGCCGTATTGAATCTTTCCTGGGGTATCGCCGTCGTTAAAATTTCCGGCCATGGCCGCAAAAACTTCATTCTGGGACGGGTTAAGGTTGTAAAGGATGGTTTTGCTGAGCTGGTCGGTTTCTGTCAGCTTTCCCAAAAAGTGAGAAAGATTTTGTGCCTGGCCGTAGTCAGCGATAGAATCAAATCCGGCATCAGCGCCAAGCGTATTGAACATTTTTATATTGTTGTTGCGGATGGCCCCCAGGTGAAATTGTTGCACCCAGCCTTTGGGATGGTACATTCGGCAGAGTTGCATCAGGATATAACCGGTAAACCGGCCGGGCGATGAGAAGCTTTTGCCCGAACCGCGATTCGCAATAAACGCTTTCAGTTCCTGTTCAAGCTTCGTGTTAAATTCAAAAGTTTCCGGCATGTGTGCCAGGCCGTGGTCGGCGATGCGGCAGCCATTTTCATGGAAATAATTCACCCGCGATTGCAGGGCAGACAGCAAGCTGCTGATATCAGAAATGCTTGTTCCCGATGCTTTTTCCAGTTTATCAAGATATGGAAACCATGCCTCAGGATCAGCA
>JBGTBV010000222.1:0-16165 GCA_041749185.1 Daejeonella sp. | reverse complement strand
CTTTTAAATGGATGACTGCCTTATCGTAGCCATTGATGTCTTTGGATTTAAAATGATATTGCATAGAAGCAAATCCACCGTCGTTCTCCAGGGAGACATATCCTGTAAAAACCGCATGGCCCTCTTTACTTCTCGAGAGTTGGCTGGTGGATTTCCCGCCCATTACCACGTCGTTTTCTATTTCCCACACAGACCAGTCTGATGAGGAGTTAAAATCAAAAAGGAGTAAGCTGTTCATAAGGATTATTGTTGCAAATAAAGCGTTCATTGCTGTATCTGTTTTTTGGTTGAATTCAATTTGCTCAAGGTCTAAATAACTTTCTCAGCTTCAAATAGTTTTTGACCGCTCAGTTTTTCACTCCCTGGTAGAAGCCGGCAGATCTAGATAATTATTCACACAAAAAGACCAAAAAATCTTTCCGGGACTAATTCTGACTAATAGAAAAATGGGAGTAAAAGCCCGGGTACTTAAAAAAGCGAATAAAACAGTAGAATATTTACTTTCCGATACAAAACTTCGAAAATATATTCTCCAGTAAATCATCTGTCGTTACCTCGCCGGTTATCTCGCCTAAATAGTACAGCGCCTGCTTAATATCCATAGAGATAAAATCAGATGTAACGTTGCTTTCAGTGTTTTCCAGAACGCGGTTGAGGGATTCGCTGGTTTTTTGCAGACTTTCCAGGTGGCGGATATTGCTGATGAGCACATCATCCGTATTAATTTTCGCCAGGTTCACTTTGTTGAGGATTTCTTCCTTCAGTTCATCAATCCCCTCCTTATTCTTTGCCGAAGTGTAAGCGGGATTAAAGCGGGCAAATTCCTGCTTTTGCTGAGGGCTCAGCAGATCAGACTTGTTGAGCAGCATCACGTACGGAATGCCCAGTGTTTCCAGCTCCTGCAACTGTGTTTCCACGTCGTTGGTTGATTGATTGGGATCAATCATATAAATGATCAGTTTTGCGGCCTTCATCTTCACGTACGTACGCTCCACTCCCTGCGCTTCAACAATGTCTTCGGTACTGCGGATGCCCGCCGTATCAATAAACCGGAAAACAATACCATGAATGCTGATCTCGTCTTCAATGGTATCGCGGGTGGTTCCGGCAATTTCCGAAACAATGGCCCGTTCTTCGTTCAGCAAGGCGTTTAGCAAGGTTGATTTACCCACATTGGGCTTGCCGGCAATCACCACCGGGACACCATTTTTCATCACGTTACCCTGTTCAAAGGAGCTGATCAGCCGTTCAATTACCTGTTTAATCTGGTGTATGAGCGCTTTCAATTCTTCGCGATTTGCAAACTCGACGTCTTCTTCGGCAAAGTCAAGCTCCAGCTCAATCATGGAAGCAAAATGAATTAGCTGTTCGCGAAGTTTCTGGAGTTCGTTAGAAAAACCGCCACGCATCTGCTGCATAGCCATTTGGTGGGATGCCTGGGAATTGCTGGCAATTAAATCGGCCACAGCCTCTGCCTGCGAAAGATCCATGCCGCCGTTCAGAAAAGCCCTTAGTGTGAATTCGCCGGGTTTTGCCGCCCGGGCCCCATGGTTCATGGCTAATTTTAAAATCCGTTCGATAATAAATGCGGAGTTATGGCATGAAATCTCCACCACATCTTCGCGGGTATAAGATGCCGGCGCTATAAAAAGGGAAACAAGAACTTCATCAACTACGGTTTCGCCGTCGCGGATGGTGCCGAAGTGAATGGTATGCGATCGCTGTTTACTGAGGTCTTTCCCGGCGAAAAGCCCATTGGCTATCGCCACTGATTGCCCTCCAGAAAGGCGGATAACCGCGATTGCGCCAGAGCCGGAAGGCGTGGCAAGGGCCACAATGGTTTCTGTGGAATTCGATATGCTCATGCGTGCAAAGGTACAATGTGCTAATGTGCCGATTGGTCAATTTGCTAATTAGCTAATTAGCTAATGTGGGAACAAGGATAACCTGATTTCGATTATTAATTAACTGAACGATGTTAATTTTGGCGTTTTAATTGATAACCCGGCGTACGAAGCTTAAATAAAGTAAACATTAATTGAACTCAGGTTAAAGCCATTGAATTAAAGGGCGTTCAGCAGCGAATGGAATATACACCTGGGCGTATAAATTAAAGCAGTAGATATTTACCAGAATTCCATACCGCAAACAACTGCGAATAGAACCAAAGTCCCGCGTTAAATAAACGGGATTGGAGCGGCAGTCTCGCTTGAGGCGAGACTAAAGCGGAAAGCCCGACGGGTGTAAGCAACAGAGGGAGGGTTTTGCTTTCCAAAATACTTCAGGTGAATAAAACGAAATGAAGCGAAATCAATTCAAGAAAAAACACTTCAAAATTACCGAGCATTCGTTTCCGATTGCATTCTGCCGGGGTTCCAGTGACAAAAGGGATAAAATCCAGGGCATGATAAATCAAGGTAAAATAAAAGGCGTATCTGCAATGCCTACATTTTAGGAGGCTCCGGCGGAGCCGGTTCGACATTCGCCATCGTTTCTGTAAACAGGATGCTCCCGCCGGAGCTCAACTGCAAAGCGGAGTTCGATTTTCAAATTAATGGAATAAACCCAATTTGAGCGATTTAATCCCGATAAAAAAATCCGGACAGGCTACTCGCGATAAACGGCATAACCCCACTCATGAAGCTTAAACTCGAAAAAAAATTGAACTCGGGTAATTAGAAAGGTATGAATGTGGTTCGCTATTTCCTGGTAAATTCCCGGTAGACCAGTTCTGATACCCTGGCCAGAACTTCCACGCCCGCCGCTTCATCCTCCAGGTTTTTAGACAGCAATACCAGCACATATTTACGGCCGTCGGGAAGAAACACAATACCGGCATCGTGTTGCACACCCGTTATTGAGCCGGTTTTATGCGCCACTTTCACATTTTTGGGAAGTCTGGCCGGAATAATCTCGTTAAACTTCTGGTCAAGCAGAATGTTCAGCATCTGCTCTGAGCTGGCGGGATTAATCAAACTGCCCCCGGCGAGTTTAGAATAGAGCAACAGCTGATCGTAGGCGTTGGTGACATTGTTCATCCCTTTTTCATAGGCTTTAATATCTTCCACGCCCCGCAAAACTTGAATATCGGCTAAACCCATTTCACGCATGGTTTTGTTCACATTGTCAGCTCCAACCCGTTCAATAATGAGGTTGGTTGCCAGGTTGCTGCTTTGAATAATCATCAGGTAAAGCAAGTCATAAATGCTTTTTCTCTTGCCGATAACTTTATACAGTTCCTGCTCACTATCGCTGGACTGATTAAGAATAAACTCAGAGCCGTCTGCAATGCTTTTAAAATTCTGGTGCACCGGAATGGAATCCTGCAAAGAGAATTTTCCGGCTGCGGCTTGCTTATAAACTTCAACCATCACCGGGGTTTTCATGGTGCTGGCCGCGTGGAAATTCTCCCGGGCATTAATGAGCAGGCGTTTGCCGGATTGAACATCTTCAAAGGCAAGGGCAAAATCTCCTTTCGCCGCAGCGAATTCTTTTTTTATCCTAAGCTCCAGCGAATCATCCGGGTTCGCAAGTATCATCGGAAAGCACAGAAATGAAAACAGCAGCGGATACATCATCCCGGAAGGTATAAATTCTGAAGCGATTTGCGAAAGATGGATTTCCCGGCCAGGATTTCTAGTTTAGTTTATAGGTGAAGCTAAGCCCCTGCGCCCCGGCGGCACTAAATGGTTGCAGTGTAAGGTTTGTATTTTTAGTAACCTTATGCAGATGCGGAACCAATACTCCCACGCCTGCCCCTATACCATAGCCCAGCAAGTTATCGGTTAGAAAATGCCGGCCCGCCCGTAAACGCATGTATCCAACGGAAGCCGGAACGATTGCTGCGGCAGCCCATACGTAAGGTTTCGCCTTAGAATCGGGGTTAAAATCACTAAAAACCTTGGCGGCGAAGAATGAGGCGGTGGCCGTTGCCGCGGTGTGGCCCGCAAAGAATGAACGCTGCGAATCACTGTCGGCACGGTGCCCCAATGGCCGGTCGGTATTGTAAACATAGGGGCGGCTCCGGTTAACGGCGCCTGCTGTAATTGAAAACAGCGCTCCGGTAACTGCCATGGTTTCTACGTACAAAGCCATCACCTGAAAGGCGTTATTTCGCTGGCCTTTATCAAGCAGCATCGCAACGGGCACGGCGGCAAATGACCCGTAGAAGGGAAGATAACTGTCTTTATTCGCCTGACTGGAATAATCGCCGGCGGCAAAACGATCAATAAAGAAAACATCTTCAATATTTTTCGCGTTTACTTCCGCTTCGGTAAGGTCTTCCTTATTTTTTATCAGGCTTAAGCCGAACATACTCAGGCCCACGCCGCCGGCAATTGCCAGACCGTCTGTTTTCCAACTGGTTTTATAGGGCGATTCTGTTTGTGCTGATGCGGGAATCCAGGTGATGAGGGAGGCGATAGTTAGTAGAATTGCAGATTTCATATTTTTTAGCTGGGGATTTAGAAAAACGTTGTTGTATCAAACGCTTTGCCAGTTATTCAAAAAGGATGATTAGCGGGCGTTCAATAATGCGGATTTATAGCAACTAACCAATCTGAAAATTAAACCCCGGCCGCCCGGCCAACCGCATTTTCGCCGAAACGTTCTCTCAGATGGTCAAGCGCCTGGTACAAACGAACGCTTTCATCCGTATCGTCGAAAAGATCCGTTTGCTGCTGTCCATGAACCAGATGACTTAATCTCACACCCAGTAGCCTGATTTTCGACCGGCCATCATATACATTTTTAAAAAGCTCTTTTGCAGTTTGCAGCAGCACATTGCTGGAGGCGGTATACGTAATTACAGCCTGCTTTGTAAACGTTTCAAAATTTGAGTATCGTAACTTAACCGTTACGCATCCGCTGAGTTTATGCTGCCGCCGAAGCTGAAACGCCACCTGATCGGTCATTTTTACTAATTCTCCGTTTAAAATTTCCATGTTAATTGTATCGGCTGAGAACGTTTCCTCTTTGCCAATACTCTTTTGTTCTGAATACGGTACAACCGGACTCCTGTCTATGCCATTTGCTTTTCTAAACAGCTCTGCTCCCATTTTTCCGAAGTGACTTTGAAGCATTTCCTCAGGAATCTCACTGAGAGTTTTAAGCGTTTCTATCCCCATTTTCCGGAGTATCAATGAGGTTTTCTTCCCAATGCCCGGCATTTTGCTGATGGGCATGGGCGCCAAAAATTGCTTTTCCTTTCCAAACTCAATCTCCAGCCTGCCATTGGGTTTGGCTTCGTTAGTAGCTATTTTGGCGATTAATTTATTTGATGCCAGCCCGTAAGAAATAGGCAGGCCGGTGTGTTTCATCACCTTGGCTTTCAGTTCGGCGGTGAATTTGCTGCAGCCAAAAAATTGGTCCATGCCGGTCAGGTCCATATAGAATTCGTCAATGCTGGCTTTCTCAAGCACCGGCACCTCGCCGCGGATCAGGTCGGTAACCATTCGCGAGTAATAGCTATAGCTGGCGAAATCTCCACGAAGCACAATTGCTTCCGGACAAAGAATTAGCGCCTGTTTCATGGGCATAGCACTGTGCACACCAAACACACGTGTTTCATAACTGCATGCCGCAACTACACCCCTGCCACCAGTACCCCCCACAATTAAGGGCCGACCCATCAGGCTGCTGTCTTTCAGGCGTTCAACGCTTACAAAAAAGCTGTCAAGGTCGAAGTGGGCTATACTGCGGCGGATATTCTGGTTTACCATCTGGAAAATAATGCTGCTAAATTACCAATATATTTAGTACGAGTATCAGAATCAATTTGAATCTTGCGGATAATTCGGGTTGCAAATTCATCCGTTCGGCTTCTGTCCCGAACAAAATCCCAAATAAAATGGCTCAAAAGCATTGGATTTTCTCTAATAGTTTTACACCCAAATATTTGATTTCCAAACCATACATCACGTTAAACGTGGCTCATTGCACCGTTTTTAAAGGGAGATCGGTTTTTGGTTATTTATTTGAATTATTGGAAAAGCAACACCCAAACTCTGTCGCCTTCAGTAGTCGGGCTTTCCGCTTTAGTCTCGCCTCGGGCGAGACTGCCGCTTCAATCCCGTTTATTTTACAGAAGACTGTGGTCCTTTTTAAGGTTTACTGAGTGTGGATATTTAAGAAACAGTCCAAATAAGCATGCAGCTTCTATTAATTTATCCGGCGGCATTTAAAAACGAACGAAGGGCAATTGGTTATTTCTATATTCGTTTAAGAACAACGATTTGAAATTAACCTGAATAAAGATGACCCGAAATAAAGTTTTGCAAATCAGCAGTTTCATTATGCTCGCCCTGGGTATAATCATGATCCTGCTCGGCGCTTTTTCATCCGCCAAACTTTTGTTGCCACCGCTGATAACCGGCATCGGTTTTTTGATAACCGCATGGGTGTTTAATAAATTAAGTGAAAGTTGAAATTCGCCGTGGCTGCATTTTCGGAAGTAATTTTGCAACGCTACCGCTAAATTGCCCGGGATTTTTAATAAAGCCTGATAATTATAATACTTTTGCCCACGTGGGCCGGTTTGAGGGCCTATTAAGCCTAAAGGAATCAGCAGAAGTAACAAACCTTGATAATGAATAAAGTATTACAAATAATTTCGTTCAGTTCAATCCTTTTAACCTCCTGCTCATCTCTATACATTCCTAACGTGCCGAATACCCCAATGTTAAGTGCGGCGGGTGAGTTAAGCGCCAGCGCACACACCTCATTAAAGGGAAACGCCAGTTTCAATTCAGCTTACGCGGTTTCTGATCATTTCGGCGTATTGTTAAACGGCTCGGTGATGAATAACAACAGCAAAAAGAAAGATTTTAAGCATAATTTATTGGAAACCGGTGCTGGATATTTTACCACTTTCGGATCTGCAAATGACCGTATTTTAGAAATTTACGCCGGCTTTGGTCGCGGCAGCAGCGAGAAGAGCACCACCGAAGAAAACGATATGGGCTTAATGAGCATTGACCGGCAGGAAACAAACCTGAGCAAAGTTTTTATGCAGGTAAATTACAGTTCCAAGGACAAAAAAAACCTCAACCTTTTTGGCCGCGACTTTCCGCTCAATTACGGTACAGCAGTACGCGTTAGTTATGTAAACATGAAGGATTTTCTGAGAAACGACATTGCGCAGCCTACAGAAGACAATGTGTTTATAGAACCCGTATTCTTTACAAGAATGGCGTTAAATCGCACCGTGCAATTGCAATATACAAGCGGCAGTAATTTTGGCTTAAAAAACCGCAAATTTCTCACCGCCGGAAGTTCTGTTTTTACCGTAGGATTGGTCATAAACGTTGGCGGGAAAAGCGACAATGGCTACTAATTGATCTTGCGCAAATCCTGTTTGCGCAACCAGCCGCGGGTTATCTCCCGCTCCGTATTAAAAAAAACCACATAAATAAAACCGTTGCTGTCTTCGGTGGCCGTTAGTTCAGACTCGTTAGAGTTTGCCAGGTATACCGGCCGCCGGCTTCTCACATCCGGCTCATCGTAAAAATAAGCCTTTGGAACCGCCAGGGTATATTTTGGAGGGCGATTGGGCTTTGCCTCAAAATCCGCGGGTTCGCGTTTTGCGGATTGATCTCTTTCGGCGGTATTCCGCTCATTGTTTTGAGACGAAGTTTTTTTGATCGGCGTAAGCCTGTTCGGTTTTGGCTGCGGCTTTTCCGGTTCCGGTATCGTTTGATCCTCATCTGCGTTGTTAATTTCCGATTTCTCTTCCGCAATAGGTGGCATTGATCTTAACAGGGCGGCGGTATCTAACATCTCCGAAGAATCTGTATCTGCAACTGCAGGATTATACTGGGTGCTATCTTCCGAATCGAAATAAGTGGTTGCTAAATTGCGTGGTTCAGGGGTTCTAAAGAAAAACCCGTAAACAGAAACGGCTCCAAGGCCTGCCACCAGCGCAAGCATGGAGAAGAAAACCGGTTTAGAAATGCTCAGGCTATTATGCTGCGGATTAAATTCTGCCGACTGATATTTAAATACATCCAACTGCCCGTCTTTTTGCAGGATAACGTTGTTGAGGCGTTTAATTTCCAAATCTTTTTCGACAATAGTTGCGGGCAGCAACGCAGAATTAGCCACTGCAATGGCAGGCGGGTGAATTGCCGGGAAGGCTGCTACCGCCAGGCGGGCATTTTCGTTTTCATGTGCCTTTAACAACGCATCCTGAAGCTTAATTCCGTTGGCATACCGCTTCGCCGGATCTGCTTCAAGGCATCGGGATATTATTTCCAGCAGCCAGGCTGGGATATTGGTTTCGAATTCTTTCTTTGAATCAAGCCAGGCCGGCGGAAGATTTTCACCGCGTAAAGTTTTTACCTGAGCGGCATCAAAATCGGCAGAAAAAGCCTGCACCTGCCCGGAATCTTTTCTTTCTAAATTTTTGAAGGGCGGCAGCGATCCGGTAAGCGCCTGGTAAAGCACCATTCCCAGGCTATACACATCGGTTTCAAACAATAGCTGGCCATCGGCCTGTTCGGGAGCCAGATATTCTGTATCAACCGTAGCCTGATACCGGTAAGCTCTGGCCTCGGGAGAAAACAAAATACAGCCAAAATTTAATAGCACGTAATTACCAGTTTCAGAATTAAGCCGAATGTTTTTGCTGTTAATGTCGCCGTGCTTTACCAGAGCGGTATGGCAGTGGGCCAGCGCATCGGCCATTTGCCTGGCCAGACTAATCACATCTTCGATCTCAAAGACCGGATTGTTCGGAAACACCAGTAAATCATCCAGTTTCGGCCCTTTAACCATTTCGGTTTCTATAAAAGGAAAATGGTCTGCCTCTGTAAGCCCGAGGTTTAGAATTTTGATAACGTGCAGGTTACTTACCTGGTTAATATGCTTTAACTTTTTAGTTTCCTTTAAAAACGTAACGGTAGCCGCATCGTCCTTCTTGTCAAGATTTACCGGCTGAGGCAAAACTTTAACGATAGTTTCTATTTCGGCCGTACGCCGGGCACTATAAACGGTGCCTTCTGTATTGCTTACGGGAATAATATTATTCAGACCGCTTATTTTGATGTCTCTTTCCATGCTGATGATACCAGTAGTACTGACAAACGATGTATGGCCTGCATCACTCAAAATCCTAACCAAACTTAAGTTAAGAAAATTAAGACCCCTTTACAACCTATCTATATACGGGAAATGTTGACGTTAAAAAAACTTAACGAAAAAAAATATGTTCACATATTAACTAAACCGAAAATACTATGGCAGATATTCATGTTCAACCGAAACGCAATAATCTTTGGTGGCTATGGCTATTAATTATTCTGATAGTGGCCGCCGTAGCGTATTACCTCTACATCAACAACTACTTTGACACCGGGAATTTAAATGTGATGAGTCAATTTAACAAAGGTTCGCTCAGCGGAAGTTTACCTCTTCAGTTATCTTAAGTTCAATTTAAAAACAAAATCTTATGTCGTCTAATAATAATGATTACGATCAGTTAAAAGAGCTTGGCAACAGCAAATATGAAGTATCGCCGGGCGAATCTGATATCCGGAACTGGGTGGTTAAAAATCAAAATGGAAATATTTTAGGTGAAGTTCAAGACCTCGTCTTTGATACCAAAGCCCGAAAGGTGCAGTTTCTGGTTTTGGATATGAACAAAAACGAATTAAACCTGAAAGAGCGAAAAGTCTTGCTGCCAATTCAGTATGCAGATGTTAATGAGGCTTACAAGAATGTAGTTTTTGATGATTTGATGCCAAATCAACTGGCTTCGCTTCCTACTTATGAAAAGGGGGTTTTCACCCGTAATTCTTATGATCTGACCATGAGTACGTTCATCCGGGATGAAAACAGCAACCGGGTGGTTGATCCAAATCCGGCGGCAGCCGAACCTAAAGCTAGTTATCAACAGACAAATCAGCACAAGCAGTCGGCGTCCTATCACGAGACTCTCCGGGAAAACCCGAAGCCTGATTCCCGCCAACAGGAAAACGAAGATCATCAGCGGGTTTTTAAAACGAATGAAGATAAGCCGGCAATTATTGACGGAGATCACCAAACTTCGCATCACAAAAACGAGAATGATGAATTGAGTTATACGGTAATTGCGGTTTTTGAGCACCTTAATCAGGGCCAGGCGGCAACAGAGTATTTGCTGAACCACGGATTTAAAAAAGAGGAAATTACTATTTCAAATAATAACAACCAGATTCAGGAAGAGCAAGACAATCGGCAGGAAAGCGGGATCAGTCATTTTTTTCGGTCGTTGTTTACTGATCAGGATGAAGCGAGCCGATATTCTGATGCCGCAAGCCGTGGCTGTGTTATATCTGTAGATGTTACCTCGCGGCAGCAGGCCAATGAGGCTGCTGAGATATTAGATCAGCACGGCAGCCTGAATTTGACTAAAGAACAAGCAGCTCGGGTTGAAAATCGAATTGAAAAAGGAAACAGCCGCATTTTTGAACAACGACGGCAGCGATAAACCAGGACTAATTCTATTTGTCCCCGGTTTTTACGAGGTCGCATGTTAAATCGGCTTGGTTCAAATCTTGATTTGATGCCGATGAACTGACAGAGATATTTTTAAGCAGGTCTACAGTGGGATTATTCACATCCCCGGCCAGGCCCCAAACCATCTCCGGAGCGGCAAATAATGTCGCTCCGTTTTTTAAAGCTTCAACAGAAGCATTGTTCACATCATCCGGGCTTCCCCAAAACATGTCGGGAGCGGCAAACAGGTTTGCTCCGTTTTTTAAAGCTTCAACAGAGGCGTTGTTTACGTCATCCGGGCTTCCCCAAAACATGTCGGGAGCGGCAAATAAGGTCGGGCTTTCCTTTAAAGCTTTTACCGTAACACTGTTTACATCGTCCGGATTGCCCCAAATCATTTGCGGAGCGGCGATAACGCTGCTACGGAATTTTTTATTTTTTCTTGCTTTGCGATTAGGTTTAACATCCGCCACAGCGTTAAAAGATACGGCGATAAGTAATAGTGCGCTTAAAATTCTTGAAGTTTTCATGGCCTTAAATTTTGTTGTTTTTGAACTAAATTGTTGACCAAATGTAGCTTGGTGCGAGATTGTGGGCAATCACAATCAGGCGGGCACCGTAAAGAATTCGGTAAAGCGCAGAATTCTTCCGGTAAAATTTTAACCGGAATAATGCGACAGCAGTTCAGCTAAGCACAAAACAATTTCAGATTAAAAGAAGGCGGAATAAAGCCTGGTAAGTGGAATTTCGGAAGTAAAGCAATCAAAGAAAGCGCTTTGGCGCAGGTTTAGGCAGCAAGCTGATGTTTGACAACGTCAATAAGCAAATCAATGTCAAATGGTTTTTTTACAATTTCATCGGCACAAATATTTTTAACATCATCAATTTGTGCGTGGGTAGACAAAACAATAACCGGAATGTGTTTGGTTGTTTCGGCCGCCTTTATTTCGCGGCAGAGGCGGGTGCCCTGATCGGTAGGTTTCACTATATCCAACAAAATAGCGTCTGGTTTGCTTGTCTGGATTAATTCAAAAATCCCCTCTTCAGAGCGGCACAAAATAGGCTCATAACCTTCGTCCATAAGAACGTGGGAAATAATCTCCAGAATGTCGCTATCCCGCTCAACAACCAGTACTTTTTGTTTCATCTTCCGCAAATATAGTACAAAGTTCAAATGCGCATCAGATTGATTTATTCGCCAGTATTGAATTTGATATTTTTACGAAAAAACTACAATCACCATCTAAATCTCATCAGCAAATTCTGGGAAGCTGCTCGCCCGTAAGCATATTGAGCATGCGTCTGCCACCTATACTCCTGGTTATAATTACTTGTTTTGGATGCGCCGCAGTTGCCGCCCCGATAATGGCGGCATCCTTTCCATTTTCAGAAAGCTTCATAAAATCAAGCACTTCATCTGCTATTTCCGCTTTTACAACTGCTAAAAATATTCCCTCGTTCGCCACATAAAGCGGATCTAAACCCAACATTTCGCAGGCGCCTTCCACCTGCCCGTTCATAGGTATGGCATTTTGTTCCAAATCAATCCCTAATCCACAATCTTTTGCCAGCTCATTTAAAACGGTTGCCACTCCTCCGCGGGTAGCGTCCCGCATAAAATGAATGTCCTGGCCAAACTTGTCTAACAAGCCCATAACGGTTTCGGCCAGACTGCGGGTGTCGCTTTCCAACTCGGTTTCAAAAACCAAACCCTCGCGTACAGACATAATTGCCATACCGTGGCTGGCTACATTTCCATTTATGATAATCTTATCGCCGACACAGACATTGCCCGCGGCAATTTTTGCCTGAGCATGCAGCTGTCCAATCCCCGAAGTGTTGATAAAAATCTTGTCGCCTTTTCCCCTTTCAACTACTTTAGTATCGCCTGTAACAACCAGAACATTCGCACGCTCACATGCTTCGCGGATGGATATAAGAATCTTGGAAAACTCGCTCATGGCGAAACCTTCTTCAATAATAAAGCTTAACGAAAGGTACCGGGGTAAAGCTCCGCACATCGCCAGATCATTAACCGTACCGTTTACAGCCAGATGGCCTATATTCCCTCCGGGAAAAAAAATAGGTGTAATAACATAACTATCTGTAGTGAAAGCAATCGGGCCTGTGATCTTCAAAAAAGCGCCATCATGATGCTCATTCAGATATTCGTTTTTTAAGATATTAAAAACACCATCGCCAAGCAGTTGATGGCTTAACAGGCCGCCACTTCCGTGGGCCATGGTAATAATTTCAGAATCGTTATTCGGCACACGGCATTGAAGTTGAACCTTTACTTTACCTGGGTTATTTGATGTTTCCATTAAATTTTACGATGGATTTGAAATCTATATTTGGCAGCGTAGCAGATTAAGCGTTTTCTATTTCGCTTAAAGCGGAATAAAAATGATAATAAGTAGCACACGAACCTTCTGATGAGACCATTGGAGCGCCAAGCGGATGGGCCGGTTTACAAAGCGTACCGAAGTTCGGGCAGTCTACAGGTTTTTTAAACCCTTTCATAATGGCGCCTGCAATGCAGGTTTCATTTTCCTTTGAATCAATAACGGGAACGTTGAATTTACGGGTAGCGTCATGCTCTGCGTATTTTTCTTTCACTTCAAGTCCGCTCCGCGGAATTACATCCATACCCCGCCACATCCGGTCGCTAATTTCAAATACTTCGGTTATAGCGGTCTGCGCCGATAAATTTCCGTGTTCTCTTACCACACGGGCATATTGGTTTTCTAATTTGTAAACCCCTTTTTCCAGTTGTCGCAGGGCCATCAAAATTCCGTGCAACAAATCTATCGGCTCAAAGCCGGTAACCACTATGGGTACTTTATATTTTTCTACTATCGGATAATATTCGCTGTTGCCCATAATGGTACACACATGCCCGGCAGCTAAAAAAGCCTGCACCACCGTCTCGGGGTCGCTTAATAAAGCCTCCATAGCGGGCGGCACCAATACGTGCGAAGCAATAATAGAATAGTTTTTTAGCTGTTGCTGATGTGCATGGATAACCGATAAAGCATTGGCGGGAGCAGTAGTTTCAAAGCCAACGGCAAAAAATATTACCTCCCTGTCGGGATT
Organism: Daejeonella sp.; assembly: GCA_041749185.1. Classification (GTDB taxonomy): domain Bacteria; phylum Bacteroidota; class Bacteroidia; order Sphingobacteriales; family Sphingobacteriaceae; genus Daejeonella. Next base: position 2,596 of record JBGTBV010000222.1, on the reverse strand, counting down.
TTGAGCGGCCAATTTAACGGCTTCGAGCGGCGAATACAATATGCGGACATCGGCGCCCGCAGCCTTTGCCTGCAACAAACTTTTTTCAGACCCGGGCACCCGCAGCATATCGCCGAAAGAGCACATAATTACTGAAGGGTTGTTCGCAAGGCTAACGGCACGGTCAATTAGATGCGTGGGCGTTACGCAAACCGGGCAGCCCGGACCGTGCACCATGGTAATTTCTTTAGGCAACATTTGTAAAATGCCATATTTAACCAAACTATGGGTTTGGCCGCCGCAAATTTCCATGATGGTCCAGGGGCGGGTAACCGTTTTTTTGATTTCCTCTAAATAACTGGCAGCAAGTACGGGGTCACGGTATTCGGTTAAATATTTCATGAAGTCATTTTTGAAATAATTGCTTCGCGTTGCCTGGCAATTTCCAGTTCTGACAATTGTCCCGCATCGTCAGATTTCGCTTCCGCCGAATTATACAACTCATCGAGCTCATTCATCTGAGTTAAAAACTCCAGAGATTTTCTTGCCTCTTCTTCGTCTACAATACTGATAGCCACGCCCACATGAACTAACACATAATCGTTTTCAACGGCCTCTGGTACCAATTGTAAATTAATCTCCTTTACAATGCCGCCCATCTCCACTTTCCCCATCCGCATATACCCTTCTTTAAAGGATTCTATTGATCTAATTTTCCCGGGTATTGCTAAACACATAGTTTTAATTTGAAAGAGCGTGATTTTTAAAGCAATTTAATGATATTTTGTGATAGGTCTTCCTCACACCTTTATAAATGACTGCCTTTACTGACCATCCGTTTTTCAATTATTGAAAAAATCAACTGGCCAAAGGAGATATTCTCATCATTCGGGGCTAACTGCTCATTAAAATATACTTTGAAGTTTTTTCCCAAAATATGAATGATCAGATCTTTCAGCAAACTATTTTGAAATACACCTCCGCTGAAACATAACTTTGAGTTTGGATAACGGTCGGCGACAACCCCTATCCGACCTACCAGTTGCACATGAAACCATGCTGCTGTCTCGGCACTGCTCTTTTTTTGCTCAATCATCCCGATAAAACCGGCAAAAAGTTCAGGTACACAAAGCGGATCGGTTTTTTTTATTTGTTCAAGCCAGTGCGGCGGGATTTTCAATCCATTTTTAAAATATTTCCAGGCTTCCGCTTCGAGCAGCATCGCCGCATGACCTTCGTACTCGTTTATTTCTAACAGGCCCAACAGGGAGGCGGCCGTGTCAAATAATCTACCGGCGCTGCAACATTTTAAATCGCTTTTGGCGATAAGTTTCTGATAAATATTCCATTCCGCTGTATTGAATTTGGACCGGATTATGAATTTGGCCGCCGGAATCTGATCACAGACGGCCAAAGCCGAAAGCCGCGGTTCTTTGGCCATTTTATCCCCGGAAAGATATTTAAAATATGAAAAGTGCGCAAATCGCGAAAAGCGGCACTTATCAAATAGAAAAAACTCCCCGCCCCAAATGTGGCCATCGTCGCCCAGTCCGGTCCCATCCCAAACTATTCCCAATATTGCTTCCTGTTGATCTGTAAGACTGTGCTCGCCCAATACCGAGGCGAAATGTGCCTGATGATGCTGCACCTCAATCAATTTACTTCCCCATTTTTTACCGAGCGATTTGGCCAGCCGGCTGCTAAAGTAACCGGGATGCTTATCAGCAACTATAAGTTCTGGTTCTGATTTAAGAAGGTTAAGAAATTGATTTAATACCTGCTGATAATTTTCGGAAGTATCGTAATTATCTGTATCGCCCAAATATTGGCTCACGTGTATATTGCCGGACTGCAAAAGTGTGAAACTACTTTTCATTGAGGCGCCCAGTGCCAGGTAACTTCCGTCTGGAAGGCTTTCAGCCGGAGGGATAAACGCCGGAGAAAAGCCGCGGGCACGTCTCAAAATAATGGGTTGCTGGTAAATTTTGCTCACCATTGTTACACTATCATCCTGCGGATAATTTATTTCGCGGTTATGAATCAGAATATAATCAGCAATGGAATTTAAACTTTTTAGCGCTTCCGCATTTTTATAAATTATCGGCGCATTGCTGATGTTGGCACTGGTGGCCACAACAGGGCTGTTAAATGTCTGAAGCAATAACTTAAAAAGTGGCGTGTAGGGAAGCATTGCTCCGATTTTGTCAAGTTGCGGGGCAATTTGATGAATGGCTAACCGGCCTGACGACTCGGGCTTTAAGTTCAATAAAACTATCGGGGCAGCCGCACTTACCATCAAAGATTCTTCATTTTGAGTGATAAACAGGTCATTTTCCAATGCAGAAACCGAGGGAAACATTACCGCGAATGGTTTAACGGGACGATGCTTTTTCGCTCTTAAAACGGAAATTGTAGCCGCATTAGAAGCATCGCAGCAAAGCAAAAACCCACTCAGACCTTTTATTGCCAGCACTTTCCCTTCCGTTAAAAGTGCTGCAATCTTGCTGATAATCGTATTCTGATCGTCATCTATACAATTTTGATCTGTATCGTAAAGCTTCATCAGCACTGCACATTGCGGACAAGAGTTGGTCTGCGAAAAATGTCTACGGTTTGT